>JADJXA010000007.1 GCA_016716065.1 Candidatus Leptovillus gracilis | reverse complement strand
CAACTTCAAATCGAACCCGTGACAAATGAACAAGCCATGGCCGCTCGTTCAGCATATCGCCTGTACGGAAAAGGGCGACATCCAGCCGGACTAAACTTTGGCGATTGTTTTGCTTACGCTTTAGCTAAAATCTCTGGCGAGCCACTGCTGTTCAAAGGCAATGACTTTAGTCAGACGGATATTCCAGGCGTTTTTGATTGATGATTTCCAACATTAAACTGGGAACAGCTAAGGTATGTTGATGTTTAAAAAGGTTCGCCGCCCAAACCACCCCCCATTCCCGAAAACGCCACCAACCACCCTGCCCCACAAATTCCCCGGCCTCCCGCCAGAACCAAAGCGCCTAACGCCCATCACTCAAGCCAAAACCAGGTACATGGCGTGCCAGAAAGCCGTCTGTCAGTTGGTCGAAGGCGGCGTAATCCACAATGATAGACAGGCCATGATCTGCGCCCCAATCGGTGATTTGCAGTTCGGTGGTCGCCTGGTTGCTGGCGGCGTAGATGGCTTGGGAATGGGCGGCGGGGGTGAAGCCGTCTTCTTTGGCGTGGACAAGCAGGATGGGGGTGGTGGATTGGGTCACGGCCGTTTGCGGCGAAACCTCCGCCACATTGGCTCCCGTCCGCAGCCACACCACCAGAAACGCGCCCGGCACAAACCAGGTAGCCCAGGAGCCAAACTGCTGGTCGGCCTGATGGGTAATGATCTCCCGCCAACTGCTGTACGACGAATCGGCCAGCACAAAGGCCGGGTCGGGCAGCAGCGGCAGCATTTGCAGCGCTGCCGCCGCGCCATAAGAGACGCCCACCAGACCCACCCGGTCCGGCGTCAGGCCGGTGCGACTTAGCAACCACTGGTAGGCGGCCAGGCCATCTTCTTTTTCGTAGTAGCCAAACGTGTGGAAGGCGTCGCTGCTCTCACCGTGGCCGCGCGCGTCGTAGGTCAGCACGTCGCAGCCGCGCTCCCAGAACAGAGGGGCGTATTGCAGCGCCCCGTAACGGGTTCCGGTGTACCCATGCAGCAGCAGCACAGCGCAACGGCCGTCCAGCGCATTGTCGTAATAATTACCGGCCAAGATCACCTCGCCGGCGTCTATGCGAATAGTTTCCGGCGCGGGCAAATCTAATTCGCCGATTACCCTGATCTGTTGCGCCTGGCCTTCGGCCAATGTTTGCGTCTCGCCGCCGATGATGATACCCGCAAAATAATAGCTGACGCCCAGATAGACCAGGTCCAGCAAAATGATCGCCGCCAGCAGCAGCAAAGGCAATTTTAGTTTCATCGCTGTTTTCTCCTTCGAAAAATAGGGTTGTCAAATCTTAAAGATTTAAGGCAGGGTTCATTTAAAGCTAATGGTGCTTTACAAATTTAACAAGAAGAGGTGTCATGCTGAGAGCCTGTGCTGAGGCCGCCGAAGCATCCCCCGAAGCATCCCCTCCTCTGGCGGGAGCGGGATGCTTCGCTCCGAAGACTCCGCTCAGCATGACAATGCCGCGTAAATTTGTAAAGATGATATTTTGCTCGATGAACCATGCCGGATTTAACAACTCTAACGCAAAATCAGCGTTCACCCGCGTCCTATTTTGACTTCTCCAACAGGTAACATCTTGATAATCTGGGGAGCCTCCGGTAGGCTTGTCGTTACCGTCACGGTCGTCTCTAGCCCCGTTTACGGGGCGTCGTTTTTTAGCCTTGGGCTTTAGCTCCAGGCGCGGCGGACAACCGGCGACGACCAGCGCTAAAGCGCCAGTCTATCAAACAACGCCGGGTAAACCCGGCTTTTACCTCTTTGCCACCGATTGACCCCGACATATTGAGAAGATACTCCAACAGCCTGCTAGAACTTATTGCGGTTGAGATGAGTCAACACGGCTTCCAGGACGCCGCCGCCAATCGCCAGGGCTTTGTCGGAGATGGTGAAGCAGGCGGCTGCGTCGGCGCGGGCGTCTATATCGCCGATTTTGAGATGGGGGGGTACGGCCGTTCCCGGCGCAATCAACCCGCGAATCACCCCGTCAAATGGGGCGCGCACCGGCTGCCCGGCCACTTCGCCAATCACCTCGCCCGCCCCCGCCAGATCGCCAATGTCCCGCCGCCACTCGACCACGCCCGCCGCCGGGGCGCGCAGAACCCGCTCCGCCCCCTTGCCGGCGATGACGCCCGGCGTGCCGGTGTTGGGCAGCGTCGGGCCATGCCAGATGACCCGCCCCAGGCTGTGGCCGCGCATCGTCTCGATGACGGCATGGCAGTCTAGCCCGGCGCTAAAGCCGGGACCGAGGGCGATGACCAACCCGGCTTGATGGATGTGGGTGTCTATGTTGCGTTTGGCGAGGCGGGCATCAACAATGGTGAATGGTGAATTATGAATTATGAATTGTGAAGTTTGAAGGTGGGGGGCGATGAGGACAGGGATGGTCCCGGTGGGGGCCAGGGACAGGGCGTCTTGGGGGGTGGGGACGAGTTGGGCGTGGAGGTCTTCGATGGTGACATGGCCTTCCAACACGGCCGTTGCCAACGCCACCCGCCGCCGAATGACCAACGGCCGTGCCAATTCCAGCACCACAATCGGAAAACCAGCTTTGTGCAGCCGGTAGGCGACCCCCGTCGCCAGGTCGCCACCGCCACGGATGAGTACCAGATGGTTGGGGAATAACATGCCGTGTTTCGTGATCCGTATTCCGTTATCCGTGTCCCGTAATCCGTGTTCCAATTACGGCTGACAGCCTACCCCCCAATCCCATGGGCGCGCAGCTTTTGCACCACTTTATACGGCAGCAGGGGAATTTCATCGAACCAGACGCCGGTAGCGTCGTGCAGGGCGGCGATGATGGCGGGGGCCAGCGGCAGGAAAGGCATTTCGGCCATGCCGCGCGCGCCCCAGGGACCAATCGGGTCCGGCGTTTCCATGATGATGGATTCCACTTGCGTGGGTATGTCTTTGATGCCAGGGATGAGGTATTGGCTGAGATAAGGGTTGCGGATACGGCCGTCTTCCACCTGCAAGTTTTCCATCAACGCATAGCCGTGCGCCTGCACCACCGCCCCCTCAATCTGCCCCTGCACCAACATCGGGTTGATGGCCTTGCCAACGTCGTTGGCGCACACCACCCGGTCTATGGTGATATGCCCCGTCTCCACGTCTACCGTCAGGTCCACCGCTTCGGCCACATAGCCATAAGCGAAGTTCGGCATACAGACGCCCGTTTCCGGGTCATACGGCTCGGTCTTAGGCGGGTAATAGGTCTCATGGGCGATGGCCGGCCGCTCCTCGTTGGCCCACTTCACCAGCGCCGCCGCCGCCGCCTGCCGGATGGAATTGCCGGCCATAAAGGTCATGCGCGAGGCCGAGACCGAGCCGGAATTGCCGCTGCTGGCAGTGTCGGACATATCCAACGCCACCAGGGACACATCCACGCCAACGGCCGCTGCCGCCATTTGCTTCAGCGCCGTGTGCGACCCCTGCCCCACCTCGGCCGCCGCGTGGCGCAAAATCACTTGTTCGATTTCTGTGCCGCCATACAGCTCCACAATCGCCTCGCACCTCTCCGGCGCGCCAAACGAGAAGCCCACGTTCTTAAACGCGCAGGCAAAGCCACGCCCTTTTTTAAGGGACTGGGGGTTCGGCGATGGAGATTGGACAGCCGCGCTCCCGCTCTCCTTTTCTCCCCACACCGCCTCCGCCGCGCAGCGGGCAATCACCTCTTTCAGGCTGACACCTTGGGGCATGGGGGTTTGCACGGTCAGCAGGCTGCCATCGCTGAGCGCGTTTTTCAGGCGGATTTCTACCGGGTCCAGGCCCAGCGCTTCGGCCAGTTTGTTCATCTGGTTTTCGGCGGCGAAGGCCCCTTGCGGGCCGCCAAAGCCGCGAAACGCGCCGCCGGGCACATTGTTGGTGGTGATGGTGTAACTGTCTATGTGGGCGTTGGGGATTTCGTAGGGACCAGTAACCATCAGGTGGAAATTGCCCAGGACTTTGGTGCTGGTATAGGCATACGCGCCGCTGTTCATGAAGACCTCGGCGGAGACGGCCGTAATCTTCCCCTCTTTCGTCGCCCCCCATTTCGTCCGCACCACCGCCTCGTGGCGTTTGTGGTGGCCGATAATGCTCTCCTCGCGGCTCCAGGTGATGCGCACCGGCCGATTGATGCCCCGTTCATGCAGGCGCATGGCCGCCAACCCCAGGACAATCTGCAAAGACATGTCTTCGCGACCGCCAAACGCCCCACCAATGGCCGGGTAGACAACCCGCACCCGCTCCAACGGCAGCCGCAGGGCGTGGGCCACCTGCTCCTGGTCCTCATGCGTCCACTGCCCACCGATGGCGACGGTGATACGGCCGTCTTCATCCACATACCCCACCCCGGCTTCCGGCTGCAAATAGGCGTGTTCCTGGTAAGGCAGCTTGTATTCACTTTCAACCACCACGTCGGCGGCCGCCCAACCGGCGGCCATCTCCCCTTTGCGAATCTGGTACTTTTTCAGGATATTGCTGCCATGCCAGGGATGCAGCACCACCTCGTCGCGCATGGCGGCAAACATATCGGTGATGATGGGCAGCGGCTGCCATTCGATGTGGATCAGGCTGCGGGCCAGGGCGGCCGCCTCTTCCGTCTCGGCG
Source organism: Candidatus Leptovillus gracilis (assembly GCA_016716065.1). Classification (NCBI taxonomy): domain Bacteria; kingdom Bacillati; phylum Chloroflexota; class Ardenticatenia; order Promineifilales (SeqCode); family Promineifilaceae (SeqCode); genus Candidatus Leptovillus; species Candidatus Leptovillus gracilis. The sequence goes on along the minus strand of JADJXA010000007.1, from coordinate 317,564 downwards.
ACAATCACAGCCACCTGGTCGCCTTCCCACAGGCTTACGTTATCGCCCTGCTTGTTGCCGCCCAGCCCCACCAGTACCGGCTGGTCTGGCATAATCAGGCCATATTCGTTCAGCGGCACGTCGGCGGCGGTGAAAACAGCCACCACGCCCGGCACAGCCTCGGCCGCCGACGTGTCCATCGCCACCATGCGGGCGTGTGGTTGGCCGCTAAACAAGACCTTGCCAAATAACAAACTATCCGGCGCCAGGTCGCCTGGATAAGCCGCCTGCCCGGTTACTTTAGTGGCGGCGTCCACCCGCGGCAGAGAATTTAGTTGGGTTGCGTTCACATTAACCTCGTCCACTCCCATCATCAAAGGGGTCTTTATTGCGCGAGTAAAGAGTGCCTCGCCCACTGCGTCGGCGGCCTTCGGGGCTGGCGACCATAAATCCAAACAGCAGGAAAAACTGCATAATCGCCACAACGAGCAAGACTAACGCCGCAAGGAACACCCAGGATGGCACAGCGCGGGGGATGCCCCATTGGTAAAAAATGTTCAAATTCAGAAACTTCTGGGCGATCAGGTAATTAACCAGCACGTAACCAAGCGCAATAGAAATCAGCAGCCAGATGCTGGCGATGATGGTCCGACCGGTCATGCCTTTGCGTTGGGCAACTTCTTCTTCGCGTTTTTTGTCTAGCCTCATGAGATGCCTCCAACTTTCGCAGAGAGGCCCGGTAGTTACCTCGAATCAGGCAGCTACGGCCGTTTTCTCCACTGCCTCAATAATTTTGTAATATCCGGTACAGCGGCACAAATTGCCGGTAAACGCCTGTTGAATGTGCGCCAGGTCGGGCTGTGGGTTTTCCGCCAGCAGCATGGCCCCAGACATCAGAAAGCCGGGGATGCAGTAGCCGCACTGCACCGCGCCGGTATCCACAAAAGCCGCTTGCAGCGGGTGCAGCCCATCGCCGCCGTTCAGCCCGGCCAGCCCTTCGATGGTGACAATCTCCGCCCCATGCGCCCGCGGCGCGGAGACCAGGCAAGACATCACCGCCATGCCGTCGAGGATGACGGTGCAGGCGCCGCATTCACCTTCAGCGCAGCCTTCCTTCGTGCCGGTCAGCAAACCGGCGTCGCGCAGCCAGTGGAGCAGGGTTTTGTGGACGCCGCCAACGGCCGTCACCGTTTTCCCATTCACCGTGGCCGTAATAGGCGTGTGGGCGTCGTGGCTGGCGGCAAAGGCGTCGCCGGCCGGGTAGACGCCGCCGGTTTCGCCCCACAACATGGTGGGGAGCTGCGGCCAATTGGCCCGCTCCTGGCCGTCGCGCAGGGTGGTAAGCGCCCGCTTTGTCAGTACGCGCACCATTTCGGTGCGATATTCAGCCGGACCGCGTACATCGCTGATGGGCGTGGCCGTAGCCGCCGCCAGCCGCGCCGCCTCGGCGATGGTCGCGTCGTTGAGTTGTTGGCCCACCAGGAAGGATTCGGCCGCTGGCGTAGAAATAATGGTGGGGGCGACGCTGCCCTGGGTAATGGTCGCGGCTGTCACGGTACGGCCGTCGGCGGCAAAGTCCAAAATAAACGCCAGATGCACCACCGAGATGGCTTGCGCCCGCCGTAAACCAAGTTTCACAAACAGGCCGCGCGCCGATGCGGCCATCGGCGGGAAACTGATGTCCGTCAGCATTTCGTCCGGGCGCATGATGGTGCGGCGCACGCCGGTGTAAAAGGCAGACAGCGGCACGGTGCGCTGTCCATCGGCGGCCGAAGCCAGGGTGACGCTGGCCGCCAACGCCCACAGCGGCGAGATGGTGTCGTTGGCCGGGCTGCCGGTGATGAGGTTGCCGGCGACGGTGGCCCGGTTGCGCAGCTGCGGCGAGGCTACTTCCCAACATGCCTGGGCCAGCGGCAGCGCCTTGTCCACGATGAGCGGCGAGGCGATGACCTGGTTGTGGCTGACGAGTGGGCCGAGGTGAATACGGCCGTCTTCCCCCCGCGTGATCTGGTTTAGGCCAGGGATGCGGGTGATGTCTATCAGCACGTCCACATCCGGCCGTTGGCCTCGTTCCAATTCCAATAAAAGATCCGTCCCACCGGCCACCAGGCGGGCGGCACGGCCGTATCGGGCCAACAGCGCCAGCGCATCAGTTACACGAGTGGGGGTTTCATACCGTTGGATGAATTTAGGTTGCTGGTTCATGGGTGTAGTATCTTCAAATTGTGGGGTTGTTACAAGTGACAAGTGTCATGAGGAATAAAATTTAAATAACATACGGAAGATTGGACCAATCTTGGAGATTGTTCCAATCTAAACGGGCTGGTTGGGTTTTTTAGATTGGACCAATCTTGGAGATTGGTCCAATCTGGGCCAGCAAACCAACCAACTAACCAACTTTCCCCCCTCGTCGAAACTGAATAATCTCGGCCATGATACTGACAGCGATTTCGGCCGGCTCCTCGGCGTGCAGTTCCAGGCCGATGGGCGAATGGAAGCGGGTCAGGTCGGTTTCTGGCAGGCCGCTGGCCAGCAGCAGTCGCTGTGTTTCTGCCCAGCGCCGTCGGCTGCCCATGACGCCGATGTAGGGGGCGCGGGTGGGAGCCAGCAGCGGCAGGATGTGTTGGTCTAGCCCCACATTGCGGGTGACAACAACAACGTAGGTGTTGGCGGTGATGGCGAGTTGAGGCAGGATTTCGTCGAAGGGGCCTGGCAGGTAGATGTCGGCTTGCGGGATGTGGGCTGGGGCAGCCAGTTCGGCGCGATCATCGGTGACGACAACGCGGTAGCCCAGCCAATGGGCCAGTCCGGCGACCGCCTGCCCCACATGGCCGCAGCCAATCACCAACACAGTGGCCGGGGGATGGTAACTTTCCAGATAAACCTCCAGTTCGCCGCCGCACACGCCGGGGTCGCCGCGGGCCGGGTCTACCAGGGCGTAGGGGATGATGCGCGGCGGCGTTTGTGGAGCGGCGAGCATTTCTAGCGCGGCGGCTACAACGCGGGCTTCCAATTCGCCGCCGCCGATGGTGCTGCTGGTACGGCCGTTCGCATACACCAACATCTTGCTCCCAGCGTGGCGCGGCACAGACCCCCGCGCCTTGATCACCGTCGCTAAGACGACTGATTCACCGATTTCTTGGGCGGCCAGGAGTTCGTGAAGGAAGAGGTGGGTCATGGGGTATAGTATCCAGTGTTCAGTGTTCAGTGTTCAGTAGTTCAAAAACTGAACACTGTCCACGCTTCTCACTGCCCCACACACCACCCGGCAACCCAACCGGAACGGCCGTCATTGGGGCGGGTGACCAGGTAGAAGGTGTGGTCGAATTGTTCGCTGGTGGCGATTATTTGCAGCCGTTGGATGCTGGTCCCGACCAGAGTTACGGGGGTGTCGGTGGCAAACACCAACTGGTGGCCGCTGACAACCGGGCGTTCGGGGTGGCCGAGAATGACGGAACGGCCGTCGGCGATGGTACCGCATTGGCCGCGGCGGGCGCACTCTTCGCTGCACACCAGATTAATTGGGGAGGCCGCCTGTTCCAGGGGGGGCGGTTGGTCCGCATTACGGTTTAGCAGGCTGCAACCCAGGGTAAAGAAGAGGAAAAAAAGGGCGAGGGCGAGGTGGAAGAGATACGGCCGTGTCCGCCGCCAGATTACCGCTTGCGTCAATCGGGGAACAGGCTGCCTCCTTATAGCCACAATGTCTCCAACCAGCCGGGCAAAGCCAGGTTAACGCCAATCCCATACGCTGTTACCGGCTAAAATGCGTTCCAACTGCGAGCCAAAGATGGTCGTTTTTAGCGGTTTGCTGATAAAGCCATCAAAACCCGCCTGGCGCGCTTTCTCCACATCTTCGGCAAAGGTACCGGCGGTGATGGCTGTCACTTTAGCCGCCGCCAGACGAGCGTGGGCGCGCACGGCCGTTAACAGTTCAAAACCACTCTTGCCGGGCATATTGATGTCCACCAGGAAGAGATCAACCTGGGGCAGCTTTTCGGCATACGCCAGGGCGGCGTCTACGCTTTTGCTGGCGTAACAATGTTCCGCGCCATTCAAGCGCAGCAAATCCATGGTGATAAGGAGTGCGTTGGGGTCATCTTCGACCACGACGATATGGGCGTCTGTGAGAGATGTCATGCAGTTTGTCTAATCCTCTCTGTTTATAGGTGATGAGAGTGTATCAAAACAACGCCGATTGACAAACAGGACCGGACCCTCACGCAGACGCTTCCGCCACCTATGCCGGTAAAAATTACCAGCGGCCGTTGACCGCTGCCACAAATTGTTCGGCATTGGCAATGCCATCTTCGGCGTGCAGCGCCCGGCCAACGGCCGTCGCCCTCTGCCGCATCACCCCATCCGCCACCATTTGTTGGATGGCTGCCGCCAGTTTTTCGGCCGTTAACTGCTTCTGGCGTATCGGCTTTGGCCCCGCGCCCAACTGGTGAACCCGCTCGCCCCAAAAAGGCTGGTCGGCGATAAAAGGGCAGATTAGGCTGGGCTGGCCGGCCCGCAGCCCGGCGGCCGTCGTGCCGGAGCCGCCATGGTGGACAACGGCCGTTACCCGTTCAAACAGCCAATCGTGCGGCGCACTCTCCAGTTTAAGAATAGTGTCGGGCAAATCGCCCGGTTTCAGTCCGCCCCAGCCGGTGGCTAAAATGCCCCGCTGCCCAGATTGTTGCAGCGCCTGCACGGCCATGTCGGCCAATCGTTCTGGCTGTGTCCCGGCCATGCTGCCAAAACCGATATAGACCGGCGGCGGTCCGGCCTGCAAAAAGGCTGTCAGGTCGGCCGGTGGCTGCCAGCTTTCGTCGGGCGGCAGGAACCAGTAACCGGTGACCGTGGTGGTTGGCGGCCAATCGGCCGGGCGGGGCACAATGTGGCTGCTGTAACCATACATCACGGGGGTAGAACGGCCGTCTGGCAATTTTGTCTCATCCAACATCTTGCCACACGGTTTTAGCCCCAACTCCTGGCGAAAATCGTTCACCACACTGCTGTAAGGCGCAGAAATGAGCGGAACCATGCGGTACGTCTGGCGGTTCAAGAAGCCACCCAGGTTGGCAGCTGTCAGCGGCAGGGCAAATTCGCGGGTAGGGCTGTACATGGGCAGCACCAGGCTCAAAATCACCGGCACGTTCAGCGCTTCGGCCACGTGATAGCCACCCATCGTTTTGGGATGGTAAATGATGAGATCAGGCTGCACCGATTGGGCCGCCTGCCAGATGTCGGCCATCATGCGGCGGATCATCGGCTTGACCAGGTTGATGGCTTTCAGCGGATTGCCGCCGCCTTCGATCATCTGCCGCGCTTCAGGCGAAGCGGACAGTCGAATCATCTCGTCGTCCATGGGCCAGAAAGCCAGACCGTGGGCAGTGACCATTTCTTTGAATAAGTCGCCGGTGCAGATGGCGACGGTGTGCCCGGCTTGCTGCAAACCGCGCCCCAATGCCACATAGGGCTGAACGTCGCCCCGCGAACCAATCGTCAGGATGAGGATTTTCATGGTTGTTCCTTTTGGCCGACGCCAAATTCTAAGATGTACAGCACCTGGTCTAATAGGGCTTCGGCGGGGTGGGCGTGGAAGGGCAAACGGCCGTCGTCCACCATCACGCCCTCTTGCGCCAGCCGCGCCATCAGATAGCGCCCCAATTCGGTGAAGACGACGCTAAAGACAAACGCGGCCAAATCTTCGTCAACGGCCGTGTCTACGCTGCCCTGGCTTTTGGCCTGGGTAATCAGTTGGGCAAAAAAGTGACGGCTGCTTTGCCGCGCCTCGGCCAAAAACTCCGGCGGCAGGCTGTTGCTTTGCACTGCCCGATAACCGATCTGGCTGAGCTGCGGCTGGCTCAGTTCAAAAGCCACGCCGGCCTGGGCCAGTTGCCGCAAATAGGCAAAGAGGCTGCCGGACGGGTCTGGCGGCTGCGCATGAAACAGGGCCATTTTCGCCTGCGTCCCCAGGTCCAGCAGGTAACGATACAAATCTTCTTTGTTCTCGAAGTATTGGTAAAAGCTGCCTTTAGCAATGCCCGCCCTGGCGACAATGCGCGAAACGGAGGCATTGGCAAAGTCGTTGGCGGCAAATTCGGCGATGGCAACGTCTAAAAAAGTTTGCCGTTTTTCGGCCGGTAAGTTGAAGAATGTCTGTTTAGGCATTTTTGTCCTGATGTGACCGGTCGGTCATATGACCGACCGGTCACATGATACAGCGCTTGATGCTGGTTGTCAAACAGGTGAGAACTGCGGCTGATTTTGGCATTTTTCTGTTCCGACATACAATCGAATCAATTGTCAACAGACGATTGCCAGCCAGCAATCGTCAACTTGTAAGAGGTTATGTTGTGTTGAAACGGATTCTTGTTTGTCTGATTTTACTGCTGCTGCTGGCAGCTTGTGGGGAAGAGCCAACACCGGCGCCAACGCCGACGATCACGGCCGTTGCCACCACCCCCACGGCCACGGCGCCAGCGCAGCCCACCGCCACCGCTACGACGCCGCCCAGCCCGACGCCCATCCGGCCTGGTCTGGCGGTAGATGACCAGACGATTGACGAAGACGGCCGTCTGGTCATCACCAACGTGACGGTATTAGAGCCGTCCTGGCTGGTGATTCACGCCGAGCGGGAGGGACAGGTGGGTGAGGTGTTGGGGTATACGGCTGTGCCCGGCGGTGTCAGCAGCGACGTAGTCGTAACCATCAACCCGCTGGCGGCCACGGACCAACTGGCGGCCATCATCCATGTGGACGCCGGGGCGGCGGGCGTGTTTGAATTTCCGGGGGTGGACGAGCCGCTGCTGGCGGAAACGGCCGTAACCGCCCAATCCTTTGCCATCCAACGCGACCTGGCCTTGCCGGCCATCACCGCCGCCGACCAGAACATCATCGAAGATGGGTTGGTGCGCGTGGCAAGCGTGACGGCGCCAACCCCGGCTGGCTGGTGGTCTACGCCGACGAGCAGGGCAAGATGGGGCCGATTTTAGGCCACACGTTTGTAGACGCCGGGCAAATGGCCGATGTGGTGGTGCATATCCCCTGGCGGCAGGGCACACCGGTTTTATATACCATGCTGCACGAGGATAACGGCCGTGCCAACCGCTTCGATTTTCCCGATGGCGATCTGCCTATCCTGCTGGCCGGTCAGCCAGTCGTGGCCCAAATCAATGTCACCTACCCACCTGACGTGCTGGTGCTGGATCAACCACTGGTAGATGGCGCGATTACCGTGGAGCGTGTGATCAGCAATGGCCCAGGCTGGCTGGTGGTGTACCAGGACGACGGCGAGGGTCGCCCTGGTCTGATCATCGGCTCGGCGGCGCTGGCTGACGGTCTGAATCAACAAGTTCGGGTTCCGCTGCAAGTCAACAGCGTCACCGACCAGCTTTTTATCTTCTTACATGAAGACACAGAACCGGGTAGCGGTTTCAATTTCCCGGCGGCCGATCCACAAATTACTTATCAGGGACGCATCCCCAACCCCTTCAACTTCAGGACCAACCCTGGCCCTTACCTGGCTACCCGTGACCAAGCGCCAATTACCGACACGGCGGAAACAACCGTTGTTGTCCCGTTGGTGGTGGCTGACGCCAATGTGTGGGTGGCAATTTATACCAACAACGAGGGGGAATTGGGTGAAGTTATCGGGCAGGTCTGGCTGCCACCGGGGATCAGCCGGGAGGTGCTGGTGACGATTGACGCCGCCCAGGCCACGCCCACGCTCTTTGCCGCCCTGCACATAGACGCCGGGACTGCCCAGGTATTTGAGCCAGGTGGGGCCGACCCACTGATGCTGCGGAATCGCAATATCATTCGCTCACCCTTTGCGATTGGCGATTGACGATTTTTAGGCAAGCGCTTCGGCCATGATGGTCAGGCCGCTGCTGGCCCCAATGCGATTGGCGCCGGCCTGGACCATCGCCAGGGCGTCGGCCAGATTACGCACGCCGCCGGAGGCTTTGACGCCGGCCTGATGCCCCACCACGCGGCGCATCAGGGCGACATCGGCAGTGGTTGCGCCGCCAGTGCCAAAGCCGGTGGAGGTTTTAACGAAGTCCGCGCCTGCGGCCAGCGATAACTGGCAGGCCGTTTCTTTCTCCGCATCGCTAAGGTAGCAGGTTTCGATGATGACTTTGAGACGGCCGTTGCCCGCATGGGTGGCAGCAGCGATGGCGGTGATGTCTTGCTGCACGTGGGGGAAACGGCCGTCTTTCAACGCCCCAATGTTTAGCACCATATCTATCTCGTCGGCGCCATCGGCCAGGGCTTGCTGCGTTTCGGCCACCTTGGCGGCCGTGGTGGTTGCGCCCAGCGGAAAGCCAACGACGCTGCACACCTTCACCGGCGAACCGGCCAATCTCTCGGCCACAAAGGCCACATGCGCCGGATTCACGCACACCGAAGCAAAGGTATATTGCAGCGCCTCATTACAAACCCGGGCCACATCTGCCTGGGTAGCAAAGGCTTTGAGAATGGTATGGTCAATCAGTCGGGCGATAAAGCCGGGGGTTTGTTCTAACGCGGCCAGAATGTCGGCCTGGGTCATGGTATCGAGGTTCATTTGGGTTTCCTCTGTTTTTAGAAGGTGACAGTTTCAAACGCCACCCGCAAAGGTTCGGGTTGAACAGCAGAAAAATTTAACTTTTCGAAACCGATCACCGCGCCATCTTTATTCTTCATCAAAATGATTCCTTCGCCCGTTTCTTCCGCTTCAAACTCATTTTGGGGATCGTCAAACCAGACGGTCAGTGTATTGCCGATCTGATCATAATAGACTTTTACTTGGGCCATATCTGTCTGCCTTCCTTCACGTTGCTTGTACGATATGCGGTAATCAAGAATCCATCACCGTTCAATCGCCTGGCAACGGCACAAACCCATCGTTTAGCGCCATCAAAACGGTAGAATAAGTAAATTTGCGGATCGCTCTTGCTCAGCCGCACAACATCGGGGTTGCTTAGGGCGTCTTTTACGGCCGTTTCCCGTCCCTGCATGACCGGGTGCTTAATGGTCGTGATGATCCGCCAGTAACCGGTTGTTGCCCGGACAGAGAAACCAAGCGGCGTAACAACGTTAAAAATAACGTCGTCGTTTGACAGTGGTTGGGCCATAGAATGATTATAACAGCATCCGCCGGTAACGGGTGGCGAGGGCTATACCTGCTACTCGTCACCCGCTACTCGCTACAGTGCGGCCTTAAAACTTTGGCCGGGGAAGGTCCAATCCAGCCCAAACACGTCGGCAATTGTCGCCGCTAAATCGGCAAATGTTGAGCGCACACCGATGTTAACGGCCGTTTTCACCCCTGGCCCCGTCACCAAAATCGGCACGTACTCCCGCGAATGGTCGGTGCTGGGCGTGGTCGGGTCGTTGCCGTGATCGGCCGTCAGAACCAGCAGATCGCCAGGGGCCAGGGCGGCGATGATCTCCGGTAGGCGTTGGTCAAATTCGACCAGGGCGTCGGCGTAACCCTGCGGGTTGTTGCGGTGGCCGAATTTGGCGTCGAAATCCACCAGATTGGTGAAGATAAGGCCGCGCTGCCGCTGCTCGCGGATGGCGGCGATGGTTTTATCTATGCCGTCGTTGTTGTCCTGCGTGGTGATATAGTCGGTGATGCCCTGGCCGACAAAAATGTCGTTGATTTTGCCGATGGCGTAGACCATCAGCCCGGCCTCTTTGAGCGCATCCAACACGGTGGGCTGCGGCGGCACGACGGAAAAATCGTGGCGATTGGCGGTGCGGCTGAAGCTGCCTGGCTGCCCAACAAACGGCCGGGCAATGACGCGGCTGACCTCATGTTCGCCGCGTAAAATCTCGCGGGCGATGTGGCACATGCGGTACAACTCGTCAATGGGGATGATGTCTTCGTGGGCGGCAATCTGGAAAACGCTGTCGCCGGAGGTATAGATGATCGGCTTGCCGGTGGCGATATGCTCCGCGCCCAATTCGTCCAGGATGACCGTGCCGGAGGCGGGATAGTTGCCCAACGTACCCCGCCCGATTGCGGTCTCGAAGCGCTCCATCACGTCGGGCGGAAAGCCATTGGGGTAGAGGGGAAACGGCCGTGCCAACTGCACGCCCATCAATTCCCAATGCCCGGTGGTGGTGTCTTTACCGGCGGAGGCTGAGGCCATTTTGCCGTAAACGGCCGTGGGCGCAGTTTGCGGATTCACCCCCTGCAAGATGGCGATGTTGCCCAGGCCCATCTGGGTGAGATTGGGCACATTCAGGCCGCCGACGGCAACGGCCGTATTGCCCAGGGTATGGCTGCCCACATCGCCATAAGCGGCGGCGTCCGGCAGTTCGCCAATGCCCACGCTGTCTAAAACAATGACGATCACGCGGTTTACGTTCATGGGAACCCTCTTTTGATTACGGACTGCGGAATGAAGCGTCGCCGCAGCCTATGATCTTGTATCCAATGTGGGAAATATGAAGAGATTCAGCAGATAGAGTTTATCGTTTTGGGATGGACGCGCGTACCCAATTTGTAAAAGCCCTGCGAGTCAAGGAGCCAGAGGCTACCTGCAAAATAACTGCTTCCTGCTCATCTACCGATTTGTCAATTTCGTACCCATTCAACACCAGGAAGATTTCCATCGCCGCATGTCCGGTGCGCTTGTTACCATCCACGAATGGGTGATTTTGAATGATAGAAAACCCCAAAGCCGCCGCTTTTTCGGCTGTCGTTGGATAGAGTTCTTCTCTTTCAAACGTCATACGCGGTTGTGCCAGAGCCGACTCCAAACCACCCATATCGCGCAAACCGCTTGCTCCGCCTGTCTGCGTGACAACTCTTTCATGCAATTCAAGCGCTTCGCTAAGAGTCAGATAACGCATCAGGCGGCTAATCGTTGATAGAGTTTTTGGTTCTTTTGTAAGACATAGTCCACCGCGTTCTGGAACGTTTCCTCTGGCGAGGCGATCAGCTCCTCTACACTGGCGCGCACCAAATCTTCTGGGGTGACGTTATGGTACTCAGCCAATTCTTGTAGTTTAATCATCACCTCATTGGGTAAGGCAATCGTTAAATCGGTCATGGTAACACTCGGTACATGGAATGTTCGTGCCGCGTTTTGCTCTCTTCGCAAAATAGCGCCACCTACTCGGACACTTTCTAACAAATCGGAGAATAATTCGTCATCCATTTCCAGACAATCCTGCGTCTCGTTAAAATGGATCATACGCCAATGAGGAAAGGTGTGTCAAATTATGCGAGGGTTTGACTAATGAGCGACTGAATTTCGGCCAGCACTTCTGGCAGCGCGGCCGCGACGGTGGGGGATAGTATTTCTGCGTAGCCCAGGGAAACGGCCGTTACCGTCACCAAATAGGCGGGGGGGCAACGGCCGTATACCTCTCCCGCATACGCCAACAACCCGGCCGGGTCAAAATGATGGCTAAACGCCCCCGGCTGCTGCGGGCGCGGCGTTACCGCCTGAACCTGCACCGCCCCCGGCTCCCCTTCCACCGACGCATCTACAAAAATCACCAACTCCGCTTCACTAATCGGCTCCGCCAACTCCGGCAGCAGCTGATGCACAGCAATCAATTGCGGAGTGCGGAGTGCGGAGTGCGGAGTGAGCGGCCCTCCCCATTGACCATTGACAATTGACGATTGAAAATGGTTAATTTCCTCAATCACCCGCCACCCTACGCCGTCATCGCCGCGCAGCGGATTTCCGTAGCCAATCAACAACGTTTCCATGCCGCCAACCATATCAAAACCAACAAAAAAGAGCCAGAGAATCACCTCTGGCTCTTCCTCTATTTGGCTCTTCCTTCTAGCCCTGAAACTTCTCATCCAGCACTGCGCCGTCTGGGGCGAGGAGCTGGATTTGCAGCGGCATCTGGCCGACGGCGTGGGTGGAGCAGCTCAGGCAGGGGTCAAAGGTGCGGATGACGGCTTCCACCCGGTTGAGCATACCTTCCTGGATTTTCTCGCCGCGAATGAAATGCTTGGCAACCTGATGGACGCCTTTGTTCATCGCCAGGTTGTTGTTGCCGGTGGCGATGATCATGTTCACCCAGGTGATAAGACCGTCTTTGCCAATTTTGTAATGGTGCAGCAGCGTGCCACGCGGCGCTTCCGACATACCCACGCCCTCAAACGCATTCGGCTCGGCAAACGAACGCACATGGTCGCTCAGGATGTCCGGGTCGTTCAGCAGGTTACGAATGCGCTCAATGCAGTAGATGATCTCGATCAGCCGGGCATAGTGGTACTGGAACGAACTCAATACCGCGCCGCGCTGCAACATGCGGAACTCCGCCCATTCCTCGTCGGCAATTTCCGTGCCACAGCGGGAAATGATGTTCATGCGCGCCAGCGGCCCGACGCGGAAGATGCCGTTGGGGTAGCCCATCGGTTTGTAATAAGGCGATTTCAGATAGGAATCCGGCTCCACCGATTCGGCCAGCCACTGCTGGTACGTGGCCGGTTCCAACTGGTCGGCCACGATCTCGCCGACGGCGTTGACAATGCGGATGCGACCGGCGTACATGGAAAGCTCGCCCTTGGGATTCACCATGCCCATGAACAGGGTGGGGAAATTGGCAAAGCTGCGAATTTCCTCATCGAATTGGCCGAAAACGCCTTTGTACCAGTCCAGGGTACGCTGCGCCCGCAGCAAAGCATCGGGAATCATCGCCAGAATGGTGGCGCGGTCCTCGGCGGAAAGCGGGTGGCTGACGCCGCCGGGCACAATCCACGAGGGATGAATGCGCTTGCCGCCCAACAGTTCGATGATTTGCTGGCCGAATTTGCGCAGGGCGATGCCGTCGCGGGCCAACTGCGGTGCGGCCTGGGCGACGCCAAACAGATGGCGCTGCGCCGGGTCGGCGTCCATACCCAGCACCAGGTCGGGCGAGGAGAGGTGAAAGAAGCTCAGGGCGTGCGATTGGGTGATTTGCGCCAGGTTCATAATGCGGCGCAGGTTGCGCGCCGTGCGCGGCACGGTGACAGCCAACAGCGCGTCGCAGGTTTTGGCCGAGGCGACCAGGTGGCTGACGGGGCAGATGCCACAGATGCGAGCAGTGAGAGAAGGCATCTCGTGGAACGGCCGTCCCTCGGTCATCTTCTCAAAGCCACGAAACTGGGTCACATGGAAACGCGCATCGGCGACACGGCCGTCGTCGTCCAACTGAATGGTTATCTTGCTGTGCCCTTCAATCCGGGTCACGGGGTCAATTGTAATTGTTTTACTCATCAGATTTTGCTCTTTTTGCGGGTGTCCAACAGCGGGTAAGAAACACACGCCACGTACTACTGGCTGCTCGCTGCTCACCACACGCTCTATATGCCAAACCTTGTTTTGCCCGTCAGGTCCGGCTCACGGCCGGCCAACAGCTCCGTTAACACATAAAAAATCGTGTCAGCCGATGGCGGGCAGCCGGGCACAGCCACATCCACGTCTACCACGTGATGCACCGGAACCGATGTTTTGCGCAGCGGCGGAATTACCTGCACCGGAATCTGCTGATTGATTTCCGCGTTTTCGATGTAGGCGCGGTTGAGAATATCTTCTACTTTGAACGGATTACGCATCCCTGGCACGTTGGCTGTCACGGCGCAGTCGCCCAGCGACACCAAAATTTTGCTGTGGGCGCGCACCTTTTGAATCTTGTGGTAATCTTCTTCGCTGCTCACCGCGCCCTCCACCAGGGTCACATCAGCCATTTCCGGGAACTCTTTCAAGTCTACCAACGGGCTGTACACCAGGTCAGCCAGCGCGGCGACATCCAGAATACGTTCGTCAATGTCCAGAAAAGACATATGGCAGCCGGAACATCCATCCAGCCAGACTGTTGCTAATTTTGCTTTGTCACTCATGGCTTACTCCTCGTGCATTAGTTTCAGGTAGGGCAGCCAATCGCGCCGCTTTTCCATTTCGCCGGCCGACTTGCCTTTTTGCACCAACGCGCCTGTGGGGCAAACGTTGACGCACTTGCCACAACTGGTGCAGGTTGTCGAATCGCCCCAGTCGCCATTTAAATCGTTGATGATACGGGCATTGACGCCGCGTCCCATCACCCCTTTGGTGGACGCCCATTCGATCTCGCCACAGACGCGCACGCAGCGCTGGCACAAAATGCAGCGGTTGTGGTCCATGATGAACAAATCGTGGGAAGCGTCTACGGAGACGCTGGGGTTGAGGTAAGGCAGTTCAACGCGAGTCATGCCCAGCTTGGCGGCCAGGAATTGCAATTCGCAGTGGCCGTTAGAGACGCACACTGAACAAACATGGTTGCGTTCGGTGAACAGCATTTCCAAGATCATGCGCCGGTATTCCAGCAGCCGCTCAGACTTGGTGTTGACTTCCATGCCTTCATCGGCGTATGTCATGCAGGCGGGGTACAGCCGGTTAGAGCCTTTCATTTCCACCATGCACAGGCGGCAGCCGCCATATTCCGACAAACCATCCAGATGGCACAACGTGGGGATGAAGATGCCGTTTTCCTGGGCCAATTGCAGAATGCTTTCATGTTCACGAGCGGCAACATCTACGCCGTCAATCTTTAAGGTTTTAATACGGGATTGTGAGGGTCGTTTCATGGTTATGCCTCCACCGGGATGACCAGCGCCTGGGGCGCACGGCCGTTTTGATCATGATCAATCAATAAATCCAGGTATTCCTGGCGGAAGTAATGCAGGGTACTCAGCACCGGGTTGGGGGCTGTCTGGCCCAGACCACACAGGCTGGTGTCCTTAACCATCTCGCAGAGGTTTTCCAGCATGGTCAAATCCCGGTAGCGCGCTTCGCCTTTGCAAATCTTGTCCAGAAAGTTGTGCATATGGACGGTCCCTACACGGCAGGGGATACATTTGCCGCAAGATTCAGTCATACAAAATTCCATGAAGTAACGGGCTACATCCACCATAGAAGCGGATTCGTCCATGATGATCATGCCGCCAGACCCCATGATGGAACCCAACTCCTTGAGCGACTCGTAATCTACGGGGGTGTCAAAGTGGTCGGCTGGAATGCAGCCACCGGAAGGTCCACCGGTCTGTACGGCCTTGACGGTAGCGCCGTCGGGCGCGCCGCCGCCAATTTCGTAGACGATTTCGCGCAGGGAAATGCCCATCGGCACTTCGATGAGGCCGGTATTTTGCAGTGCGCCGGTGAGGGCAAACACTTTGGTCCCTTTGCTTTTTTCCGTGCCGATACCGGCGTACCAGTCGCCGCCGTTGCGCAAAATAGACGGCACGTTGGCAAATGTCTCGACATTGTTGATGAGCGTTGGTTTACCCCATAGACCATATTCCGCCGGATAGGGCGGACGGGGGCGAGGCGTGCCGCGCCGTCCTTCGATGGAAGCGATGAGGGCAGTTTCCTCGCCGCAGACAAACGCGCCGCCGCCTAAACGGATGCTGACATTGAAGTTGAAGGTTGTGCCACAGATGCCATCGCCCAGGAAGCCCAACTTTTGCGCCTGACGAATGGCTGTTTTCAGGCGGGAGACGGCCAGCGGATATTCACCGCGCACGTAGATGTAGCCGATGTTGGCCCCAGTGGCGTAGCCGGCAATCGCCATGCCTTCGATGACGCGGTGCGGATCGCTCTCCATGATGCTGCGGTCCATAAATGCGCCGGGGTCGCCTTCATCGCCGTTGCAGATGATATATTTTTCGCTGCCTTCGGATTTGGCGACGGTGATCCATTTGAGGCCGGTGGGGTAGCCACCGCCGCCGCGGCCGCGCAGACCGCTGCGGGTGATTTCATCTATTACTTCACCGGGGGAGAGTTCGGTAACGGCCGTTACCAACCCGCCATACCCTTCGTGGGCGATATATTCTTCGATGCGTTCGGGGTCTATCCGGCCGCTATTTTCCAGCACAATTTTGTGCTGCCGTTGGAAAAACGGCGTGTCGGTGGGGCATTGCAGCCGCGCCAGCGGTTCTGCGTCCAGGCTGGACAGTACCTCGCCGGCGTCTTCCGGAGCGACGTTTTGGTAGAGGATTTCTTGTTCAAAACGGCCGTGTTCCGGCTGCACAGACACCAACGGCCCACGCGAACACAACCCCCGGCAGCCCACCCCCTTCACCTGACAAGTGTGATCCAACTCTTTTTCGGCCACAGCATCTTCCAGGGCTTTCTTCACCAGGTCGCTCTGCGCCGACATGCACCCTGATGAGACGCATACCGTCACGACATGGCGGTATTGCGCCTGTTTCTTATGCTCAGAGAGGGAAATCTGCTCTAACTGTTCATTCGACATTGGCGGCCTCCTTCCAGCTTTGAATTTGGGCCAGGACTTTTTCGGTCGTTACTTTGCCCATCACTTCACCATCAAACACGCCCACTGGCGCAATGCCGCAGGCGCCCAGACAACGGGCTGTCATCAGTGAAATCAATTCATCATCCGTTGTTTCGCCCGGCGTAATGCCCAATTCTTCTTCAACGGCCTGCAACATTTTGGGAATGCCGTTGATATAACAAGCCGTTCCGGTACACATGACGCAGGTATGTTCACCGGCCGGCTTCAGGCTAAACAAATGATAAAAGGTGGAAACGCCATATACCTGGCTCAACGGCACGCGCAGCGACCCGGCCACATAGCGCAGCGATTCCTCGTCCAAAAAGCCAAACGATTCTTGCACTGTGTGCAGGGTTTCAATCAGAGAATGTCGTGCAAACCCATTGCGCCGCATGGTCCCTTGCACAATGCGCCATCGCTTATCATCTGATGGCGGCTCTATCTGGCTTGTTTTAGATACCATCCAACTTACCTCCTTCAGAATGCGGATTTAGGATTTCGGATTTCGGGTGTGGTTCAAGACCGTTAAAATATCCTTTACACATGAGAAGCGTCATGCTGAACGAAGTCTTCGCAGTGAAGCATCCCGTTCACTCGGCCAACCCATAGGGATTCTTCGCTCCAAAGCCGAATGGCCCGAATGGCCGAAGGCTCCGCTAAGAATCACAATTCGCCGACTAATTTATAAAGGATACCTTCTGCTTCTTGAACCATGCCGGATTTTGAGTTACGAATCCGATTTTGGCCGTTCCGCTGAATGTGTGAATACAAAAAAACAGCCAAATTGTGAAACTATTCACAATTTGGTTTCGGGTATTATGCGGTTTTTAAAGGCAGTCGTTCAGTGTGGATATTCACCCAATTGGCATGACGATTGACATGTGAATGTCATAAAGCTGAGGGGGTGAGGGGTGACAAGGTGAAGGGGTGACGTGATGCCACCTTACCACCTTAGCACCTTGTCACCCTGCCACCTTGCCATCTAATGAACCTGCACAGGGTCCTTAATGGCCCCGCGTTGGAGCAGGTCTTGCTGGTAGCCTTCGTCCCAGTCAGAAGGGGGTGTGGTGGGGTGGAGACGCACGGCCGTATTCTTGTAGTCCGGTATCTGGGCGCGTTTGTCCAACTGCACCATCGTCAAGACGTTGGCCGCTGCCTCGGCAAAGTGGAACGGGATAAACACCGTGCCCCGCGGCGACCGGCCCGTGACAAGGGCGCGCAGTTGAATCGCGCCGCGCCTGGATTCTACTTCTACCCAATCCCCTGTCTTTAATCCTAAATCTTGCGCATCGGTCGGGTTTATCTCGCACGTCGCTTCGGGGTAGATTTCTTCCAGGCGGGAACGGCCGCTCATGGTGCTGCCGTGCCAGTGGTATAACACGCGCCCGGTGCTGAGGTTGAACGGATAGTCGGCGTCTGGCTGTTCTGATTCTGTGCCAAAGGTCACTTCCCAGAATTTGCCCTTGCCGCGGGGGAAGTCGTCGGCGAAGAGGAAGGGCGTGCCGGGGTGGTCGAAGCTGGTGCAGGGCCAATGGACGCCGCCTTCGCGCTCCAGGCGGGCGTAGTCTATGCCGTAGAAGTCGGGCGTAAGCTGGCGCATCTCCTCCCAGATTTCGGCGGGATGGGCATAATCGAAGCCGGCAGAAAGCTGGACGCCCAGGCGCTGTTGGATGCGACGGCCCAAATCGCACAAAATATCCCAATCGGCGCGGGATTGGCCGACCGGTTCGACCGCTTTGCGCACGCGCTGGATGCGCCGGTCGGAGTTGGTGAAGGTGCCATCTTTTTCGGCGAAGCTGACAGCCGGCAAAATTACGTCGGCCAATTCGCCGGTTTCGTTGATGAAGATGTCCTGGCAGACGAGCAGTTCGAGCTGCTCCAGCGCGTGGCGGGTATGTTCCTGGTCGGGTTCGCTCATCATCGGGTTTTCGCCGATGATGAACATGCCGCGCACGCTGCCATTGACCGCGCCGTCTACCATTTCGGTAGCTGTCAGGCCGGGGCGGGGATTGAGCGAGACGCCCCAGAACTGTTGGAATTTTTGTTGTACGGCCGTATCGGCCACATTCTGGTAAGCGGTATACACGTTGGGCAGGCCGCCGCTGTCGGAGCAGCCCTGCACGTTGTTCTGACCGCGCAGTGGATTCAGGCCGGTCCCGGCGCGCCCCACATGGCCGCACATCAGCGCCAGGTTGGTCAGGGTGAGGGTGTTGTCGGTTCCATGCGTGGATTGGCTGATGCCCATGCCCCAATAAATGGCGGCGCGTTTGGCGTTGGCGTACAGGCGGGCCGCTTCGCGGATGGATTGGGCAGGTACGCCGGTGATGGTTTCGGCCCATTCAGGCGTGGCGCTTTCCAGGGATTCGATGTATTCCTGGAAGCCTTCGGTGCGCTGGCGGATAAAATCCTCATTGACTAGCCCTTCTTTAACGATGACGTGGGCCATCGCCTGAAAGACGGCGACATCTGTGCCGGGGGTTTGGCGCAGCCAGAGGGTGGCAAAGTCGGTCATGCCCACCTGACGCGGATCTATGACGATGAGCGTGGCCCCATTCTGGCGCACGGCGCGCTTGAGGAAGTTGGCAATGACCGGATGGGTTTCAGTGGTATTGGAGCCGGTGACGATAAAGGTGTCCAGGTGTTCCATCTCGGCGATGGAGTTAGACATGGCGCTGGAGCCGAGGGCAAGCTGCAGGCCGGTGACGGAACCGGCATGGCAGAGGCGGGCGCAGTGGTCTATGTTGTTGGTGTGCAGCAGGGCGCGGATGAGTTTTTGGAAGATGTAGGTGTCTTCGTTGGTGGCTTTGGCGCTGGCGTAGGTGGCCAGAGTGTCGCCGCCATGCGTTTGCGTCAGGCGGACGAGTTCATCGGCGACCAAGTCCAGGGCTTCGTCCCAGGTGGCATCGCGCCAGACCGGTTTGGCGCTGCGCCCTTCGTGGCGGTTGGCGCGGATGAGGGGCGTTTTGACGCGGCCGGGGTGTTTGACATAATCTGTGCCGAAGCGTCCTTTGACGCATAACATGCCGTAGTTGGGCGCGGCGTCGAAGGGTGCTTCGACGGCGTAGATGAATTCGTCTTTGACGTTAAGGTGCAGTTGGCAGCCAACGCCGCAGTAGGGGCAGGTAGTGCGGATGGTGCGGTCGGGAGTGAGCATGGGAACTCCTGTTTCGTAAGCCGTATTCCGTATTCCGTCAACGGCCTACGGTTGACGGTTGACGGTTCACGGTTCAAGACCATATTCCGGGTGTTGGGCGATGAATTTTTGCAGGCTGGAGGCGGCCGTTGCCCTCACTTTCTTCTGTACCATCGGGGTCCAGCCGAGGAGCAGGCCGGTGGGACCGAGGGCCATGCGGGTCCAGCGCCAGAGGCTAAAATGGTCGTGGTGTTGGCTGATGAGGTCGTCCTGAAATTGGAAGGCGGCGGTAATGATGTTGTGGACGCGACGGCCGGTGGAGAAGGTGTAGGTGGCTTGCCAGTTGGCTTGCCCGGAACGGCCGTTCACCTGGACACCATCAAACGTCACTTGCAGGTCCTGGCCGCGTTCGCAGAGCATATGCCACATGGCTTTGGCCTGACGGCCGTGCAAATCGGCAAAAACGGGGTCGGTGAAGTGGATGTTGGGATGGTAACAGGCGTTCATGGCCGCGTGGTCGCGGCGTTGGAAGGCGGTGTAGAAGGTTTCGATCAGGTGGGTCGTGGTCGGTTCGGTCATCAAGTCTCCATGAAGCTAGAGGCAGCGCCAGAGTGGCAGTGGGTTGATGATGGGTGTGGCAGACATTATAGCAGGAAATGGGGGAAGTGGGGCAGACTCAACTGCGCAAAGGGGTTAACGGCCGTTCCCCTTACCCCCCTCTTTCCTGTAGAATAGTTCCATGACCATTCACAAACCCGAAATCATGAGTCCGGCCGGGTACTGGCCCCAACTCCACGCCGCCATCGAAGCCGGGGCCGACGCCGTCTACTTCGGCCTTCACCACTTCACCGCCCGCGCCAAAGTCGGCTTCACCCTCAGCGAACTACCCGATGTCATGCGCACCCTCCACCAGCGCGGCGTCAAAGGCTACGTCACCTTCAACACCCTCGTCTTCGACCACGAACTCAACGAAGCCGTCCATGCCCTGGCCGACATCGCCGCCGCCGGCGCGGACAGCATCATCGTGCAGGACGTGGCGGTGGCCCAACTGGCGCGGCAAATTGCCCCCGACCTGGCCATCCACGGCAGCACCCAAATGAGCCTGACCAGCGCCGAAGGCATCAACCTGGCGCAGCAGTTGGGCGTCAGTCGGGTGGTGCTGGCCCGCGAATTGTCGCTGGACGATATTCGCGCCATCCGCGCCGCCACCACCTGCGAACTGGAGATGTTTGTGCATGGCGCGTTGTGTGTCTCTTACTCCGGGCAGTGCTTCTCGTCCGAGGCGTGGGGCGGGCGCAGCGCCAATCGCGGCCAGTGCGCCCAGGCGTGCCGTTTGCCTTACCAGATGATTGTGGATGATCGGCTGCGGCCGTTACACGACGCCCGCTATCTTCTCTCCCCCGGCGACCTTTACGCCCTGCACCAGATGCCCGACATCGTGGGGCTGGGCGTGGCGGCGCTGAAAATCGAAGGGCGCTACAAAGACGCCGATTACGTCGCCCTGACCACCCGCGCCTACCGGCAGGCGGTGGACGAAGCGTGGGCCGGCCGCGACCTGACCATCACCCCGGCCGAGGAGTTGCAGCTTCAGCAGGTGTATTCGCGCGGGTTTGGTCCTCATTTTGTGACCGGGACGAACCATCAGGCGGTGGTGAACGGCCGTTCCCCCAATCATCGCGGCGTCAAAGTCGGCGTCGTCAGCCACGTCGGGCGCGATCACGTCCTCATCCAGCCCGAAGCAGCGGCCAGCGCCGCACCGCTCAAACCGGGCGACGGCCTGGTCTTCGACGCCGCCAACTGGCGCAGTCCGGCCGAACCGGAAGAAGGCGGCCGCGTCTATCAGGTGACGCCGGTGGAGAGAGATAAGAATTTTAACCGCGGAGGGCGCGGAGAGCGCGGAGGTAAGAAGAGAGAAACCTCCGCGCCCTCCGCCTCTCCGTGGTTAAATCCTCTGCTCGAACTGCGCTTTGGCAATGGGCAGATTGATTTTGGCCGCATTCGGGCGGGCGATTGGGTGTGGCGCACCCACGACCCCAACCTGGACAAAGCGGCGAAACCGTACACGCAGGCCAGCCAGCCGGTTTACCAACGGCCGTTAACCATCCATCTCACCGCCCACGAAAGCCAGCCGCTGCACATGGTCGTCGCCCTGGCCGAACAGCCCCACATCACGGCCGCCGTGCAATCGCCCGACCCCCTGCCTGCCGCCCGCAACCAATCCCTCACCGCCGACTTCGCCCGCGAGCAGTTGGGACGATTGGGCAACACGCCTTACTATCTGGCTGATTTGACGCTGGATTTGAACGGCCGTCCCTTCGCCCCCGCCTCCCTGCTCAACACCCTGCGCCGCGACGCCATCGCCCACCTCCAAACCCAACAATCCGCCCCACCCGCCATCACCCTAAACGACCCCACGGCCGTTCTTACCGCCCAACTTCACCATTCACAATTCCCCATTCACAATTCACCATTCTCCCCTCTCTCCACCTCCTCGTCCGCACCCCCGAACAGTTGGAAGCGGCCATCGCTTTGCGCCCGGCCAGCATCACCCTGGACTACCTCGACTTATACGGCCTGCGTCCGGCCGTCGAGCGCGTGCAAGCTGCCGGACTCATCGCCCGCGTCGCCAGCCCGCGCATCCTCAAGCCCAAAGAGCAGCGCATCGTCAACTTCCTGCTGCGGCTCAACTGCCCCATCCTGGTGCGCTCCACCGGTTTGCTGCACGCCCTGCAAGGCCAGACCGAGCAGCCGCTCAGCGGCGATTTCAGCCTGAACGCCGCCAATGCCATCGCGGCGCGCACCTTCTTTGACCTGGGTCTGGACCGATTGGCCCCCACCCACGACCTGAACGCCGCCCAAATCACCACCCTGGCGCAGGCCATCGGCGCGGCGCGGCTGGAAGTGATCGCCTATCACCATCTGCCCGTTTTCCACACCGAACACTGCGTCTTCTGCCGCTTCCTCTCCGACGGCACAAGCTACAAAGATTGCGGCCACCCGTGCGAAAAGCACAAAGTAGAACTGCGCGACGTTCACGGCCGTTCCCATCCGGTGATGGCCGACGTAGGCTGCCGCAACACGGTGTTTGGCGCGGAAGCACAAACGGCCGTGGCCCACCTGCCCGCCTGGCAAGACGCGGGCGTCGTCCATTACCGGCTGGAATTTGTGCATGAAACGGCCGTGCAGGTAACACAAATCGCCGCAGCGTTCCGGTTGGCGCTGGATGGCAAGATGGGTGATGGGGAATTGAACGGCCGTTTGCGCCAGATCGCCCCGCAAGGAACCACCGAAGGCAGCCTGTTTGTGCCCGACGACTACCTGACCCTGCCCGTGTTACAATAGACGCTGAACAAAACGATGCTGATTGGTACGGCCGTTCGGCCAGAAACAAGCGCCAAATCCTCTGCGCAAGCCGCATAAAACAAACCAGCGTCAATCTACCGACGCCTGATAACAGGGGGTAAAACCATATGGGAATTGCAGCCGACATCGCCATCATTGTGGTGGCCGGACTCATTGGCGGCATCATCGCCCAGCAGTTGCGGCAGCCGCTCATTCTGGGTTACATCCTGGCCGGCATCATAGTTGGCCCATCCACCGGCGGCATTAGCGTCAGCGATGTCCACGACATCGAGCTGCTGGCCGAAATTGGCGTCGCCCTACTGCTGTTTGCTCTGGGGCTGGAGTTTTCCCTCAAAGAACTGCGCCCCGTCCGGGCCATCGCCCTCATTGGCGCGCCGCTGCAAATGCTGCTCACCATTTTGCTAGCAGCTTGTCGGAGAAGATACGTTTCTCCGAACAAAAATGATTTCGGTGTAAACTTTGGGTATGGCAAGAAAATTCAGAACTGCTGATTACGAAAAGACCCTGGACCTGCAAATCACCTTGCGCGATGTCCTGCCACCCGACCATTTGGCTCGCTTCATTGTCGCTGTCGTCGCCCAACTTGATTTGGGGATCATGTATAGAAAGTATAGTGAGCAGGGTGCGCCACCATACGCCCCGGAAGTGATGTTGGGATTGCTGTTCTACAGCTATGCCAGCGGCGTATTCAGTTCGCGCAAGATTGAACGCGCCACCCATGAGGTGATTCCCTTTCGTTTCATTACCGGTGACATGCACCCCGACCATGGCACGATTGCGGCTTTCCGCCAGCAATTTCTGGCTGAACTGAAAGAGTTGTTTGTCCAGATACTGTTGATTGCCCAGGCGATGGGCTATTTGCAATTGGGTAACGTCAGTCTGGATGGCAGCAAAATCCATGCCGATGCGTCCAAGAGCAAAGCGGTCAGTTACCAGCGGCTGTTGGCTATCGAAGCCTATCTGCAAGCCGAAGTCGAGGAGTTGTTCCTTTGGCTGAAGTTGCCGATGGAGGACAACTGCCCGAAGAGATGAACATTCCCGATGAGATTGCCCGACGCCAGCAGCAATTGGCGCGGCTGGCCGAAAGCCAAGAAGGTGCTGGAGGAACGCGCCCAGGCCCGGTATGAAGCCGAGCAAGCCGAATACGAGGCCAAGATGCAAGCCCGGGCCGAAAAGACCGACCCACAGGGAAAAAAGCCGCCGGGCAAACCACCGCAGCCACCCACTCCAGGACCCAGAGATAAAGACCAGTACAACTTCACCGACCCCGAATCGCGCATCATGAAAAACGCCACCAACAGCGGCTTTGACCAACATTATAACGTCCAGGTAGTGGTTGACCATGACAGTCGTCTGGTAGTGGGCAATTGGTTGTGTGACCATACCAACGATAAACAGGCCGCCCTGCCAACTCCGACACCGTACCACCAGTCGTGGGTCAGCCGAAAAAGGTCAATTTGGACACCGGCTATTTCAGCGAAAACAACATCGCCAGCTTGGAAGCGCGGCATTGGCCCCTACATCGCCACCGGTCGCAGCCCACACCATCAGGGTTGGCGTGCCTTTCCTGGACAATCCCAACCCGCCACCCAATGATGCTTCCGTCAAAGAGCAAATGGCTTACAAACTGCAGACCACCCTCGGCAAAGCCACCTACCGTTTGCGCAAATCGACGGTTGAACCGGTTATCGGTATCATCAAGGGAAACCTTGGGTTTCCGTCAGTTTTCTCTGCGAGGCCTGGTTGCTGCCGGTGGCGAATGGACATTGGTTTGTCTGGCTTACAACTTGAAACGATTGCATACCTTGCAGGTTGGTTGATGGGGCGTTATTGCCCCCTGCCTGATGCCGAAAACGGGCTGTAAAACCGTGCAAAATTCATGGTAATGAGGCCAATATGAGTTGCAAACTGCTTGTCTTGATGCTTTGAAATCGTTATTTGTCTATCATCGGGCCTTCAGAAGATATTTTTCCGACAGCCTGCTAGGCTTTGGCATTGGCCGGGCATTGGGCTGGGATTGGCGCAGCGCCCTCTGGCTGGGCAGCCTCATCGCCCTCTCCAGCACCATGGTGACGCTCAAAACCCTCATGGCTCAGGGGCGCATGGGCACACTTTCCAGCCGCGTGATGATCGGCATGTTGATCGTGCAAGATTTGGCCGTCGTGCCCCTGATGATAGTGCTGCCCCAACTCAACGACCTGGACGCCGGGCTGCCCATTTTGGGTTGGGCCATTTTTAAGGCAATCTTATTCCTGGCGTTGATGGTGGTCATCGGCACACGGATTATTCCCCGGCTGTTGGCGCTGGTGGCTGCCTGGAACTCCCGCGAACTATTTTTGCTGGCGATCACCGCCATTGGCCTGGGCGTGGGCTACGCCACTTATCTGTTTGGGCTGTCTTTCGCCTTCGGCGCGTTTGTCGCCGGCATGGTCCTCAGCGAATCCGATTACGGCCATCAGGCGCTGAGTGACATCATTCCCCTGCGCGACCTGTTTGGCCTGCTCTTTTTTGTCTCGGTGGGGATGCTGCTGGACCCGGCCTTTTTCCTGGCGAATTGGGGACTGGTGTTGGGTATTGTCTTGATCGTCATGTTGGGCAAAGCGAGCATCTTTGCTACGATTAGCGTATCGTTTGGGTATCGCAATGTGGTACCGCTGGCGGTGGGGTTGGGACTGTTTCAGGTGGGCG
The DNA here is from genome assembly GCA_016716065.1 of Candidatus Leptovillus gracilis. NCBI lineage: Bacteria > Bacillati > Chloroflexota > Ardenticatenia > Promineifilales (SeqCode) > Promineifilaceae (SeqCode) > Candidatus Leptovillus > Candidatus Leptovillus gracilis. The sequence continues at coordinate 292,147 of JADJXA010000007.1, read as the reverse complement.
AATTCTCCTTTGTGCTGGCGCGGGTAGGGCTGAACAGCAACTCCATCAACCAGGACCTGTACGCTCTCGTCCTGACGGTAGCCATCATCACCATGATCCTGACGCCTTTTGTGTCTGGGCTGACGACGCCGCTCTATGCCTTGCGGCAGCGCTGGTGGCGGCGAGAACCGATCCAGACCATTAATCTGCCGGAGGCGGGCTTGCACGACCATGTGATTTTGGCCGGGGGTGGGCGGGTTGGTTTTCACGTGGCCGAGGTTTTAAAGCGTTTGGGGCGGACTTTTGTGGTGATCGAACTGGATGCGCGGCGGATGGAGCAGGTGCGTATGGCCGGTTTCCCGGTGATTTATGGCGACGCCAGCCAGCACATTGTGCTGGAAGCAGCGCAAACGGCGCAGGCATCGTTGGTGCTGATAACAACTCCGGCGCTGATCGTGACCCAATCCATCGTGGACGTGGTGCGCCAGTTAAACCAGGATGTTCACATTGTGGCCCGCGCAGAAGGCATTGAGCAGATGCAAGTTCTGCATCAGCATGGGGTGTATGAAGTGGTGCAGCCAGAGTTTGAAGCCGGCCTGGAGATGACGCGCCAGGCGTTGATCCATCTGCAAATCCCCCCGGCCGACATTCAACGCTACACCGACAGCATCCGCCACGAGCTGTACGCCCCACTCTACCTGGCCCACGACGACTACCACACCATCGCCCTGCTGCGCAACGCCGCCCGCCTGCTGGAACTGAATTGGGTCAAGCTGGCCGATCAGAGTCCGTTGGTGGGCAAGACCATCGAAGAGCTGCGCATTCGCAGTGAAACGGGCGCTTCGGTGGTGGGGGTCATCCATGATGGCGTTTTGCAGCCCAATCCGCAAGCCGACTACCGCTTTGCCGTCGGCAACATGGTAGCGGTGATGGGCGACCCGGCGCAGCTTGCCGCCTTCCAAGCCCTGGCGGATGTGGCCTAAGATGGTGACGCAGATTTTTTCTTCAGTCTGTGAAATCGGCGCAATCTGCGCAATCATTGATAACCCTTTTCGGTTATGACCTGTCCAGGTTACGTATGGAAAATGTGTTTATTGCCATTATTGGTGGTGGGCCGGCCGGGCTGATGGCCGCCGAGGTGATCAGCGCAGCGGGCGTGCCTGTGCAGGTGTACGACGCGATGCCGACGGTGGGGCGCAAGTTTTTGCTGGCGGGCAAGGGGGGATTGAACCTGACCCATTCTGAACCGTTGGCGCAGTTTGTGGGGCGGTATGGCGACTGCCGTTCCCACATCGAACCCCTGCTGCAACAATTCGGCCCGCAAGAGGTGCGCGCCTGGGCGCAAGGGTTGGGTGTGGAAACCTTCGTCGGCACGTCGGGGCGCGTGTTCCCGGCGGAGATGAAGGCTGCGCCGCTGCTGCGCGCCTGGGTGCGCCGCCTGCGCGCCAACGGCGTGGTGTTCCACGTGCGCCATCGTTGGTTGGGCTGGACGGAGGATGGGCGGCTGCGATTGGCGACGGTGGCGGGGGAAACGGCCGTGTCCCCCCAGGCAACCGTGCTGGCGTTAGGCGGCGGCAGTTGGCCGCAATTGGGTTCCGATGGGGCGTGGGTCCCGCTGCTGCAAGCGCAGGGCGTTGGCGTCGCACCCCTCAAACCGGCCAACTGCGGCTTCGACGTGGGCTGGAGCGAACACTTTCGGCAGAAATTTGCTGGAGAACCGATGAAGACGGTGGTTTTGCGCCTGGCCGACTTTGCCCGCCAGGGCGAATTTGTCATCACGGAAACGGGGGTGGAGGGCAGCCTGATTTACGCGGTGTCGGCGCTGCTGCGGGAGGAGGTGGCGGCGAACGGCCGTGCCACCTTCCATCTGGATTTGCTGCCGGACAAAACCGAAGCGCAGATTCGGGAGGCGCTGGTGAAGCCGCGCGGGTCGCGTTCGTTATCCAGCCATTTGCAAAGCCGGTTGGGGTTGAAGGGGGTGAAGGTGGGGCTGCTGCGGGAGGTTGTGCCGACGGCCGTTTTTGCTGACCCGGCTCAGTTGGCGGGGGTGATGAAGGGGGTGGCGGTGACGGTGGAGGGTGTACGGCCGTTGGCCGAGGCGATTAGCAGTGCGGGTGGGGTTCGGTTTGAGGCGCTGGATGAGCGCCTGATGCTGCGCGCCCGGCCCGGCGTTTTCTGCGCCGGGGAGATGCTCGATTGGGAAGCGCCGACGGGCGGGTATTTGCTGACGGCTTGTTTGGCGAGTGGGAGAGTGGCGGGGGAAGGGGCATTGGAGTGGGTGGAGAAAGACAAACAGAAATATCACACTTGATGGATAAGTATGGGCGACAACCAGGTCAAATCATTTCGATTGATTGCCGCCAATTCCCGACGAGCCTTCCAAAGCGCTACATCAGGTCGTCCATCATTTAACAATTCGCGGTAAAAAGCCAGGGCCATTTTAGGCGCGCCCGCGTCGGTAACAGGCCAACGATACCCCAAAACTGTGGGAACGCCAGCACGCACGATGGCATCTGCCACACCCAAAAAGTCATCGTCCAGCAAATCCTTCTTGTCTCCACTGGCCGCGCCCCAACAACAGCTAAGATAAAACAGTCGCACCCGAGACTCGCTCAATAAATGGAATTCTGAAGCCCGCATCTGCTGAACTTCGCCTGTTTTACCTGCATCGCTCCAAAAACTGAGGGTGCTTTCTTCTGGCGATTCGCTATTGTAAGATCCATGTCCGGCATAATGGATAACGTCGTAATCTGGATTTTTCAGTTTCTCTCGAACAAATTCAATAGTTGCTTTTTCCGTTGGAATAACTTCCAAATCCACAGCGAACTGCTTCTGAGTCAAAAAAAAGCGCTCTAATTTAGCCACTTCAAGATCGACTCCGGGAATATGAGGATTAGGCGTATTTGAGGCGATAAGTAAGATCTTCAGATTTGAGCTTTGTTTAAAAAACTCTCGATCAAATGGCGCTTGATTGGATTCCGTACCATTGACAAATCTTGCTAGCGGGTGTAAGAGAACCAGGTATTCTTCAGATTCAGAAGAAAACATAAATTCGATGGGTAAACGTATGAACTCTCTTGGCCCCTCGAATAACAAGCTCAATATCTTGCTTTTTGCTCTGGCCGTGAGGTAAGTATTTTGAATTTCCGAATGCGCCGAGAATAGTTCTCGCCATAAATTCGATCCGATATCTTTGACATTGAATCTTAAGTCTTTGGGGATATAACGCGCGCTATCCACTCGCTTTTGATATTGGGCAACGGGCACATCTGCCACACTTAAGGTTCGTCTTGCGGCAACATGAGCGCCTTGCGAGCGAACAAATGCTATTTGATTTGGTGCAATTGATACAGATAATCGAGAAAATTTCAACTTGGCTGTAATTGAGGAATCATCTTCTGTCTGGCCTGAAATAGTCGTCGGTTTTTGTTTCCTTTCTTGAAGAATATTTTTAGCGTTGGTAATAGCGCTAATAATCTTTTTATCCCATCCAAGTGTTTTTTCAAGAAGAATAGCATCGGTTACATAACGGACGATTCGAAGATAAGGCTCACTTAAAGGGTAGCCGGACATCAGAAAAATCAATGTCTCAGGGGACATCGAACGTAAAACAGCAGCCAGACCTAAGCCGCTAATGTCGTCGGTATCTTCTCCGTGTAAGCGGATGTCAATCAGGGCGAAATCAAATTTCTCATTGGCAAAGGCTTCAATTGCTTCTTTCTCTGAATAGACGCCTTCAACTTGATAACCTTCGTCTCTTAATAAGCCAGAAAGGGTGTGCAACACATCCTTCTCGTTATCTACAATCAAAACCTTGTCCATGTTGCCCCCAATAAGACGTCTATTTCAGGAAAGTAAATTGGCTAAGCGACTGGCGACAAATGAGGAAGCAATTAAGGCAAAATCTCTCTGAGTAGATGGTAAATTCAGTATGGTCAACAATTTCAGCAAGTTGAACAACAAGGAAATCAGATACTCGGACTCTGACAAAGAGACGGCATCCCCAAATGCTAAACGACGAATTGTCAAAATTGCTGTGTGCGCCTTCCAGATGTCTTGTTTTGTCCGCAGTTCACCTGATAGGGGCACGGCCGTTAAACTGCCCGCTTTAAACAAAAGCTCATACCAGGGATAAAGCGCCTGCCAATCCTCAGCCTCAAGAATTGACACCAGCAAGTACGCTTCAAACAAAGCATAATCCTGAGCAATAGGACCTCGCGTTGTGCTGGCAAAATCAATCAGCCAGGTTTCCTGACGGTGATCGATCAACACATTATATCCCTGTAAATCTCCATGTATGATGCCGTATAGCGTGGACTGTTCAAAAGAATGGGTTCTAACAAAAGAAACAGGATTATGTAGTTGAATATCTTCGCCCAACCACAAGTGTTCATCGTTTTCCAGGCGGAAAGGATGCCGTTTGCCCGTCATGTGTTTGAGCGACTGTTCCAGTTTCTGGTCGGACGACCATAAATGGTGAAAGTAAACAGCTCTTAAATCGGTCAGTTCAACCGAAATAATTTCATCCCGCTGCCAGGGTCGGCATGTCGTCAAATACAAGTTCCGAATAACAGTTCGAATAGCTTCAACATTTGCCTGATAGAAAAACGCGGGGAAACTCTGGACAAACCCCAATCCAGCAAACGTATACAGGATGCCTGTTAATGAACGAGTGTGAGTTGTTTCTATTCTGATAGGTACACGATGTCCACCCACTTTGCCCAAAACATACTCTTGGTAGCGATTCACCTCTTCATCCGCTATGCCGCGTTCACCAATCTTGACAATTAATGCCTCTCCCTGAATGCGATCTTTGTACCAGGGAACGACTTTGAAAACGGCCGCCGCGCTGTACCCTTGTTGTGGCGAATCAATTACAATGCGCTCGCACGTAAAAAACAGCTTACGCAGCAATTCGTCAATTTCCTCAGCAAGGAACTCGATCTCAGGTTTAGATTTCCCTTGAAAACGAAGACGTCTGGCTAACGCGAGAATGATTTCTCCGTTATCTTCGATCACCAATGTCCGATTGACGCGCACAGACTGAGAGAATGCCTGTTTAACAATTTCGGGCATTAGCGTGATTTCTGTTTTTTCTAAGAAGCTGAACGCGGGGGATTTGCCAGATTTGCCGGGCCGCAAAGCCTCTTGCACCATATGAACTTCGGCATACCCGGTCAATATAATGGGGGAGATGGTTGGGTCGAATTGCCGAATGTAGTGCATTAGACGCAGACCCGCTTCATTGTCTACATCGCTCTCGTCTAGCCGAATGTCCAGCACGGCCACATGAAAACGAACACGGTTGAGCAGGTCAACGGCTTCTTCGTATGTAGCAGCGCCGTGTACTTCATACCCTTCATCGGCGAGCAACCCCACAACTGTGTTGCGTACATCGGGGATATCATCTACAACCAGGATACGGCCGTTGCTCATGTTGCTTATCAACCTACAGATTAGCTGGCTCGTTTAATGCCTGCCGAATCGTCGGCAAAAGGTGTGTATGCGTATCCTTTTTCAGGATGTAATCGTGGACCAGACGGCCGGTAGGTGTTGGTTTCATCGCTTTGTCTAATGTGCCAGACGTATCATAACCAGTAATAATGATAATTCTGACTTCAGGCCATTGCAGATAGATATTTTCCGCCAGGGTTATGCCTTCAGTGTCATCTTCATTGGTTTCATCCAGACGTATGTCAATAACCGCCAAATCAAAGCGATCCGCCTCCAAAAATGCCAATGCCTCTTCAGCAGTTTCAGCTACCTGAACACGGTACCCTTCATCTTGCAACAAACCGCGTATCGTGATTCGCCAATCGTTCACATCATCCACGACCAGAACACTGTGGGTTTCTCGAAACATCGCTCCCCCTTATACTGCTGGCACGACTTTTTTAACGTGTTCCAATAGCTCTTGACTGGCAAACGATTTTGAAATGTAATCTACCGCTCCCCGACGATAAGCGAACAAGGCTTCTTCTGGGGTTGGTTTGATCGTTGTTACCATAACTCGTTTTTCAGCGAACTTTTCCTGAATCAGTTCGAGAACTTTGAGCCATCGAGAACTGGCAATAACCAGATCAAATTGATCTTGCTCTAATTCGGCCACAGCCTCTTCAAAACTTTTGGCGACGACAATCTCAAAAGATTCGAGATCACGGCGCGCAAAATCAATCCACCGTGGTTCATCATCAATCAACAAGATTCGCATCTTCATCTCTCCACGCCTCCTTGCTAACATGAGGTAGCGGTATACGTACTAACATAGTGGTCCCATTCTGCCCAGTATCCTCAACTTCTATATCACCACCCAGGCTTTGCGTTATCAATGCTCCCAGATATAGTCCCAGGCCAGACGTGCCTCCAGCCTCTTTAGTCGGTATTGGTCTGGTAAAAAGACGAGGCAATATGGAATCGGCTATACCTGAACCGGTGTCTATGACCTTTATATAAATTATGTTGTTGTCCAGCTTACTATGAATCTTAAGCATTCCGCCCTGAGCCATCGCGCGACAGGCATTGTGGGCTAAATTCGTAAATAATTCAGAGAGCTGGCCCAGAGGACCTTCAAACAGAGGAATAGCGTTGTCAAAGTCAAGGCTAACCTCAGTGGGTCCTGTAGTTTCAGTTAGCCAATGTTGTTCTGCCTGTTGAGCAACTTCATAAAGAATGGCGTTAATGTCCACTATCTGTCGCTCGCCGCGCAGCGCCGCCTGGATGCGGTGGATGATTTGTGAGGTGTAACTCACATTCCTGTCAATGATGTCCAGAATTTCTTGCGTTTCGGGATCACCATGGACGCGCTTGCGCAGCCGGGTGACATTAGGCGAAACAATATTGAGTGTGTTGTTGATGCGATGCTGGATGGCGCTCATGGCTGTGCCCAGGGCCGCCAATTCTTGCTGCGCCTGTGACTCGCGATAGCGACGCGCATTATTAAGGGCGCTGGCCGCCGTGTCTGCCAGAGTTTGCAGCAGCCCCAGATCATGTCCATCATACGCATATTCTTTATCAGGTTGCCAGACGCTTATCACTCCCACAACCTGATCACTGTTCACGATCATTGGCACGCCAACCCAACAGCCCAAATCAGTACCAATATATTCTTTGCGGCCTTCCTGAGCATACCAGCCCTTACCGATCTCTCCAGTTGGATGGAACAATGGTGCTTTGTATTTGATAATCCATTCTGTTCGGCCAGAACCTGCCCGCCGCGGCTGCCAATGGGGGTCGGTTTCCACATCGGCACGCTTGCCCCCTTGAAAGGCCAGACCAAAGCGGACCATATCGGTTGCTATGTCGTAGAGAGCAACATACATTTCCTTTGTATCCATAAGCTGGCTGGTTTGTTTATAGATGATTTCCAGCAATTCTTTTTCCGCAAGGTAAATGTTGGCTGAGAGCAACTGCCCCATTTCGCGCAGTTGGCGCTGCTGCGCCAGCCGCACATTGCTGATGGCAATAGCCGCCTGGTTGGCCATGGCTTGCAAGCTGGTCAGATCGTCTCGGCTGTACACGTAATCAGCTGAAGGGTGGTAGGTAGCGACTACGCCTATCACCTTGTCATTGGTAGCATCGGCACACCAATCCAAGAAGCCGCTTTAGCTTCTCCTTCTGAATAATCTATGCGTCCCTCTTTTTCTTTATACCAACCCCAATGTTCTTTGCCTGTTGGATGAAAGATTGGCTTTTTGGTGTGGATGATTTCTTCGGTTTTGCCTTGTCCCGCCTTCCGCGGTTGGTACCTGTAATCTGTCTCGACGTCAACCTTTTCTCCTAACTCATACATCAAACCAAACCTGACCACATCCGAATAATCATCGTACAAAGCAATGTACATATTATTGGTGTCCATCAGTTTGTTGGCCGAGCGATGAATCAACTCCAACACTTCCTGAACCTTTTTAAATGACGTGCTGTTAAGCTGTTCACTTAAGCGATTCACTTCTTCCAGGTCTTCAAACAAGTGAACCTGGCGCACGGCCGCGGCTGCTGCCCCCGCAATCGCCTGTACCAACTGCTCTTCCCGTTCATTAAACCAATTCAGTTGTGTGCTTTCTAAATCAATTGCGCCATAGACGCGGTTATTAAAAACGAGCGGCGCAATTAATTCTGAGCGGGTATCGGCATGGATTGCAAAATAGTGTTCATCTTCTAGAACATTATCACTGCGATAGGATTTACCTGTATTGACCACGTGAGGCAGAATGCCCTTGCTGTTGTTAACTGAAATTCGTTCCTGTCGTTGATCTTCAGTAGCCCGACCTTCCGGCAAAGCCGCCAACAATAACATAGGCTCTGAAGCGCTGCGGTCTAGCAAATAAATAGCGCCATAATCCGCCCCAGTTAATGCCAATGTCCGTGTGACCAAATTAGACAGGCTATCCTCCAACTCTTCCGTTTCTAACGCGCCATAAACTTCTTGCAAGACCTCAATATCAGCAACGCGCCGATTCAGCTCAGCCTGAGTTTGTTCTAAAAGCTCGATCTTATCCAAAGCGACCACAGTTTGCGCCGCCAGGGCGAAGGCTAACTTTTCGTGTTCCTCCGTATAAGCAGCCAGACGAGATGTTTCAACGTTCAAAACGCCAATAACCTGCTCCCCTCGCTTAAGCGGTACATCCAGTTCGGAACGGGTGTCCGGGCGGCGGCTAAAATAATTCACTTCTTGCCGCACGTCATCAACACGGACAGGCTGACCGGTTCGTATGGCTAATTGGGTTAGCCCTATCGTTGCCGGAATAACGTGCGCTTCCGTACCCACCGCATATTCAATGCGGATTTCTTTGGTCTCTGCATTGTAAAGGCCAATAGCGCCATATTCACTACCCAGAAGTTCCAAAGAGCGATCCAATACGACAGCGAGCAGCTCGGTGCGGTTGTGAGCGTTTGTAATATCACGCGCAATTTCTGCAAAAGCGTCGCGCTGCTCAAACAGTTTAGCCACATAAATGGCAGTAGCAGCATAAAAGCTGATGGTGCGAAGCAGTGTTCGTTCATCGGCCGAAAATTTGTGCGGTTGTCGGTAGCTAACAAACATTACCCCTACCGGTTCGTTTACAACCTGAAGGCTTACACCAGCATAGGCTCTGACATTTTCTTGACGCACAAACGTGCTTGAAGCGTCAAACGTTTCATCGGGAACATCTTCGGAAAGTACCCAGGTGCGCTCAATCACCCGGTGCGCCACCCCTCCTTTGCCAGGTTTATTCATGTTTTGGGCGCTTGCGCCATAGACGGCCGATTTGTCCACGTCCTCAAATTCTTGTTTAGCCGCATCGTAAAGGTGAATGGTACAAATATCTACGCCAATTACGCGAGGTGTTGAAGTAACAATTTCACTGAGTGTTTCTTTCAGATTGAGAGGCAGCGTAAGGCGTGTACCCAGGGCATGTAAGGCGTTTAAGGAATCTATCTTCTTCTCATTTTCCAGATTATAGGCAGCAGATTCGGCCAATGCGCGGAGGATCGCCTTTTCATGTAGGGTGAATTTCAAATGCACTGTCGCGTAAGCGGCGATGACACCCAAAGTTTCGTTTTGCGAATTTCGGATGGGTACAGCTTCAATGGCTCGCCACCGAAGATCGTCACGCAGGTCGGCCAACACAAAACCTCTGATTTTGCGCGCATCATCAATGGAGACAGATTTGCCTTGCTTAAATGCACGCGCCACCGGGTCGCGGGTAGTTACGTCAATGAGTGGCACATTTTGCGCCAACATGCTGACGCCAGAAATAACCCGACAACGCAGTGTCTTTTTATCTGGAAGCCATATGATAATTGTAGAATCTTCTAAAACGCCGACCGCTTTGTGAGCTATTTCTTGCAAGATTGTATTTTCATATACCCATTGAATCTCTTTCGTAATAGCTGCTGGCACAAGATTGTTTGTGTTGATTTGTTGGGTTAGGCGAGTAATTTCTGAGGCAAAGCTGTTGACTGTTTGTCGAATCCGCTTTTGCTCTTCTTCTGGAAAGGAATGGGCCTGACGATAATTAATAAACACGACCCCGAACACATCTTTTTTACGCTTCAGTGGTAACGCAGCCAAAGAGGCAACTTTCTCATTATAAGAGAATGGCCCAGCCAATCCCGACACGTTAACGTCTTCGGCAAACACTTCGCGGCTCTTTTGAGCAACCTGTCCCAGCGGGCGGTTCATATTGGGTATTCCGCGTTCAAAATCCTCTTCGTCGTATAAACCATAACTAACCGGAAAGAAAAATTGGTTAGAGGGTTTATCATAAAAATAGAATGTGACCAGGTCCGCCCCCAACTCCGTGCATAATTTTTTAAGATGTTGCTTGATACCTTCTTTAAGATTGCTGAACTCAATCTTTGCCATTTCCTCACCCCTTTGTCAATGAGACGTTTTGGCTGTTGTGTTCCATGTGCTTAATTCACATAAATAATCTTGCCTGGCGAACACCAAGCCATGTTGATTTAACTGGTTTTCAATAAGTAATATTGGTAAGCCCCATTGTTTTTCCAATGTCACGATTTCTCTACCGTTTAGGGATCTGCCGTGATTACAGGTGAGCAGCTTTTTCAGTTTGCGAAAGCCCTGGGCAATAGTCTGCTCGAATCGAGATGACTCATAGGCAAAGTAAGCCGTGACTCTGGGAATAGTCCCGGTGGGCATTTCTTCTGGAGAAAAAGTCGAGGCAGCCACATGTAAAGCATCAGGTAAAAACGTATCGGTTTCAATGCCCAAAATGATCCGCCGGGTGATTAGCTGGCGAATAAGGAGTTTGATGATGCGTTCACGGCCGTTCTTCCCCGGCGGTGGCGCACCATCAGCAACCAGTACACATAATGCCCGAAGATGATCCGCTATTATGCGTATGCTGGAAGTATATAAATCTTGAGAAATATCTTTATTGGTAACATACCCTTGGATTAAGTTGATAATCGGGACAAAATCGGTTGTCTCGAAAACGGAAGATACTCCCTGGGTAATCATTGCAACCCGTTCTGTTCCAATCACAGTCTCAACAAAAGGGATGGCTAAGGGTTCAAAGCGATTGTGCTGCGGTCGTAATTGGTATGAAATAAACAAGGTATTGGCAAATTCAATAAATCGCCCACAGCGACACCCCGGTTGGCAGGTATGACCACAGGCTAACGCCCGATCTCGGTCAAAGAACATCTCCGTGTTAGGGCCTGCTTTGCGTAATTCAGAAACGTCAGTTCTTAAGCTATCACTCTGTAACCAGTAATTATGATCTGCATCTCGCCCAACAATACGCTCCTGGTTTAATCCCAAGTTTAACCATGTTTGATATGTTAATGTGTCCTTTTCTTGAACCTCGCCGGAAACTTGGTCCCCCTCAAAATAGGTCACCCAAATTTTAGAAGGATTAATTCCCAGCACGCTCGTGGCTAACTGCCACATAGCAATAATTGCTTTTTCTTTAGCGTTTTTTTCAAATACAAAAGCGCCCGGCATTTCAAAAAGACTCAAGTGAAGATCGTCTTGTCCAACCCGATCTAAATCAAAATGGCGAAAACACTTTTGTATGAGAACATATTTATTTGTAGGGTCTCGACTGATCTGGGCTAAAGAAGATTCTACTTGAACCAACCCGGCGCTCATGACAAAAGACATGGGAATTGTGTTGTGCAACATAGAAGCTCTGGGCAAAAGCTCAAAACCCATACCTTGATAATAGTTTATAAACTGACTACGAATGGTGGTTGGGTACATTACAAGTGTGTGATCTCCCTTGTGTTTGAAAGAGCCGCTCGTCTCGAAAATATCATGGTGGCAATTCCGCGAGTTTTATAGCGTTTTGATTTTTGGTGGACGAGTAAGTACTCAAACTATAATGGCTCTGAGGCTGTTCTGTCAACAATGGACAATTCATTAATTTGCCAATTTGGCCTCCCAACGTTTAGGATACCATTTCTGGCAAATGGTGGTTATAGAAACGATCTGATTAACAAACAGAATTAGTATGTTTGTTGCCGGCCAACACAAAACACACGGCCGTTCCCCACCCCACCACCTTCCCCTCCAACCCCCGCCGATACAAACCCGCCACCTGCTCCACTTCCACTCCCGACAAACCCTCCGCCGCCAGCCGCTCGCCATAACTCGGCCGGCCGCCATCCACGCCAAACCAACGCGCCAGTTGACTCTGGGTAATTTGTCGCTGTTCTGTCTGCCGCTCCACGACTAACCGTGCGTCCAGACCAGCCACGCGCACGGCCGTTTCCAACTCCGCCTCCCCCCAATTCACCAATGGATCGGCCGGGTCATGATAAATCGCCTCTTCTGCAGCGACCACCTTTGCCCGCAGTTCCTCCTGCCCAGTCCAATCCACCAGCTCGTACAACCGCTGCGTATGGCGCGGAATCGTCTGCACCAGGCAAATCAACCCATCCTCCGCCAACCAGTGCGCCAGATTTCGGATTTCAGATTGCGGATTGCGGATTGCGGATTGGGTGAAGAGGTTGCGCGCCAGAATGCGGTCGAAGCGCAGGTCCGCTTCGCCGCGCAGTTCAAGCAAATAGTCAAGTTCTTCCAAAGCGCCAATGAGGATGAACGGCCGTTCCACCGCCGGCAACCGCTCCCCCATCTGCCGCAAAGCCTGGCCTGCCTGCTGGTCCGGCGTTAGCGCCCACACCCCACCTTCCGGCGCGCGCCGCACCGCCTCCCATGTCAGCAGCCCGCTGCCCGCGTTCACGTCCAACAACCGATGATGCCGCTGCACCCCCGCCAACGCAAACAGCTTATCCCGCTGCGCCGCCAGATTGCCCCCCGCCTGCGAAATCGTTCGCTGCAGCCACGCTTCTCGCGCCTTATTCGCCGGACTCGTCGTATAAATTTCCCCGCTGCCCAGGCCGCCAATCCCCAATCCCCAGTCGCCGCTTTCCACCATCGCCGCCAACTGCGCTTCCCCGTTTGCGCGCCACCTCTTCCCGAATGCGCCGTTCGTAGCCCTGGTCGCTGGGCTCGTAAAACAGCTTGCCTTGCAGCGCCTCCGGCAAATATTGCTGCGCCACCCAATGATCTTTGTAGGCGTGCGGATAGAGATAACCCTGCCCGTGCCCAAAACCCTCCTTGTCCCGATTGCCATCCTTCAGGTGATTGGGCACGTCGGCTTCTTGCTCCTTCTCCACCGCCGCCAGCGCGTCGAAAAAGGCAAAAGCGCTGTTCGATTTCGGACACGTCGCCAGGTACAACGCCGCCTGCGCCAGGTGGAAGCGCCCTTCCGGCAGCCCGATGCGTTCAAACGCCTCCCAGCAGCTCACCACCACCGCCATCGCCTGCGGATCGGCCAACCCCACATCTTCACCGGCCAGAATCGCCATCCGCCGAAAGATGAAGCGCGGATCTTCGCCGGCGTACACCATCTTCGCCATCCAATACATCGCCGCGTCCGGGTCGGAGCCGCGCAGGCTTTTAATAAAGGCGGAGATGGTGTCGTAATGGACATCGCCTTCCTTGTCGTACAACACGGCGCGGCGTTGGATGGATTCTTCGGCCACGGCCAGATCCACCACGATGACGCCCTGCGCGTCCGGCGGCGTCGTCTCCACCGCCAGTTCCAGGGCGTTCAGCACGCCGCGCGCGTCGCCGTTGGCAATGTCTACCAGGTGGTCCAATGCCTCCGGGTGCAGGTTGACGGCCAGTTTGCCATACCCACGTTCCGGGTCGCGGATGGCCTGGTAGGCAATCTGGCGCAAATCTTCCTGGGTGAGGGGCTTGAGTTGGAAGATGCGGCTGCGGCTGACCAGCGCCTTGTTCACTTCAAAATACGGATTTTCCGTCGTCGCTCCAATCAGAATAAGGGTTCCGTTTTCAACGTGCGGCAGCAAGGCGTCTTGCTGCGCTTTGTTCCAGCGATGCACTTCGTCCACAAAAAGCGTGGTGCGCTGGCCATATAAATCGCGCCGCTCTTTGGCGTCGGCGATGGCCTCGCGGATTTCCTTCACGCCGGCCAGGACGGCGTTGATGGTGATGAAGTGGCTTTGGGTGCTGTTGGAGATAACGCGGGCCAGGGTGGTCTTGCCGGTCCCCGGCGGGCCATAAAAGATGAGCGACGAGAGTTGGTCGGCCTGGATGGCGCGGCGCAGCAAACGGCCGTGCCCGATGATGTGTTCCTGCCCGGCGTATTCGTCCAGGCTGCGCGGCCGCATCCGGTTCGCCAGCGGCGATTCTTTTTCGATTTGGGCTTTACGACTTTGCGCGAATAGGTCCATGTTTCACCACCATTGCAGATGGCCGAATTATACCACGCTGGCAAACGGCCGTTCACCCTCTTCCCGTTTCACATAACCATTTCACATAACGTACTTTTAACCCATATCCAAACCGGTAAAAACGAGTATAATATCAGGGTCAATTGAACAACCCAGGAGGTGCAGCATGTCTCGTCAATCAAAAATCAGCTTGATACTTGGTCTGGCTTTGCTATTGTTAGCCAGCATGACCTTCCCGGTGGCCCAGGCTCAAGAGCAGCCCACCCCCACCAATACCCCCCGCCCCACCCCCACCAACATCCCGCCGGCCGTCAACACCAACCCCGCCTTTCACGGCTCCATCCGCGGCTTTGTCTATACCGACATGAATGGCGATGGCAAATGCGTGGGGACCGGCGTGGCCGGCGAAACGGCCGTCGCCAATATCACCATCCAATTTGTCAACAGCGATGAAAAGGTGGTCCTCACCCAGACAACCGCCGACAATGGCGCCTATGAATTGGCCGGCGCCGGCGAAAGCTATTGGCGCGTCACCGCGCAGCCGCCCGCTGGCTGGGTGGTCACCTCGCAGAACCCGCTGTACGCCCCCATCTACGCCAACACCCCGCTGGCCGCCGACGTCAATTTCTGCCTGCAAAAGGGCACGGCCGTCGCCGTTCCCCTCCCCCTCATCCTGCCTTCAACCGCCGCCACCACCCTTCTGCCCGATTCCGGCGCAGCGGGCAACATGGCCTCTTTCTGGCTGGCCGCCCTTGGGCTGGGGCTGATTTTGCTAGGTCTTGCCATCCACTGGCGACAACACCGCGCCTGACCGCAAACCGCGCCTCCAGGTAATCTGTATACGTTGACAAACGGCCGTTCGCGGCCGTTTTGTGTTATAGTTCCGTGCGGAGGGGAAACGGCCGTTTCTCCTCACGCCATTAACCCAAAAAAGGAAGTACCAAATGCCCAACAACCTCAACAACGTCAGAAACCCTCTCCGAATTGCCTTATTTGCCAGCCTACTCTGTTTACTCCTGCTCACCATCGCCTTTTTCACCCAAAACGCAACAGCCGGCCAGCCCATCGGTGATGGCGCGCCCCTCTGGCGCGATGTGGCTGAAACGTCGCTAGACGCCGGACAACAGCGCACCATCATCCCGCAGCAGTATCGTACCCTCGCCGCCAACACGCTCGCGCTGCCGGCCATTTTGGCCCAGGCTCCCCTGGAAAACACCCCGGCAGCTCAGACCAATCCGCAGGAAATCACCCTCCCCCTGCCAGATGGAACCTTCCAGCGTTTCCTGGTCGTAAAAGCCCCCATTATGGCCCCGGAATTGGCGGCCAAATTCCCGGAAATCACCACGTATGCCGTGCGCGGGCTAGACGACGTGACCGCTTACGGCCGTTTAGACTGGACGCCCACCGGCTTTCACGCCCTCGTCATGTCTGTGTCCGGCACGTTCTACATAGACCCCTACAGCCGCGGCGATACAACCCACTACATCAGCTACTTCAAACGCGACTTCATCAGCAGCTTGGAAGAAGGGACCGAATTGGGGCCTTTGGGCGATCCGGCCCAGATTGAAGCCGACGTGGCCGCATTACGCGCCCTCGGTCTGGCGGCCAGCGGTCCCCAACTGCGCACCTATCGCACCGTCGTTGCCGCCACCGGCGAATATACCCAGTTTCACGGCGGCACGGTTCCTCTGGGCATGGCGGCCATCGTCACCGCCATGAACCGCGTCAACGCCATTTATGAGCGCGAAGTCGCCGTGCGTATGGTTGTGGTTGCCAATAATAACCTGGTTGTCTACACCAACGGCCTGACAGATCCCTATACCAACAACGATGGCTTTGCCATGTTAGCTGAGAATCAGGCCAACATAGACGCCGTGATTGGCTCGGCCAATTACGATGTGGGGCACGTCTTCAGCACCGGCGGCGGCGGCGTGGCCTATCTGGCCATCATCTGCAATGCCAACTTCAAAGCGCGCGGCGTCACCGGCCTGCCATCGCCAATAGGCGATCCCTTTTACGTAGACTACGTGGCCCACGAAATGGGGCATCAATTCGGCGGCAACCATACCTTCAATGGCAGCACCGGCGCCTGTTCTGGCGGCAATCGGAATGGCCCCACGGCCTATGAACCGGGCAGTGGGTCCACGATTATGGCTTACGCCGGGATTTGCGCGCCGCAAAACCTGCAACCGAACAGCGATGATTACTTCCACACCATCAGCTTTGATGAAATCATCGCCCACACCACATTGGGCGGGGGCAACAGCTGCGCCGCCATCACCAACACGGGCAACTCGGCGCCGGTTGTGGAAGCGGGCGCCGGTGGCTTTTTTATCCCCATCAATACGCCGTTCACCCTGGTCGGTTCGGCAACCGATCCCGATAACGATCCGCTAACCTACACTTGGGAACAGTTCGACCTGGGACCGGCCGGGCATCCGAACAACCCGGTTGGCAATGCGCCGCTGTTTCGTTCATTTACGGCCGTTACCACCCCAGCCCGCACCTTCCCCAAAATAGCGGACATCGTCAACAACACGCAAACCATCGGCGAAATATTGCCCGCCACGACACGGCCGTTAACCTTCCGCCTGACAGTGCGCGACAACCACGTTTCCCCCAGCGCCGGTGGTGTGGCCTACGACACCATTGCCTTCAATTCCACGACGGCCGCCGGGCCATTCCAGGTAACATTGCCCAATACGGCCGTTACCTGGCCCAGCAACTCCATCCAGACCGTCACCTGGAACGTCGCCAATACCAACCTGGCCCCGGTCAGTTGCAGCGCCGTAGACATCGCCCTGTCTACCGATGGCGGCTATACCTATCCGGTTTCCCTGGCTGCCGGCGTCGCCAACGATGGCTCCCAGGCCATCCTCGTCCCCCAAAACCTGACGACGACCGCGCGTGTGCGCGTGGCCTGCGCCACCAACATCTTCTTCGACATCTCCAACACCAATTTCACCATCGAACAAGGCGCGGCGACTGCCGCGTTGAGCATAGGCAAGGCGGCGCAGCCGGCAGCGGACCTTGCGCCAGGCGCGCCTCTGACATATACCATCACGGTGACCAACAGCGGCGCGGCCGCCGCCACAGCCACCATCACCGACACGTTTGCCGCCGGTCTGGTCAACCCGGTCTGTAATGGCGTGCCGGGCAATCTGGCCGCGACAACGACGATAGATGCCTCCAGTCAGGCGGTCTATACCTGCGCCACAACCGTTGACCCGGCCCTGGCTGTGGTGGTGGACAAAGCGGTAGATCAGACGGCCGTAACGCCGGGAACGGCCGTTACCTACACCCTCACCCTCTCCAATCCGCATCCGTCCCTCACCCTCAGCAACGTCATCGTGGACGATGCGCCGATGGTAAGCTGCGTCCCGGCGCTGGGTCTGCCCCTGACCCTGCTCCCCAACAGCAGCCAGAGTTACATCTGCGCCAACGTGGTGGTCACAACCACGACGGTAACAACTGCCACCGTCAGCGCGCAGACGGCCATTCAAAACGTCGCCAGCGCCGCCGCCCCGGAGGACCCGTTCGGCCCGGGGACGAGCAATGTGGTGGAAACGGCCGTTCTGCTCACCGCCAGCGACACAACCACCGTCATCGTCAGCGACACGCCGCGCTTCTATCTTTATCTGCCCGCCATCTACAAGCCCTAGCGGCTCCAGAGACCAACAAAAAGAGGCCGGTGGATGAACATCCACCGGCCTCTTTTTTAATTGGGTTGGTTCGTTTGACAGCAAACGAACCAACCATCAAAGCTTTCAGCAAAACACTTTACCTCTCCGGCGTCGCCGCGGGCGTTGGTGTTGCCGGTGGCGTCATGATGGGCGCGGGCGTTGGCGTGTAGCGGGGTTCATCGCTTACTGGCGGTTCCACCTGCGGCTGCTCGCCGCCGCTGGCCCCTGTCACCATTAACGGAACCGGCCCCAGCCGGTTATTGGTCTCGAACGGACACTCATTCACCGTATCGTCCGAATCCACCTGCGCCCACAACTGATGCGTCCCGCCGCTGAAGGTGAACGGCGCGCTGAACGTCTCGCTGTGCCCGGCGCTCATCAGAATGCCCTGCACGCCCCATTCAATCTCGCCTCGTTGGTTGGGCGCCGGCTGGCGGTCGACGTAGAAGTCCAGGAAGAAGTTGTTACCATAGGCCACGCCCACTGTGCCCTGGTTGCGAATGGTCACGTACACCGTCGCCGCCTGACCGCTGCCCGGCGTGCCCGGCACAACCTGAATGCCCGTCACCACCAGGTCAACGCCGGTGGGGTCGCCGCACACCCGGGGCGTGGGCGACGGGGTCGGCGTGAAGGTCGGTGGCGGCGGCGGTGTGACGGCCGGCGATTTGAAGATAACCGGCAGGTAAATGGCCGGGTAGCTGGTGGTATCCGTCGCCGTCGCCGAAGCGCTGACGTCAGATTGCGACTGAACCGTCACCAGGGTTACATCTCTGGCTCCAGGCACCGCTCCGGCCGAAATGCTCACCGTCACCGTCACCTGGCCGCTGGCGCCGGCGGCCAGAGCCAACGTGGCCGGGGAGACTGCCTGGCCCCAACTCTGGCTGGACGCCAACGACAGGCTGTAGCTGTCGGCGCTGTCGCCGTTGTTGCTGACGGTGTGGACGTAAGCAAAACTCGCGCCCGGCCCGCCATAGCCGACATGGTTGGGCACGATGGTTACGGCCGTTACCGGCGGCGCCCCTTCTACCGTTGTCGTATCCACCACGCTGTCGGCAATGTCCGAATTGGTCGTCGAGCGCGCCGTCACCGTGGTCAGGTCCACCTGCCCGGCAGCCGCCGCCGGAGCGATGGTCACGGAGACCGTCACCTGGCCGCTGTCGCCGGCGGCCAGGGTGATCTGGGGCGGGTTGGCGACGGCCGTCCACCCACTGGCAGAAACGGCCGTTAACGCATAACTATCGGCCACCTCGCCGATATTGGTCACCGTGTGGATGTACTGCACCGTCGCCCCCGGCGCGCCCGTGGCGGCGCTGTCGGCTTCGATAGTCACACCCAGGTTGGCCTGTTCGCCCGTGACAGTTGTCGTGTTCACCACCGCCGCCGTGAAGGCCGGGCTGATGGTAGACGTGGCCGTGATGGTGGTCACGTCCACCAGGCCAGACGCGCCGGGCGGCACGAGCAGAGTCATCGTCACCGTCCGCTGCGCGCCGGGAACCAGGAACACGGCCGACGGCGCAACCGTCAGCGGCCAACCCGGTTGGCTGCTGCTCCAGGTGATGGCGAACTGCTCCCCACCATCGCCATTGTTCGTCAGCGTGTGGGTGTAGACGGCCGTCGCCCCCGCGTCCACCGTAGACGTGCGGTCTGGTACAAAGGTAAAGCTGTGGGTTTGCGGCGTGCGCGTGGTGTTGGTCACCACGTCAAACACCGTCGGATCGGTGTCCGAGGTGACGTAGACCTGGGTCGTGTCCACCGCGCCACCAGCGGCGGTGGTGGAGATGGTCACAGAGACCATCACCGGGGCGCTTTCGCCGGCGCCCAGCCGCAGTTGGTTCGGCGTCACGCTGACCACCCAATTTTCGCTGGACGTCACCGTTAGCGAATAATCGTCTGGACCGGTCCCAGTATTGGTGACGGTGTGTTGGTACTGCACCGTCTCGCCGGGAACACCCATGCCCTGCCGGTCTGGCTCGATGTCTACGCCCAGCTCAATGACAGCGCCGTTGACGTTGGTGGTCTCAGTCACGGCCGCCTGATGCACATTGCTGATGGTAGACGAGGCCGTGATGATGGTGACATTGCTCAGGCCAGAAGCCCCGACCGGCACGGTCAGGGTCACGGCTACCGTCGTTTGTTCATCGGCCGCCAGCGTCACTGTGAACGGCGTGATGTCTAGCGCCCACGGCTGGCTGCTTTGTGGCAAGAGGATGAAGGTATCTACGCCATCGCCGGTGTTGTGCAGGGTGTGGGTGTAAACGGCCGTCGTGCCTGGATCCACCGTGCTGCTGCGGTCGGGGAAGAAGGCCAGGCTGTGGTTTTGCGCCACGCGAGTGGTGTCTACGGCCGTGTCAAACACATTGGCGTCAATGCCGGAAGTGGCCGTGATGACCAACGTGTCCATCGTGCCCGGCAGGGCGTCGGTGGGGATGCTGATAACGGCCGTCACCGTCACCCCTTCGCCTGCGCCCAGCGTAAACGGACCCGCCGTCAGGCTGTTTAGCCAACCCTGCTGGCTGACGGCCGTCAGGCTGATGGTGTCTGTCAGGTTGCCCAGGTTGGTCAAGCGGTGTTCATAGGTCACCAACGCGCCGCGATCCGCCGTTTGCGCCAGGTCTGGCTCCAGCGAGATGCCGGTATTGGCGGTGACGGTGGTGGTATTGACGGCCGTGTCTTGCAGCCCGGTGGCGCGACCGGTGGCGGTGACAACGGCCGTTTGCACCAGACCGCCCGCGCCCACCGGCACAGTAACCAGAACGTCCACCATCGTTTGCCCATATGGGGCCAGCGTCACCGAACCGGGCAAGACGCTGACCGACCAATCGGGCCGCGAACTGCCGACGCTCAGGTCCACAATTTCGGTGGTATTGCTGTCGTTGACCAGCGTATGGGTGTAGGGCACAGTCACGCCATCTAACACCGTGCGTTCATTGTCCGGCGTCAGTGTCAGGGCGTTAGCTTGCAGGCCGACGGTGGTGGTATTGGTTAAGGTGTCGCTGGCGTCTGGATTGGTCGCCGCCGCTGTTACCACCACCTGATGCTGCGTACCGCTGATGGTTCCGGCCGGGATTTGCACGCTGACGGAGAAGGTCATGATGCCGCCGGGGGTCAGGAAGCCGGTCTGGTCTGGTGTCAGGCTGACGAGCCAGTTGGTAGGCACGGCCGTATACGTCAGTGCAAACTCATCCAGGCCGTTGCCGGTGTTTTGCAGGGTGTGGGTGTAGATCACCGTCTCGCCGGGCAAGCCGCTGCCGGTCAGCGACGCTTCGATGTCTACCCCGGCCGTCTGGCTGACGGTGGTGGTGTCTTGCACGCTGCGCACCAGGCCAGAATCAGAGACGGCCGTGAGGGTGCTGACTGCCGTAGACCCCGGCTCACCGCCGGTAATCACCAGGCTGACGCCAACCGACGCGCCAACCGGCAGGTCGGTGATGGTCGCCGGTGAGAAGCTGGCCGACCAACCCAGCGCGGTCGGCGGAATGAGGGTATTGGTCAGCGCCAGGGTATACGTGTCGGTGAAGTCGCCGGTGTTGGTGATGGTGTGGAAATAAGTGAAAACTTCCCCAGCGTCAATCGTCGCCGCTAGCGGCGTGGGCAGGAAGACAAAGCCCGGTTTCTGCGTGCGTTCGTCGGCGCCGATGTCTATTTGCGCCCCCTGGATGCGATCTTCCAGGTCGAAGTCCAGGCCATCGAGAACGGCCGTTGAAACCAACGCCGGATCAGATGTGCCCTGGTCTTTGGCGGCGGAGGCGAAGCCGATATGGTAATAGCCATCCACAAACACCGGGTCGCCGGTGCGGTCATGCGCGCCCAACGCCCCATTACCGCCAATTGGTTCGGTTGTCTGGTCGAAGAAAAGATTGTAATCATTCGCCAGTGACGCCGTATTGGAGATGTAGATGGCATCGCCAACGGAGGCCGCGTTGCCCTGGAAGATGTGGTTGACCACCGTCGCCTGACCACCGTCCAGATAGATGGCCCCACCACCGACAAAGAAACCGCTGTCGCCAGGATTGGCCCGGTTGTTGACGAAAGTGTTGTTTTCCAGCACGGCCGTGCCCGTCACCACATACATCCCACCACCCTCGCCGCCAGCATCCGATGGATTGGAGTTAGTATTGGCGGCAAAGACCGAATTGTTCACCGTCAGGTCGCCATCGGCGTGGTACAAACCGCCGCCAAAACGCGCCCCGTTGGTCAACACCCAGGTCCCGGTGATGGTCAGATTGGCTCCGGCGTTGTAGACACCGCCGCCAAAGTCGCGGGTATCGCCGTTGACGCCGCTGCCAGGAGCCGCCTGGCCGTTTTGGATGAACAGGTTAGAGATCGTCGCCGTCACGCCTTCGGTCACATAGATCACCCGCCGGGCGTTTTGGCCATTCAGAATAACCGCATTGGTGATAGGGAACTGGGTTGTCATGCTGTACTGGTCGGCTACGTTAAAGCCGCCAACGATGGCGATGGATTTGTCTATGAAGACGTTTTGTACCAGCGGTTCCAGACCAATGGTGCGGGTGGTGTGGTCGGTATACGTACCCACAGACACCAATACGCTGTCGCCAGCCACCGCCTGGCCGATGGCGTGTTGAATGGTGGCGCAGGGACTGAGCGGGTCGGTGCAGTTGGTATTGTTGGCCGCGCCGTCGGCGGCAACGTAGCGGGTTCCCGGACCGGGCAGGATGAGAATCGTGCCCGATGATGCGCCAAAGTTCAGCGGGTCTACGGTTGAGCGGGCGACCACGCCAGGTCTGGCGGTATCGCCGGCCATTGCCGTGTCCAGGATTGTTACCCGCAGCAGCGTCGTGAAGACTTCGGTGGGCGCTAATGTGACCACCACGTTGGTGACAACTTCCTGGGTATTGATGTCTAACAACGCGGCATTGGCGTAGCGTGGCCCAGAGTTGGGCGTTACGGAAAAAGAGAGTGTCTCGTTGCCGATGTTGCGCACGTTCTGCGTAAAGGTGAGGACCTGCCCTGGCACGGCCGTGCCGTCCGGCGGCGGGTATACTTCCACGCCGCTGGTGGGGCCGGTGCTGGTGCGCAAGATGGTCGTGTCCGACGCCCGATCAATCGGCAAAGAGCCAGATTCACAACGAATGACACTCTCTTCAATCAGCCCCACCGTCGCCGACGCTGGCACAGTCACCGTCAGAATGCGGCTGGTGGCCGCGCCCAGAGCATAATCGTCCCAGCCCAGGACAACGGTTTGCACACTGCCACCTTCCAACTCCGACCAGCCCTGCGTCGAGCTGTTCAGGGTGATGGTGATGGTGTCGGTGTAACCATTAGACAGATACGGGCTGCGGCCGCTGTTCAGCAAGTCAATGTAAGACTCATTGCCAACGTTAATCACTTCCAGCGTATAAGTGACCACGCCGCCAGGAGCAACAGACGCCGAGTCGTTAGGTGGTTCAATCTGGCAGCCGAAATCTTTCAGGTATTCGTCCACGCCCACATCGCTGCGCAGGCCGTGCGGCGGCTGCAAGTTGGCGATATTTGCCTCAAAACCATCCGGCCGGAAGAAAACGGCGTAATCATAATTGATGATCAGGTCATCGGGCGGCACCGGTGTGGGGAAGGCGGGATCGGCGGCGTCTATGTTGCGCGAATGCACGCTGAGGTTGCGGATGCCCACCAAGCCGGGGTCGCCGATGATCGCGTTTTCGTTGGTCAGCCCGGCCGAAAAATCGCCGGGCTGGTTTTCGTGGAAGTTGTTGTAGCTCAGTGAGCCAGATGACGAGCGGACCCCGGCCGGGCTGCTGGCCGCCGTGTTGCTGTAAACGATGCTGTTGCTCAGCAGGAAGCCGCTGCCGCTGTTGTAGACGCCACCGCCAGAACCACCGGCCGCGTTGTTGTTGCGGATGGTATTGTGGTAGAGCCGGAAGAAAGCGCCGCTGTTGAAGATGCCGCCGCCGTTGTTGACGGCCGTATTCTGATAAAACGTCGCATTCACCAGCCGCGACTCAGTGGCCGTGTTGTACACCCCACCGCCGCTCTCCCCGGCGCTGTTATTGCGGAAGTTGGCGTTGCGCACGTCAAACGTGCCGCTGCTGTACAAACCTGCGCCCTGGCTGGTGGCGACATTGCCAGTATAAAGCACATAGTTGAGATACAGTTCGCCATCTTCAATGCGCACGCCCCGCGATGGGAAAGCCAGGCCAATGGACATACCGGTGAAATCGGCTTTGCCATCTGCCCCGCCGTAATAGCCGCCACCATTTACGGCCGTATTCTGCGAGATGTCGCTCACTTCAAAAGACACCGTGCCCGCTCCGGCATTGTAAATGCCGCCGCCGTTGTTGCTGGCCGGGTCGGTGTTGAAGGCATTGCCGCGCACAAAGGCCAACTGCTCAAAGATAGGCGAGGCATTGTTGGCGACGTAAATCACCCGGCCTTCGTCTATGGCATTGATGATGGTGGTCACCACCAGGATATTGGGATTCTTACGGTCGCCGGACGCTGGGTTAAACGTCTCGCGCGGCAGCGAGCCGATGAAGTGCAAATCTTCTCTGACATAGCCGACCTGCTCTGTACCATTTTTCGTCTGCACGCCACGACATTCGCCGCGCCCAATCAACACCTGGTACTGGTCGGTGGCTTCGGCGTAATCAATGGCGTCCTGCAAGACGCTAAAGAATTGCTCGCCCACCTTGATGAGGCAGGCGTTGATTTCGTCCGCACCAATGTCTGGCGCGCCGTTCGTCGGCCGCATGTCGCCGTCGTAGTCGCTGTCTATCAGGTGCAGCGGGTTTAGCGCTGGGTCAGACAGGCGCGAATCACCCTGGTCTTCACCCGCCGAGCCATCGTCCAGGTGGAAATCAGCCAGGAGGAAATCTTTGTAGGTGGGGATTTGGGAGATGCTGCCTACGCCGGGCGTAACATTGGCGTAATTGTCCGGGAAGTTGTTGTAGGCGTTGTTATACTCTACCCGCGGGCTGCCAGCAGCCACAGAAACACCGGTCCCCAGGTTGCGGTCCAGGATGTTGCTGCGGATGTCGCCGTCGCCGGCAGCGTTGTAGATACCGCCG
Source organism: Candidatus Leptovillus gracilis (assembly GCA_016716065.1). Taxonomy (NCBI): domain Bacteria; kingdom Bacillati; phylum Chloroflexota; class Ardenticatenia; order Promineifilales (SeqCode); family Promineifilaceae (SeqCode); genus Candidatus Leptovillus; species Candidatus Leptovillus gracilis. The sequence goes on along the minus strand of JADJXA010000007.1, from coordinate 267,252 downwards.
CCTTCCAACGTGGTGGCCTCGTTCTGGACGAAGGTATTGTGCCAGAAACGGCCGTTTGTCCCCGCGTTATACAACCCACCGCCACGACCAGACAGGTTGAAGTAAATGAAGTTGTTGCGTACATCTACATTGTTGCCCGTCCCGCCGGTGACGAAGACAGCGCCGCCGTTGTCGTTGACCACGTTGTTGTGCAGCTTATTGCCATCCAAGAACAGATCGCCATCTTGCTGGTACACCGCGCCGCCATCAAACGCCAGGTTGCCCAAAAATTGACTCTTCTGGACCAGGGCCAGCCCACCGGCGGCATCATTGTACAAACCACCACCGGAAGCGGCCGTGTTGGTCAGCACCCGCGATTGGCGCAGGGTCAGGTTGGCTCCGTTGAAGATGCCGCCGCCCAGCGCGCCAATGCTGTTGGTGATGAGCGTGTTCACCAGGATGGTATTCCCGGCGTTGAACAGCGCCCCACCGCGGTCGCCATCACCGGCGGCCGTGCTGTCGCCGTTGATGAGCGTGATATTGGTAAGGGTGACAACGGCCGTCTGCCCGACATATACCACCCGCCCCCGGTTCAAAGCGTCCAGCGTCGCCGAAATCGGCTCTTTGTAAACCCAACTGCCGTCCAGCGTCAGCGCTTTGGTAATGGCGACCGTCTGCGTCACCAGCGCGCCATCTATGACGCGCCCCTGGACGTTCTGGCACAGGCCATTGATCAGGATGGTGTCACCGGCTTCGGCGGCGTCTACGGCCGTTTGCACACTGCCATATACCGTGCTTTCCGCGCCAGCGATAGCCGCGTAACAGCCACCCACCTCGTCTGCGCCCAAGTCATATAATTGATGCGACGGCCGTATATCTCCCTCGTAATCCGTCGCCAGCGGCGTATCCGGCAGATACACGTCGGCCACCGGCGATTGGATGGTCAGGGTGAAGGAATCGGTCACCAGCAGGTTGAAGCCGGGGTTGACGTTCAGCGTGCCCGGCCCCGGCGTCAGAATCGAGCCGCCCACGTCGGCGTTGTTTTGGAAGAAGTTGTTGTTGCCCATTACCGGCGCAGCGCCGGGCGCGCCAAACACGCCGCCCACCGTGCCCGTTGTATGGCTCATGATGATGTTGCCGCGTATCTCCGGCGCGCCGGCGGCCACATACACGGCCGCGCCCGTCGCCGAAGCGGTATTGCTGATGATGGTGTTGTGGCGCAAGATGTTGTCGGCGCTGTTGTTGTAAAGCCCGCCACCGTTAACGGCCGTGTTGCGATACACAAAATTATTCTGCACCGTCGCCGTAATTCCATCTGGGCTGCTCAGGTAAATGGCCGCGCCGGTTGCCGCCGTGTTGTGGTACAGCCGGTTGCCCGCCTCAATCAGCGCCCCGCTGTCGAAAGCATAGATCGCCCCACCGTTGGTCGCCGTATTGCTGTAAAAGCGGTTGTGGCTGATGGTCGGCGCGGCGCTGTCCACGCAAATGCCGGCGCCGTTGCCATTGGCCCCGCTCACGCTGCCACGAATGATGTCGAAGCCATTGATAGTCGGCGTCACACCCTGTCCCACGTAGATCACCCGGCCGGCGTTTTGCGCGTCCAACACCGTGTAACCCACCTGGGCATTAAACGCCTCATCCCAGCCGCCCAACAGATTGACGGTCTTGGTGATGACCAACAACGTGCCCGGCGCGCTGCCGCAAACGCTGCTGCCAGTACCGCCGCCGGTCTGCACGCCGCGACAAATGCCGGTCACTTTAATTGTGTCGCCCGCTTGGGCATTGTCTATGGCCGTTTGAATGCTGCCATAAATGACGCCGTTGACGCTGACCGAACATCCGGCCAACTCATCCGCGCCCATGTCCGGCCCCTGGTTGGAGGGACGAATCTCGCCTTCAAAGTCACGGGTAATGGGCGAAGCGGGGTCGCCTTTGTCTACGGCCGTCGCCTCGTCGCTCAGGTGGAAATTGCCACTTGCCGGGTCTAACAACCCCGGCGGCGTGGTGGAAACGATGGAATGAGTCCCGGTGACCGCCCCGGTGACATTGGGGCCGATTTGCCCGAAGTAATAGTTGTAATCTACGTCGGGCGCACCGCCATCGGCGAAAATAGCCGCGCCGGCCGGCGCCTGGTTGCCCTGGAAAATGCTGCTGCGGATGACCGGCGCGCCAAGAAAGCTGTAGAAACCACCACCGGCGGTCACGGCCGTATTGCTGATCACCGTCAGGTGCAAATAGGCCGTCGCGCTGCCTTCATCGTGCAAACCGCCGCCCCAAATCGAGGCCGCGTTTTGGTCTACGATGGTATTCGCCACCGTCATCGTGCCGGTGACGTTGAAGATGCCGCCGCCATCTTGCGCCGCATTGTGGTGAATGCGCGCGCCATCCACCACCAGACTGCCGCCGAAATTGAAGAGGCCACCGCCGGCAACGGCCGTGCTGCTCATAATCTCGCTCAGGGCGACTTTGGCGCTGGTGGCCTGCGTGCCGGTGAGCACCCGCGACTGAATGACCGGCGCGCCCAGGTGGTTGTAAAAGCCGCCGCCCAATTCGGCCGTGCCGCTCATAACCACCACGCCGCTGAGGACGGGGCTGCTGTCCAGGTTGTACAGGCCGCCACCGGCGTCGGCGGCGGCCGGGCCGCCGCCCAGGCCGGCGGCATTGCCGTTCACAATGGTCAACGCCTCAATCACCGGCGCGGCGCTGCCGCTGAAATAGAAGCCGCGTCCGCGCCCTTCCGGGTCCACAATCGTCGGCTCTTCATAATTCCGCTGGCTGAAATCGCCATTCCAGCCACCCTCAATCCGCACCGTCTGGGTCAGGTGGACGGTCTGGCTGATCACCTGCCCGTCTACCTCGAGGGTGTGGACGCCGCGGCACACGCCCGCAACCTGAATCAGCGTGCTGGGGCTGTTGGCGTCCACGGCGTCCTGAATGCTGCCATAAATCACGCTGCCGCGTTTGGCGCGGCAGCCGGCCAATTCGTCCCACCCCTGGTCGTAGCCCTGGTCAGACGGCCGGAAATCGCCTTCAAAGTCTATGGACAACACAGTGGCCGGGTCGCCCACGTCAATGGATGGCGACCCCAGAGCCAGACGATACTCGTCATCGGCAAAAAGCGGGTTGGCGGCGATGCTGTGGACGCCAATGGGGATATTGCTCTGCGAAGCGCCGCCGTTTTGCCAGACGTTGCTGTAATCCATGCTGGTTTGCCCGGCGTTAACAAAGAGCGCGCCGCCATCAGCTTGCGCCGTATTGCTAACCAGGATGGTGTTGGTGATGGACAGGCTGGCGCCATTGTTGTACAGGCCGCCGCCGTTGCTCCCGGCGCTGTTTTCCGCCAGGGTGTTGTTGACAAAAAATACCTGGCCGCCCTGGAAACGAACCGCGCCGCCATCGCGCACGGCCGTGTTGTTGACAAACAGGTTGTTCTGCACCGCGGCCACGCCGCTGTTCACGTACACCGCGCCACCGCCGCGGCCGACGGCCGCGCCGCTGGCCGTGTTGGTGAAAAACCGGGTTTCCAGCAGCGAGAACGTGCCCCCGGCCACATACACCGCACCGCCATCCGCCTGGGCGGTGTTGTTGGTGAAGGCGCTCTGGCGAACAGTGACGGCCGCATTGTTGTTAACGTACAGCGCGCCACCTTGCGCCGCCGCCTGGTTGTTATTAAAAATGACATTGTTAAACGTCGGCTGCGCCAGGCTGCCCACCAACACCGCGCCGCCGGAGCCACCGCTGACCCCATTTTGCAGCGTCAGGGTGTCTATGGTTGGCCGAATGTTGGACCCGGCGGCGATATTCAGCAGGCGCGTTCCGCTGGCACTGATTACCGTCAAGGTTGGATCCGGCTCCTCGCCCTGCCCATTGGCGTTAAACGCCGTCCAGCCGCCGCTGAGGCGAATGGTATCGTTGATAAAAATCTCTGCTTCGTTGTACGCGCCTGGGGCGACGTGGATTTCGTCGTTGAAGGAGGCCTGACCCACCGCCCAGCTAATGGTCTGGCAGGGACCAGGATTGTCCTGAGCAAAGTTGGCGACAGGCTGGGTGCAGTTGTTGTTGAGGTTGGTCCCCGTCGGCGAGACATAGCGTGTGCCCACCGTCGCTTTAGCGGTGATGGTATTGACCAGCGTCGCCGAGATGGCTGGATCAAAGGTGGAATGGGCTTCAACTGCGATCAGGTTGACGATGCCGGCCTGGGCATACGGTGGAATGGTGATGCGCACGCGCACCGGCTGGCGCGCGCCCGCGCCCAGCGTAACCGTCAGGGGGTCTTGCGGGATCAATTCCGCCCAGCCAAAGGGATCGTCAACAATAGAAACGGCGAACGAATCGGTGGCGTCGCCGGTGTTGGTGAGGATGTGGGTGAGGGTGATGGTTGTGCCAGGCAGCTCGGTGCGTGAGAAAACCGGGGTGAAGAGCAGGCCGGGCAGCGGCCGGACGGTGGACTGGACGGTGGCGCGGTCGAACACGGCCGTGCTAATTTGCGACGTCGCCGTAATTTGGGTCAGGCCAACAGCATAAGCCAGCGCATCGGCCGGAATGACCACACTGGTAGCCACGCTGGCCGCCTGACCGGGAGCCAGGCCCACCGAACCGGGGCAGACAACGCTCCACAGGTCATTGCTGCACGTAAAGTCGTAGGTATCGGCCAGGGTTCCATCGTTGCGCACGGTGTGGGTGTAGACGGCCGTTGTCCCCCGGTCTACAAATTCCACCGTACTGGGCGGATTCAGGCTTACCTGGCGGAAATCGGGGTAATACTCGTCCGCGCCCACTTCATGCCGGGGCGGGGCGCCATGGTTGGGATTGGGCCGCGCCTGGCCGTCTATGTCCACGTTTACCCAGGCGGGCGTGGCCGGGCTGCCGACGTTGAGCAGCGGGCTGCTGCCACTGAGGTGCAAGTTAAACGCCCCCAGGTTCACAAAGCTGGGATGGCCACCCACATTATTTGTAAAAACGACATTGGTTGCATCGTCAAAAATATTGTTGTAGCTGCCAGTCGTCGCAGCGGGCGCCGCGTTATGGACACCGTCATTGTTACTGCCATTGTTAAAGGCAACGATGGTGTTATGAATTTCGGCTACGCTGCTTAACTCCAGAAACAGACCGGCTCCATTGTCGTTAGCCGTATTGCCAACAATGGTATTGTTCCATATTGTCCCATTGCCCAGAGAATAAATAGCCCCACCGATGGCCGTGCCCGAACCCTGACCAACGGCCGTATTATCATAAATCATGTTGCTGTGCATAGTGAAACGGGCCGCGCCAAACGCGGCCATCCCACCGCCAATATCGGCCATGTTCTGATAAATGTTATTAGCCACCATTTCCGCTTTGGCGTTGCCGAATAGGAAGATTCCGCCACCATATGCAGGGTTGACGGAAGCGGCCGTATTGTTATAAATGTCGTTGAATCGAATGGTCGAGGTGATAGCCGCGCCGTTGTTGTGAATATAAATCCCGGCCCCGCTAGGGTTGGCCTGGTTGTCGTAAATCTCGTTGTAGGCGATGGTGGCCGCGCCGCCGTCGTAAATGCCGCCGCCGCCCAACCCGCCGCTGGCTGTGTTGTTGTGGATGAAGTTGTGGCGGATGATGGCGCGGCCGGCGCCATCGGCAATGTAGATACCGGCCCCATTCACGGCCTGACCATTTTGGATGTGGAAGTTTTCGATGATCGGGTTGATATTGGCGCTGATGTCTACGACACGGCCGTTGCCACCCCCATCCAAAATCGTCGTGTTCAGTGGGTCGGGCGTGGAACTCCACGTGCCTGTACCAGAATTGTAAAGATAGCCACCGGTGATCGTGATAGATTCGGTCACCAGCATAACCGGTATGCCCGGGGCGCTGCTGTAAGACCCGCTTGCCACCCGAATCTCATCTCCATCTATCGCCAATTCTATCGCCCGCGTCAAAGAGCAAGGATCGGCGCTGGAGCAGGCGTTGGCGTTGGTTCCCGACGGCCAGGCGTAATAAGTCGCCGCCGCCGGGGCTGCCATCGCCAACGATGGTCCCCCGCCTAAAAACCAGAGCAAAGCCGTCAAAACAAAAAGAGCTGCCAGCGGAACGAGTCCCAGGTAACCCAGACGTTTCGCGGTGTGGCGCGGCTTCGGTTGGACAAAATCTGCTGCGGATTCACGAGATTGAACGTAGTTTGAACGAGTCATAAGAACAACACCCTTGTACTGCGCCTGAAAGAGTTCATTTCCGACTATCAGGTGTAGTCAACATATTTTATGGTAACTATCAGCCTCATCTCAATGAGTGGGGACAGAGGCAACCAACTGTGTCGGCCTGTTCGGGACAAACACAGCGGCTCCTGCTTACTCTTTGGCGATGCGGCAACTGCTATCATAAAAACCGGCGAAAAGACGTGGTAGATCAACAGAAACAGCATGAGCCTGCGGAGAAATGCGTGCGCGGAGGCGCGTCACTTTTCCGCAGGCTCACAGGGCAATCCATCTCTAGCCACCCACCACACGGACAGAGCACCCGGCGCCCCCGGAAACAGAATAAGGGCCGGCCAGGGTCCCCATCCCAGAAGCGTTGGTTCCGCCAGAAAGCGTGCTTACGGTCGCCCCATCCACCAAAATCCTGATGGTCACCGTTCCGGATTCGAGGATGGCGCCGTCTGTCAGGCCAATGAAAGATATGTTGCTAACCGTGCCGCTGCAACCGCCGGTTCCCTGGGTGATGTTGGCGTCGAAGCCGGTGACAATGGCTTCAACGCCTTGTCCGGTGACGACCTGGCCGTTCAGCCCGCCAATGACACGGGCATACACCACCATCACCGATGAGCCTAAAACGGTCAGGATACCGATGATGACAACGGCAACCAGCACCAGGAGCAGGGCGTATTCAACCAACCCCTGCCCTTCTTCGCGTTTGGGAATTTTCATGAGTCCACTCCTATTAAAACGAACAATAAAGGATCAATACAACTGCCGAAAAATAATAAATCAGCCAATCACAATTCTGATACCTACAGTATAAAGGTAAGCGTCAAGAACAGACACAGGAAATTAGTCAGGACTTTTGTACTAAAAACCGCTCAACAAGGGAAAAACAAAGAGATTGTATGCTGACCCACAACAAACCGGCTGCTTTTTTGCTTCATGAAATCGCCAATCCCATGCTCCCACAAGTAAGCGCAAACCATTATGGACCAAATTATACCCGTAACGGCCGTCTTGGGGAAAGGATGGGCGGGACGTATTCTCGACTACTTGGCCAACGGGATTGCCACGGCGTCGGCATACGGATTGCCGGCCACGTCTAGCAGCAGCACCGGCTCCAGACCGGGATAGCGGTACATACCGCTGCGCATCAACAATCCAGGGTCATCGCCGGGCCAGGACAAGTTAAAGCGGCTCACCACCACGTCGCCGGGCTGCCACTGCCAGGGGGCGAAGGCGGCCGCATCCACCTGAGCCACGCGCTGCCCGGCGGCGTTGATCAGATGGTTGAAGATGTGGTAATCGGCCGGGTCGGGGTTATCGGCTGTGCGCCAATAAAGCTGCCACACGGCCGTTTCCCCGCCATCATCCACCACCAGCCCATAGCCCAACAGGTTCACCCAATTTGCCAGCAAAACCACTTCATCGAAGGCCGCGTCCGGCGGCGGCGCGCCACCAGGCAGCTGCAAAATTTCCAGCGCCCCTTCGCCTGGCCGCAGCGGGAAGGTTTCAGTGGTTACGGCCGTCGCCCGGTACAAATCCGCTTCCGCCGCCAGCGCGCCATCCAGAACCACGACCGCCCGATTGACCGGAAACAAGGCTGATTGACGGCCGTCTACAAAGCGGCGCGGCGCAGCCCACAGCAGCGCGTCCCACAACGCCGAAAACTCATCCAGGTCCGGCCGTTCACCCGCGCCAACCACCAGAATTTCGGCGGCGGCCGTTGCCACCAGCATGGCTTTGGCGCGGTCGGCGGCAGCCACCTGCATCCCTAATGGCGCGCCAAAACCGCCCGGCGTAGCCGTCTGCGCCACAAAAGCCAGCAGCGCCGCCAGCGCCCACACCTGCGCCAGCGCCAGCGCCGCCAACCCCGTCCCCACCAACCCTTTAACCATTGGTCTACGCGAAGCCAGCGCCGCCTGCGCCAACAGCACCCCGGCAGCCATATAGGGCGCGGGCAGCACGGCGATAAAATAATGGATGAACACTGGCGCACCGCGCCACAAAGTAAAAAACAGCGGCGGCAGCAGCGCCCAGGCCAACACGATGAAGGCCGCGTCGGCCGCCGGCTGCCCCCTCTGCCGCCAGACCAGCCAACCTAACCAACCCAGCCCGGCCAGCAGCAGCAGACCCAGAATCCAGCCCAGCGCACCCAACCAGGGCGCCCGCGCCAGAAAATCTTGATAGGCGGTTGGCCCGGCCAGAGAATGAATATCCGCGCCCCGGCTGATCAGCGCGGCGTAACGGAAAGGGTCCAGGCTCCAGCCAACGGCCGTTTGGCCGCCGGCCGGCAGGTGAATTTGGGCGCGGTTTTGCCATAGGTAAAATAGGAAGGGCACGGCCGTACTCCCCGCCAGCGCCCCGCCCACCACCACGTGCCGCCACACCACCCGCCGTCGGAACACCAGCAAAAAAAGCAGCGTCGCCGGAATGAGGGCCAGGGCCGCCAGGTGAATTTGCACGGCCACGCCCAGGCAGAACAGATGCAGCCAGAGCCAGCGCGGCCGTTTTTCCACAAAGGCCAGGGCTGCGCCAATCGCCCAGCCCATCACAAACAAGGGCAGCAGATTTTGCGCCCAAATTTTGCGCGAAAAAATAACCGCCCACGGGCTGACGGCAAACAGCAGCGAGGCGGCAACAGCCGCGCCCACGCCCCAATAACGGCGCGTCAGCCAATAGGCGGCGGCCACCGCCAGGGTGTTGAGCAGCCCGGTGAACAGCGTCGCGGCGTAGACGTGGGGCCAGACCAGCAGCGGGATGGCGTAGAGCCAGACGCTCATGGGGAAATTGGGGAAACCGACGGAACTGCTGATACCGCGCAGGGGGAAACGGCCGTCAACCATCTCCAGCGCCAACGTCAGCAGCCGCGCCTCGTCGGCCTTAAATTCGGTCAGGCTGGGATAAGCTAAGCGGAGAACGGCCGTAACCGCTAAAATCCCGCCCAGCACCACCCACTCCCACCGCCCACTCCCGCCCTCATCATTCATACTTCACAATTCTAACGCCAAACTCACCGGGCAATGGTCGGACCCAGTCACATCTACGTGGATGGCCGCTCCGGCCACACGCGGCCACAAATCAGGGCTGACAAAGAAATAATCCAGCCGCCAACCCACGTTCCGCCCCCGCGCCCCGCCAATGTACGACCACCACGAGTAGGCTCCGGCGCGATCCGGGTACAAGGCGCGGAAAGTATCCACATAACCCTGAGCCACCACCTGGTCAATCCAGGCGCGCTCTTCGGGCAAAAAGCCGGTAGTGGCCTGATTTTGCCGCGGCCGGGCCAGGTCAATCTCCCGATGCGACGTGTTCACATCGCCGCAAAAAACCACCGCTTTACCCTGAGCCTGAAGGTCATTGCAAAAGGCCAGGAAGTCGGCTTTATAGGCCATCTTAAACGGCACGCGGCTGTGGTCGCGGCTGCCATTGGGGAAATAGGCGCCGATAAACACAAAATCGCCATAATCGGCGACGATGGTACGCCCTTCGCGGTCGTATTCAGCGACGCCCAGGCCGATTTGCACCGACAGCGGTTCCACTTTGCTGTAGAGGGCCACGCCGCTGTACCCTTTTTTCTCCGCCCAGGCCCAGTAGGTGCGGTAGCCGTCCGGGGCGCGCAGCGCATCATCTAGCTGATCAGGGTGACATTTGGTCTCTTGTAAGCACACTATGTCTGGCTGAGTCTGGTTCAGCCAATCCAGAAATCCTTTGCCGTGCGCGGCGCGCAGGCCGTTGACATTCCAACTGAATAAGTGCATCATGGGCTAATTCTAGTCGAATGTGCGGGGGATGGAAAATGACGGCCGTGTCAGATTTAAGCCAAATTTAACATTGCTTGGGTGCATTTCGCTTCACATCGGCTATCATCCCCTAAGGGTTCATATGTTTTTAACTTGGTGAGATTGGTCCACTCTAAAAAACAGGAAGTTATTCTTACTCGACAGTGGCGCTGTCAGCGCCTAAATGACAGCAGTGACGTTACTTTTTTATTACAGTGGCGACTAATTGGGTACACGCCACCTGTTGGTTGACGATTTGTGTCCACCACTTTAAGGAAAAAGCCTGTGCGAAATCGTTTATCCGATTCTTTGACGCGCAAACAACCATTTATGGACCCGGCAGCAGCGACCGTTAAACCCTACGAACTGGAACTCAGCCTGTTCGTCATCTTTGTGCTGACCGGCGTCTACGTCGCCTACGAAATCCTGGCCGAACCGCACGGCGGCCATCCCTTCGGCCACACACTGGGCATCATCGGCGCGCTGCTCATGGTGATGACCGAGACATTGTACAGCATCCGCAAGCGCACCACCTGGCTCAATTGGGCCGGGCCGGTGCGCTATTGGCTCTCTTTCCACATCTTCACCGGCATTGTTGGCCCCTTTATGGCTCTGATGCACACCGGGCTGCAATTTCGCGGACTGGCCGGGATCAGTTTTTTCCTGACCCTCGTCGTCGTCGGCAGCGGTTTTGTCGGCCGTTACCTGTACACCGCCCTGCCGCGCAGCATCAGCGGCGCCAGCGCCTCGCGCCAGGAATTGCACCGCGAGATACAGGCCATCGAGCAGCAGCTAACGGACTTCAAGGCGCAGCGGCCGCAGCGCGAACAGGAAATTGTGACAGCCCTCGGCCAGCGCTCCACCACCCGCAGCCCGGCGTTGACGGTTATCGGCCGTGCCTTTTACCAGTGGCGTTACCGCCGCCAACTGCAAAAAGAACTGCGCCGCCTGGATCAATTGGAAGCGCAGCCCCGCCAGCAGCTTGCAGCGCTGTTGGAGCGGAAGCGCACCCTGGAACGGCAAATAGAAATGTTAGCCACGTCGCGCCGCCTCTTACGCACCTGGCATATCCTGCACATTCCGTTTGGCCTGACTTTGTTTTTTTCGGTGGCTATCCACGTGGCCGCCACCTTCTACTTTAGAGCGGGGCTGTTGAAATGAACGATTTCCGCCGCGTCGAGCGCCAACATCCTATTTTTTCGCCGGTGGCGTTGATTTCGGCCCTGGTCCTGGGCTTGGGGCTGGTGGTTGGCATTTATTTCCATGGGGGTGAATCCTTTAGCCCCGGCCCATTGTCGGCCGTGCAGCATGGCGATGTGGCCCTGCAAGGTTTTGCCAACCACGCCGAACTGGCCCACGCCTGCGGCCAATGCCACACGCCCTTTGTGGGCCTTGAGGCGGCGCGCTGCGAAGCGTGCCATGAAAACATCGCCGACGAACGGCAGATGGTGGGGGATCCGCCAACGGCCGTTGGCCTGCACGGCCGTTTCGCCAACGCCGCCGCCTGCGCCGACTGCCATCTGGAGCATCGCGGCCCGGACTACGACCTGAAAACAGCCGCCATCGCCAACTTCGACCACAGCCTGACCCGGTTTAGTCTGGCAAAGCATGGGGTGGATTATGACGAACGGCCGTTGGAATGCGCCGCTTGTCACCAGGAAACCGGCACGTTCGCCGTCAGCCTGGGCGCCTGCGCCGCCTGCCACCAGGAGGCCGACCCTGTTTTCATGGCCGACCACCGCCAGAGCTACGGCGAAGAATGCCTGGCCTGCCACGACGGGTTGGACACCCTGGCCGCCTTCACCCCGGCCGACCATGACCGAATTTTTGCGCTGACCGGGGCGCATACGGCCGTTACCTGCCAGGATTGTCACGTCAACGCTCAATTCCAGGGCATTTCCCCGGAATGCGTCGCCTGCCACGCTGAGCCGCCCATCCACGCCGGTGTTTTTGGCGTGCAGTGCGCCGCCTGCCATACGACCGAAGCGTGGCTGCCCGCCCGCCTGTTGCAGCACAATTTCCCGCTGGATCATGGCGAAGAAGGCGTGTTGCAATGCGTCGCCTGCCACATCACCACCTATGACCAATACACCTGCACCAACTGCCACGAACACGAGCTGAACGAAATGCGGCGTGAACACGATGATGTAGATTTCAGCCAGACTGACTTTTTCGCCTGCGCCGAATGCCATCCGACCGGCCAGGAAGACGAGCATTCTGACGATGGTTAAACAACGATAATTTCTCACGGTTCGGAGCATCGGCGGGACGCCGGCGCTCCCAGAAGCAGCTATGAGCATCATCCAACGATTGAAAAAACGATTAACCGGTTCCACTGAACCGCCACCACCCACGCTGGAATCGGGGCGCGTGGTGGCAGACGCCAGCCGCTGCGTGCAGTGCGGCGTCTGCGGCTACAACTGCCCGGTGGGCATCCCCGTGCGCGACTACGCCCGCCAGGGTTTGCCAGTGGATGACCCCGTCTGCATCGCCTGCGGCAACTGCATCGCCGTCTGCCCACGCGGCACACTGCGTTGGCAAACCGACGCCCACACCATTATCCTGGAACGGTTGACGCAGCAAACAGCCCAATCATCATCGCCAGAGGAAGGTTAGCCTGATGCCCATCACCCAATACCTCATCATCGGCAATGGCGCGGCCGGGGCAACCGCCGCCGAAACCATCCGCCGCCACGACCCGGCCGGCGCGATCACCATCCTCACGGCCGAGCCGTACCCCATGTATTCCCGCCCTGGTCTGGCCTACGCACTGCTCAATGAAATCCCCATCAAACAGGTGTTTTGCCGCACGCTGGCCTGGTATGAACAATTGAACCTGAATCTGGTTTTGGGAAAGGCCAGCCGGTTGGACGTGATGAACCGGTTGGTGTGGTTGGAGGACGGCCGTTCCCTGCCCTACGACCGCCTGCTGATCGCCACCGGGGCGCGGGCTACCCCGCCGCCCTATCCCGGCCACGACCTGCAAGGCGTGGTCTACCTGGACACCTACGACGGGACCAACGACCTGATTGCCCGCAGCAAACGGGCCAAACGAGCCGTGGTTGTGGGCGGCGGCATCACCGCTCTGGAACTAAGCGAGGGGCTGGCCCACCGCGGCGTGGAAACCCATTATTTCCTGCGGCGCGACCGCCTGTGGAGCCAGGTGTTCAACGACGACGAGAGCCGCCTGCTGGAAAAAACAATGCGCGCCCATCACGTCCACATCCATTACAACACCGAAGTGGCCGAAATTTTAGGCGACCGTCGCGGGCGCGTCCGGGGGGTCCGGCTTAACGATGGCCCCAGCTTTCAATGCGACCTGGTGGGTGTGGCGATTGGCGTCAAACCGCTGCTGGACGTGGTACAAAACACGCCCATTCAAACCGACCGGGCTATATTGGTGAATGAGTTTCTGGAAAGCAGCGTGCCCGGCGTTTACGCCGCCGGTGACTGCGCCCAGGTGTACGACCGCTGGACGCAGCGCCACATGGTAGACGTTCTCTGGCCCAGCGCCGTAGCCGAAGGCCAGGCGGCGGGCCTGAACATGGTCGGCCAGCGGCAGGCTTACGTCAAAGGCGCGCCGTTTAACGCCTGCCTGTTGTTCGGGCTGCATATCACCAGCATGGGGCAAATCAGCCCGGGCCGCGCGGCCGACGAAGCCGTGGAAACGGTGCAGCATATCTCGCGCGGCTCTTCGGAGGTGTGGTATACGCAGCCACGCGCTTACCGCAGCGCCTGGGCCGCCAACGGCGACAATACCGTCCGCCTGGCGCTGAGCGGCGATTTCCTGGTGGGGGCCATTGTCATTGGCGACCAACACTTAGCCGATCCGCTGCGTTACCTGATCGAGCAGCAGGTGAACATCCGACATCTGCACGACGATCTGGTGGCCGGCGGCGAGAAGATGCAGCGCAGTTTGTGGCGTTTTTTGCAGCAGATTGGCGCGGTAACGGCCGTTCATGGAGGCGCATAATGGGGCGACGTTTGATCTTGTTTGTCGTGGCGCTGGGCTTGTTTGCCTGTATTGTCGGTGGGGCGGCGGTTTATGCGTTGGTCCGAGACAGCCGTTCTCTCTCCCCCAGCGCCATTGCCCAGGCAGAAGGGATGGCGACGGCCGTCCCCGGCCAGCCCACCCGCGGCAGCGCCGGGCAGCTGCCCAATCCGCTCGCCGTACCTTTTCCCGACGGCAGCCTGGACCACAGCTTTTTTGCCCTCAGCGGCGGTCATCAGCCGGTGGAATGCGCCGCCTGCCATGCGACTGGCGATTACCAGGGAACCGACCCGGACTGCGCGGCCTGCCACGCCCAAGACGACCCCCACGCGGGAGAATATGGGTTAGCCTGCGCCAACTGCCACGTCATCGAAGGCTGGCAGTTTGCCACGTTTGATCACAGCGCCATCGGCAGCACAGATTGTTCGGCCTGCCACGCGCCACCGCCAGACCATTACCCGGGCGCGTGCGCCGCCTGTCACACCGATACGACCGACTTCCGCATCGTCGCCAATTTTGATCACAGCACCATCGGCAGCACAGATTGTTCGGCCTGCCACGCGCCGCCGCCAGACCATTACCCGGGCGCGTGCGCCGCCTGCCACACCGATACAACCGACTTCCGCATCGTCGTCAATTTTGATCACACCACCATCGGCAGCACAGATTGTTCGGCCTGCCACACACCACCGGCCAACCATTACCAGGGCGCGTGCGCCGCCTGCCACACTGACACCAACAATTTCCGCAACGTGACGTTTAACCACAGCACCATCGGCAGCACAGACTGCGCCGCCTGCCACGCGCCGCCGGCCAACCACTTTCCGGGGTCGTGCCGCAACTGTCATGGCGACGTGAATAATTTCCGCAACGTCAACTTTAACCACGCTGGTCTAACGGATTGCCAAAGCTGCCACACACCGCCGGCCAACCATTACCCCGGCCAATGCTCTGCCTGCCATACAACCAATTCCTGGCAAGGGGCGTCGTTTAACCATACTTTCCCCATCAACCATGAAGGGGCCAATGGCAATTGCAGCACATGCCATCCGGGCGGGAATACGGCCGTTTACACCTGCGCCACCTGCCACAACCAACAAGAAATGAATGAGGAACACGACGACGTGTCTGGTTTTACGGGCAACAACTGCGTGCAATGCCACGCCGACGGCCGTGAACACGACGACGACGACGATGATGACGACTAGTACACGTATTCGATGTTCGGTATTCCGCAGGGCGCTACCTCTGGTGAACGCCTACACAAAACGGTATACGATGGCATTTTCCAGAGGCAGCGCCGACTGAAAACTGGTCACTGAATACTGAATACTGCCCCATACTCACCAACCGCTTATCTTTAACTTAAGTCCAATTTATATTTTGTGACTATTATTACAAACGAAGTCGCCAAAAAAGTGTTCACCCTCGGTTTCCCCTCCTGGCCGAGGGTGAACGCTTTTTAAACCCCTTATCGCACATACACCCTGGGCACGCGCGTATTGATGTTGGTTAGTATTTCGTAGGGAATCGTGCCCGCCCACTCGGCCAATTCCTCGCAGCAAATGTTCACGCCGCCCACTTCACCAAGCAAAATCACTTCGTCGTCGTTGTAGGCGCTGTCCCATTCGATATTGACCATGATCTGGTCCATACAAATGCGCCCCACCGTGGGATAACGCCGGCCGCGAATGATCACCTCTGCCCGGTTGGACATCGCCCGGAAGTAGCCATCGCCGTAGCCCACCGGCACGGTGACAACACGCACCATGTGGTCGCTCTGCCAGGTGGAACCATAACTGACAGGATGGCCGGGCTGCACCACCTTGAAGTAGACCACCCGCGATGTCCAGGACAGCGACGGCCGTACCACCACCGTCTTTTTCACCTCCGCCGAAGGATACACGCCATACAACAAAATGCCCGCCCGCACCATGTCGAAGCGCGCTTCGGGCAGTTGCAGAATGCCGCCGGAGTTGGACAGATGGCACAGAGACGGCCGTTCCAGGCCCCGCACCGCATAAAAAGCCAGCACCTCGTTAAAGCGCTCCAACTGCGTCCGCGCCGAACTCAGATCGGCCGCATCCGAATTCGCAAAGTGGGAATAGACGCCCTCCACCAGGCAGTGATCGCAGGCCAGCGCCGCTTCCAGCAGCGTGGCTGCATTGTAATAATGGACGCCAATACGCTCCATGCCCGTGTCAATTTTCAGGTGGACTTTGGCCCGCGCGCCCAGGGTTTGCGCCGTCGCATTGATTTGCGTCAGCTTGTCAACCGAAGAGGCAGTGATGGTGAGGTCGTGCTGCAAAAAGAGGGGAATCTGGTTGCCGATAATGCCGCCCATGACCAAAATGGGCGTGACAATACCTGCTTCGCGCAGCAAAATGCCTTCTTCCAACACGGCGACGCCCAGGTAAGGTGCGCCCAACGCTTCCATGTGGCGGGCGACGGCCAACAGGCCGTGCCCGTAGGCGTTGGCTTTAAGGACGGCCAACACCTGCGCCGGGGCAACGGCCGTAGCAATTGCCTTATAGTTCTCTGTCAGTCGGGTCAGGTTAACGGTGACGGCCGTTGGCCGCATGACCCCATTGCTGCTGATGGTTGCCTGATGTAACATACCGTCCATTTTACCCATTTTGTTGACATTGACAGAAACGAAAAGCTACAATGTCCGCAAGCAGGTTTTTGCCTCACCGCCTGCCGGGTCTTACAATAGCGTCGTAACTTCACAACTGAATAAGGGCAACGGCCGTGCGGGAGAGAATTGAGTTTAGTTGAGAGTTGAGAGTTGAGAGCTGATAGTGAACCACTTACAGCTACCAACTAACCACTAACCACTGATCCAATCGCCGAAGGGGCAAGCCAGGCATCAAACTGGTGAAACTCTCAGGCAAAAGGACCGCGTGGGCGAAGCGTCTCTGGAAAGAGAAAGAACAACCTTTCTCACCGCTGGAGCAAGTTTCGGCTACGAAACGAATCTCGCAGGTTAACGACAGGGGGTGCTGGCAAGATTGAACTGCCATGCACCCCTTTTTTATTGGATTGGCAAGACATGTATCAACCAGTGACCGGCAGCCAACATCAAATGGCCGACCGCCTGATTGACAATGAACAAGTTATACCCCCTAAACCCAAACAGGAGATGATCATGAGTACAATTAAAGATGGATTACTGTATACAAAAGATGATGAATGGCTTGCCGTAGACGGCAACAGCGCGGCCGTTGGCATTACTGATCACGCCCAAGATGCGTTGTCCGACATCGTTTACCTGGAGCTGCCTAACGTGGGCGATTCCTTTAGCGCCGGGGAGACCTTTGGCGTGGTGGAATCGGTGAAAGCGGCGGCCGATTTGTTTATGCCAGTAGCGGGCGAGGTAACGGCCGTCAACGACGCCCTGGTAGACGCCCCCGAAGGCATCAACCAAAACGCCTACGACGCCTGGTTGGTCAAAATCAGCCTCAGCGACCCGTCTGAACTGGAAGGTCTGATGGACGCCGCCGCGTACCAAGAGTATTTAGACAATCGGGAGTAACGGCCGTATTCCGTAAACCGTATCCAGTATTCAGTGTCTCGTACTGAATACTGAACACTGAACACTGAATACTGAACACTGAATACTGAATACTGAATACTGCCCCTCTGGAGGTAACATGATTTCCCCCCCTCTTTCCCACCGCACCGCGGCAACCTCTAACCGCGCTTTACTCCACCCCACCGACCACTTCGTAGATCGGCACATCGGTCCGCGGCCAGAAGCCGTTGTCCACATGCTGCAACAACTCGGCCTGCGGTCCCTGGACCAACTCATCGCCGAAACCGTGCCCGCCGCCATCATGCTGGAGAGCGACCTGAGTCTGGAAACGCCGCGCAGCGAGTCGGAAATCCTGGCCGAACTGCGGGCGATGGCCGCCAAAAACGAACTGTACCGCTCCTTTATCGGCATGGGCTACTACGACTGCACCACGCCGCCGGTCGTACTACGCAACATCTTCGAGAACCCCGGCTGGTACACCCAATACACACCCTACCAGGCAGAAATCGCCCAGGGCCGCCTGGAAGCCCTGCTGAATTTCCAGACGATGGTCACCGACCTGACCGGCATGGAGATCGCCAACGCCTCGCTGCTAGACGAGGGCACAGCCGCCGCCGAAGCCATGACATTGTGCCTGCGCCAACGGCCGCGCAGATCCAACGCCAACATCTTTTTTGTGTCGGAACTGTGCCACCCACAAACCATTGGCGTGGTGCAGGCCCGCGCCGTGCCGCTGGGCATCGAAGTCGTCGTGGGCAGCCACGAGACCTATGACTTCAGCCAGCCCACGTTTGGTGTGCTGGTGCAGTATCCGACCAGCAACGGCGACATTTACGATTACGAAGGGTTCATCCAGCGCGCCCACGCCGCCGACGCCCTGGCGGTGGTGGCGACCGACTTGCTGGCCCTGACCTTGCTGCGGCCGCCGGCCGAATTTGGCGCGGATGTGGTGGTGGGCAACAGCCAGCGCTTTGGCGTGCCCATGGGCTATGGCGGCCCCCACGCTGCCTTCATGTCCACCCGCGACGATTACAAACGGCAGATGCCCGGCCGGTTGATCGGCGTGTCGGTGGATGCGCACGGCCGTCTGGCCATGCGTCTGGCAATGCAGACCCGCGAACAACACATCCGCCGCGAGAAAGCGACCAGCAATATCTGCACGGCGCAGGTTTTGCTGGCGATTATGGCTTCCATGTATGCCGTCTATCATGGACCGGAGGGTTTGAAGCGGATTGCCCAGCGAGTAAGGCTGTTAACGGCCGTTCTCGCCCGCGGCCTCAGCCAACTCGGCTACAGCCTCAACCAGACGCCCACCTTCGACACCCTTACCGTCAGCGGCGGGCCGCACAGCCAGGCGCAAATCCGCCAGGCAGCCCTGGCGCAGCAGGTGAACCTGCGCTACAACGCCGATGGCAGCATCGGCGTCTCGCTGGATGAAATCACGCTGGTAAAAGATTTACACGCTTTGTTCGCCATTTTTGGCGCAGAAGCGGGCGAGATTGACGTGGCCGCACTGGCCGACGCGGTAGAATTAAGCTATGAACGGCCGTTCGAGCGTACCACATCTTACCTCGCCCACCCCGTCTTCAACAGCTATCATTCCGAAACGGAGATGATGCGCTACATCACCCGCCTGCAAAACCGCGACCTATCGCTGACCCATTCCATGATCCCCCTGGGGTCTTGCACCATGAAGCTCAACGCCACCGCCGAAATGCTGCCCATCATGTGGCCCAAGTTCGGCGCGCTGCACCCCTTTGTACCGGTGGAACAGGCGGCTGGCTACCGCGAATTATTCCAAAAACTGGAAGGCTGGCTGGCGGAAATCACCGGCTTTAGCGCCATTTCCTTGCAGCCCAACTCCGGCGCGTCCGGCGAATACACCGGTATGCTCACCATCCGTGCCTACCACCACGCGCGCGGCGAAGGTCACCGCCACATCTGCCTCATCCCCAGCTCCGCCCATGGGACCAATCCCGCCAGCGCCACGATGGCCGGCATGGAAGTGGTTGTGGTCGCCTGCGACGACAACGGCAACATAGACGTGGCCGATTTGCGCGCCAAAGCGGAGGAACACCGCGACGACCTGGCCGCCATCATGGTGACGTACCCATCAACGCATGGCGTTTTTGAGGAAGCTATCGAAGAAATTTGCCAGATCATTCATGAAAACGGCGGGCAGGTGTACATGGACGGAGCCAATATGAACGCCCAGGTGGGCCTGACCAGCCCTGGACACATCGGCGCCGACGTGTGTCACCTGAACCTGCACAAAACGTTTGCCATCCCCCATGGCGGCGGCGGCCCTGGGGTGGGGCCAATTGGCGTGGCCGCACACCTGGCGCCGTTCCTGCCCAACAGCCCGGTGATTGCCGGGGTGGGTGGGGCGCAAAGCGTGGGGCCGGTGTCGTCGGCGCCGTGGGGCAGCGCCAGCGTGCTGCCTATCTCCTATGCTTACATCGCCATGATGGGCACGGCCGGCCTGAAACAGGCGACGCAGGTGGCGATTCTGAACGCGAATTACGTGGCGCAGCGGCTGGACCCGCATTACCCGGTGTTGTACAAAGGCAAGAACGGCCGTGTCGCCCACGAGTGCATCATTGATTTACGGCCGTTAAAAGAGTTCGCCAGCGCCGAAGACGTGGCCAAACGGCTGATGGATTACGGCTTCCACGCCCCCACACTCTCCTTCCCCGTGCCCGGCACGCTGATGATTGAGCCGACGGAAAGCGAATCGCTGCCGGAGCTGGACCGTTTCTGCGAAGCCATGATCCAGATTCGGCAGGAAATCCGCGAAATCGAGAACGGATTGGTCAGCCACGAAGACAGCGCGTTAGCCAACGCCCCCCATACGGCCGAAGATGTGATGGGCGAAGTGTGGGAACGGCCGTATTCCCGCGAAAAAGCCGCCTTCCCCCTACCCTGGGTAAAAGAGCACAAGTTCTGGCCCTACGTCGCCCGCATAGACAATGTCTACGGCGACCGCAACCTGGTATGCGCCTGCATCCCGGTGGAAGCCTACGCCTAAACCTTTCGGGTGCGACGCACTGCGGTAGTGCGTCGCACCTTTCCCCAGGCGGCCGTTTGGTTATAATCGCCCCCTATGCTTTCAACATCAGGCACAACAACACGGGCAGCGGTCGTTGGCATCAACGCCCATCTGCTCTCCGGCGAAGCTGGCTACCGTCGGGCGGGAATCCACCAATACATCGCCCAGGTGCTGCGCCATTTGCCCACCGGCGGCGACAATCCCCAGCCCATCGTCTTCACCCGCTTCGCCGACGACCTGGCCGATGTGCCCGGCCTGACTTTTGTCGGCAGCCGTTGGCCGACCGAACAGCGCAGCGCCCGCATTCTGTGGGAGCAGTTGGCCTGGCCCTGGCAGGCGTGGCGGCGCAAATTGGACGCGCTGCACAGCATGGCCTTTGTCACCCCGCTTTTTTCCCCCTGCCCAACCATCGTTACTGTGTATGATCTGAGCTTCTTGCACTTCCCGCAGCAGTTTCCCACCTTACAGCGCCTTTACCTGTCCAGCCAGACCGGCCGTTCCTGCCGTCAGGCGCGGCGCGTCATCACCATTTCGGAAGCCAGCCGCCAGGATGTACACCGGTTTTTTGGCGTGCCCCTGGACCATATCGCCGTCATTTATCCGGGGGTGGATGGGCTGTACCGGCCGCTGCCGCCGGAGGAAGTGGCCGCGTTTCGTCGGCGCAAGCAACTGCCGGCACGATTTGCGCTGCACGTGGGCACGCTCCAGCCGCGCAAAAACATCCCCACCCTGCTGGACGCCTTTGCCCAACTGCCAGACCATAACCTGCACCTGGTATTGGCCGGGGGCAAGGGGTGGCTGTTTGACGAGATTTTCCGCCGGGTGCAGGCGTTAGGGCTGGCCGAACGGGTCCATTTCCCCGGCTACGTGCCGGATGAAGAGCTGCCCTTGTGGTACAACGCCGCCGATCTGTTTGTTTTTCCGTCGGTTTACGAGGGGTTTGGCATGCCGGTGGTGGAGGCGATGGCTTGCGGCACGCCGGTGGTGGCTTCTAACTCGTCTTCGATTCCAGAGGCGGTGGGGCCAGCCGGGCTGTTGTTTGACCCCCATCACGCGGCGGCACTGGCGGATCGTATGGCAACCGTACTGGATGATCCGGCATTGTCGGCTAGAATGCGGCAGCAGGGAATGGTCCACGCCGCCCAATTTTCGTGGGAGCAAGCCGGCCGACAAACGGCCGTCCTCTACCGTCAGGTATTACAATCGAGATGAGAACCCGCCGCATTCGCCTTGTCACCATCGTTAGCGATTTGATTTTAATCAACCTGGGCTTTCTAGCTGCTTACATAGCCCGTTATCGCTTTCAGTGGTTTTTGCCTGTGCCGCAGCAATTTTTTGAGCCATACGGCCGTTACCTGGGCCAACAGATCATCCTCAACTTGCTGCTCATCTTCACCTTTTCGCAGTCACGGGTGTGGATTCGGCGGCGCGGCGAGTTCTGGGTAGATGAAATCTCACGGGTGGCGTCGGCGACAGCGACGGCCGTTGTCCTGATGATGGCCGTCACCTTCTTTTTGCAGCCGGAAGGCCCCTTTTCCCGGTTGATGTTGTTTTGGATTTTTCTGTTTGTGGTGTTGTTTGTGGGGGCCGCCCGGCTGCTGCGCCGCTGGATACTGGCGACAATGTACCGGCACGGCCGTTGGGTGGACCGCGTCCTGGTTATCGGTTCCGGCGAAACCGGCCGCAGCCTCATCCGCACCCTCCTGGCCCGCCGCGACCTGGGCTACCAGGCCATCGGCTACCTGGTAGATGGCAGCCGCGAAAACAACATTGGTCTGGGACTCATCCCCCACCTGGGGCCTTACCAGGATTTAGAGAACGTCCTCAAGGAACTGCCCAACCTGCACTCCGTTTTTATCGCCCTGCCCGGCGAAATGCACCAGGAAACGGTGCGCCTGCTGAACATTTGTCAGGCGCATGGGGTGCGCGTCCAGGCCGTCCCGGACCTGCTGCAAATCAGCCTGCATCGGGTGGAATTCACCAACATGGCCGGTATCCCCATTTTAGGCGAAAGAGAAATCAGCATTAATCGCTTCGAGCGCTTCCTCAAGCGGGTCATGGACCTGGCTGTTATGGCGATTCTGGCGGTTCCATCGCTGCTGGTAGGTCTGGTCATCGCCATCGCCATCAAGTTAGATTCGCCGGGGCCGGTTATTTATTCTGGCGCGCGGGTGGGTCGTGGTGGCAAGCTCTTCAAGATGTACAAGTTTCGCTCGATGGTGATAGACGCCGAACAGCAAAAAGAGGCGCTGCAAGCGCTGAACGAAGCCGATGGGCCGCTGTTCAAAATCAAGGACGATCCCCGCCTGACGCGGGTTGGCCGCTTTATCCGCCGCACCAGCCTGGACGAACTGCCGCAGTTGATCAATGTGCTGCAAGGGACGATGAGCCTGGTGGGACCCCGCCCACCGCTGCCAGAAGAGGTGGAACAGTACAAACCCTGGCATCGCCAACGGCTGACGGTCATCGGCGGGCTGACCGGCCTGTGGCAGGTCAGCGGCCGCGCCGACCTGACCTTCGACGAATTGTGCCTGCTGGATATTTACTACATCGAGAACTGGTCGCTCTCGCTGGACATCCGTATCTTGCTGCAAACCGTTCCCCACGCCCTATTTGGCCGCGGCGCTTATTAGGGCCAAATCCTCAAGCGTGCTGCTATGGCGTCTGTTTTAGCCAGTATGCGATTGCCCTGACGCGCCGTTGAACCTGCCCATGTCCAATAATCCGCAAAACTTTGCCAACGGCCTACGGGTTAGGGCTTACGGCTCACGGCTTACGAACTTCAAATCACGACTCCCCCACAATCTCCACCCGGCCGGTCATGCCGGGGCGCAGGTCCAGGTCCGTATCATCCAGGTTGATTTGCACGGTGAACACGGCCGCATCCCCCACCACGCCGGCCGCCTGCGGCCCAATCCCGGCCACCACGCCATAGATAGGCTGTGTCGGAAACGCCTTCAGGGTGATCTTTGCCTTTTGCCCAGGTTGAATACTTTCCAGGTCTCGTTCGCTCAGGTTGGTGGTCTGGAATTGCAGTTGGTCGGTGTCCAGCAGGGTGGCGATGGGCGTCCCGGCGGCGACCATCGCGCCGGGCGCGACTTCCACCGACAGCACCGTACCTGGCCAGGGGGCGATTAGCTGCGCTTTGCTCAAGGCGTTTTGCGCCTGCATCAGGCTAAATTGCGCCTGGGCCAGGGAGATTTCGGCCTGCTCCAGACGCAAGCGGGCAGCGGCAATTTCCGATGGCTTAGGACCGGCCAGGGTTTGGCTGAGGGCTTGTTGGGCATTAATGAGGGAGGCGCTGGCGGAAACGGCCGTATCATTGTTTAACCCGGCCACCGCCAGATTGTACTGCGCCTGAGACACTGTCAGATTCTCTTGGGCAAAGGTCAGGCTGCGGCTGGCGCCATTACGCTCTGCTTCCAACTGCTCCTTGTAGCCCGGCAGCCCCAACTCCCACTCCCGGCCGGGATCATAGGCGGTGTTGTACGCTTTTTGGGCGTCGGCCAGTTGGCGCTGCGCCTGCTCCAGGTTGATGCGCGCCGAGGTCAGGCTGTTGCCCGACGCGGCGTCGCTGGTGCGGGCATTATCGTAGGCGGTCTGGGCGGCGCTGACGTTGGCCTGGGCCAGGGCGACGGCCGTTTCATCCGCCTGCCAGTTCAGCAAATCGTCCAGACTTAGCTGCGACTGGGCCAGGCTGTTCTGCGCCTGCGCCACCTGCAAATCGGCGCTGGCGATGGCTTCTTGCAGGCCGCTGTCGTCCAGCGTGGCGAGGACATCGCCGGCCGCCACTGTATCGCCGGGGCGGACGTTGAGTTCCAGTAAACGGCCGTTGGCTTCAAAGCTCAGCGCCAGGGATGTCTGCACAGCCACCAACTGCCCATCGGCCAATACGGTAGATGCGGCGGCCGGCGCACTGGTTGGGCGCGGCGTGGCGGTGGGGGCGTTGGGGTCGGCAACGGCCGTGGCCTCCTCCGCCACCGGCAGCCCGCGTCCCAACCGCTGCGTGCAACCCGCCAACAGCAAAACCAAGACGACAAAAAGAAGGGTGTGTTTGTTGTTCATAGCGTAATCCCCAATCCCCATCTACATTCTTAAAATATCCACCGCCTGTTTTTTGACAATGCGGCGGGCAGAGAAGGCCGCACCCAGGACACTCGCCAGCACGACCATGATGACGATGAAGGGCATCACGGTTGTGTCTACGGCGAAGGTGGTAGGCAGCTGCTGCAAGGCGCGCTGCCCATAAAACGAGACGTAGCCCATGCTGGCCCCGGCGGCGATGCCGGCCAGCGCCGCGCCCAACGTCATGGTGATGGCTTCCACCACCAGCATCCCGGTCAGCTCGCGGCGCAGCATCCCGACCGCCTTCAACATGCCAATCTCCACCCGCCGGGCGTAGATGGTGACGTAAATGACGGCAAACACGCCGAAAACGGCCGTTGTGAAGGAAATCACCGTCAGCACCAGCAGGAAAATGCGCTGCGTCGCCTGCGCCTGGGCATTCATTTTCAGTTGAATTTCCAGAAAGCGCGTCCAGAAGCCATAATCCAGGCCATAGCGTTCGCCCATTTCGGTGGCGGTGGCATCCACATCGGCGTCGGGCATCAGGGTCGCCAACACCTGGGTGAAGATGGGGTCGTCGGGCGGCGGCAGGGGCGCGTCGAGTTTGGTTATCAGGCTGCGAAAACCGTCCAACGACATGAGTACGGCGCTGCCGTTCATGGCGTCCAGGCGGCTGCGGCCGATGGCGTCGAAGCCGGGGATACGCCGGGCAATGCCCACGATGCGCGCCGGTACAGTGTGGTCCAGCCCTTCGCCAGTCAGATTCACCACGTCGCCCAATTCGAGTACCAGATGCTGGGCCAGCCCTTCGCTGATGATAACGGCCGTTGGATCATCCAACATCTGCGTGAGCGATTCTGGTCCACCGGCGGCAAACTCCATCATATCGGGAAAAAGCACATCGGGGAGACGGCCGTTCACCCCCACCACCGTCACCCCCGCCGAACGCAGCCCCACCGGGTCCGCTGCCCGCGAAGAATAGCCATAGCTTACGCCCACCATCTGCCCCAACCCCGGCACAGTGCGCAGCTCCTCATCCAGGAAACTGGGGCGAATCCGGTCTCGTGTATTGTCGCGGTTCCAATAAGCAAAGGAGGTCACGTTCACCGGCGCGCCCATATCCAGCTTCACGCTCGTCTCGTAATTGGCGTTTTCCAGCGCCAACTGTGTCGCCAAAAAACTGGGCAGCACGCCGCTGAACAATACCAGCAGCGAAATCAGCGTATTACGCAGCTGCCCCCGCCCCACATTGCGCCGGGCAAAGTAGGTCAGGCGGGGGAATATCAGCCCCATCACAAACAGCACCAACCGCTCAAAGGGGATGGTGGTGATGAAAAACATCAGGCCCAAGCCCAACACCAGCAGTCCCAGCGCCAGCAAGACAAACATCACCTCCAGCGCCGGGCCGCCAAAGGCATCTACCACCTCAAAACCGGCGATGAGGGCGAAAATGAGCATCAGCGCCAGCCCGGCCAGGAAGAGTTTGGCGTCGGGGCGGCGCTCGCGCAGTTGGGCCAAATCTTCAAGCTGGATGTTGTCGGCCACGCCGGGGTTGATGGCGTGCATCACCTTTGTGTGTGCCGCGTCTTGGGCCGGTTTCAGGCTGCTGAGGACCAGCACCACAAAGGCGGCAACGACCGCCGGTAAGATGGCGCTCAATGTCACCTGCGGCGCAAGGGTAGAATTCAGCCCTGCCTGCATCATCTGGGCTTTGATGATGGGCACAACAATGGTGGCGGTGATAAGCTGCCCCAGCCATACACCCAAGCCCACGCCAATCGCGCCGATGACCAATACTTCGGCGATAACCAAGCCAAAAAGCAGGCGGCGCTCGCCGCCCAGAATGCGCAGCACAGCCATGTCGCGGCGCTGCTCTTGCACGTTGGTCATCACCAGGGTATGCACCAGCAGCCCGACCACCCCCAGGGAGATGAGGCCGTAGGTGTTGATGAGGGCCTGCACGGCCAGGAAGCCTTGCGATGCGCCATCCAGAGCGCTGGCCTTGTTGAGGCTGAAGGCGTAGTCGTCGCCTAACTGCTGCTGCACGCTGCGTACCACATCGCGCACGCGCAGGGCGGCGATTTCGGCGTTGTTGGTTTCGTAGAGGGTGGGGTCTATGGTGGCGACCAGTTGTTGGGCGCGGTCGGGCAGATTGAGCCACGCCTGGGCGTCGCTGAGGGCAATGATGAGGCCGCTGCGCACGCCGCTGCCGGTAACGCCATCCTGCCGCACAATGGCGGTGATGGTAAACCGCTCTGTGGTGCGGCGCGCACTGGCCCCGGCCAGGGCTTCTTGCCCTATTTCGCGGGGCAGCGGGAAGCTGTAAGACACGTCGAGCGTGTCGCCGACTTTGAGGCCGAAGTTGCGGGCGGTTTCCTCAAGAATGGCGGCCTGATTGGCGCCGAGTTGGTAACGGCCGTCTAGCACATCCACAAAACCAATGTTGTCAACATCTGGGTCCAGGGCCAGCAGTGTGCCGCGGCCGATGACGCCGTTGACGTTGAGTTCGACTTCGGTTTCGATGCGGGGGTAAACGGCCGTTACCCGTTCATTGGCCGCCAACACCTGGGGCGTCACCTGGCTCACCACCAGAAACGGCTCCAGGCTGGTATCGCTCTTGTAGATGCCGATGTCATACCGGCCCACTGCGCTGGCGATGAGGTCCACATTGTTCTGGCGCACCGTTTCCACTGTGGCGCTCATCGTCACAATCAGCCCAGTGCTGACCAGCAGCGACAAAATCAGCAAAATCGTGCGTACTTTGCGCCGGGAGAAGTTCTTGAGAACGTATTTGAGAACCATGAAATTTCGGATTTCGGATTTCGGATGTCGGAACGCTCATTCAGACATCCGAAATCCAAGATTATTCCAGAATTTTGCCATCGCGTAGCTCGATGGTGCGGCTGGCGAAGGCGGCCATGCGCGGGTCGTGGGTGACATAAACAACGGTCATGCCTTCGCGGTTCAGCCCGGCTACCAGTTCCATGATGGCAAACCCACTGACAGAATCCAGGTCGCCGGTCATCTCGTCGCCAATGAGGATGGGCGGGTTGTTGGCCAGAGCGCGGGCGATAGCCACACGCTGCTGCTGCCCGCCGGATAGTTCGCTGGGATAGTGGTGGGCGCGGTCGCCCAGGTCTACTTTTTGCAGCAGGTCGCGGGCGCGCTGCTGCCGTTCGCGGCGGCCGATTTTCGCCAGCACCATCGGCGATTCCACATTTTCCTGGGCGGTGAAGTTGCCAAGCAGGTTGTAGTTTTGGAAGATGAAGCCCATTTTTTGCAGGCGCAGGCGAGCGAGTTCGTTTTCGTTCAGGGAGACGAGGTTGGCGTCTTCGACGATGATATGGCCGCGGCTTGGTTCGTCCAGGCCACCGATGATGTTGAGCAGGGTGGTCTTGCCGGAGCCGCTTGGACCCATCAGGCAGACGATTTCGCCGCGCTGGATTTCCAGCGATACGCCGCGCAGGGCGGGCACTGCTTCTTTGCCCATGAGGTAGGATTTGTGAATGTCCTCAACGATAATGATGGGTTCGGTCATAGTTACTTTGCCGCTGTAACTACCATCAGGGCTGATGGTAATCACCTTTGAGTCTCCTGACGAGTCGTTGTGTGCGCCACGCATCATATTACGTGGCGACGGGCGCATAGTTGCGGGTCAGTGGGGAATGTGAACGGCCGTCTCCCTTCCCCCATCGCTACACAAAGCCAGCACAGATTGGGCGACGGCCGTTGCGTCCATTGGTTCCTGGGCTGTCAGGGCATGAACTTGAATGCCATAAGCGGCAAACTCGCGGGCGCACTCGCGGGCAAAGCCGAGCAGCCCGGCTCTGCTGGCGGCGTAGGCGGCATGGTCGGCCAGCGGCTCGGCGACCCCGGCGGTGGAGCTGATATGGATGATAAGCCCACCCCGTTCGCCGTTCTCGTCGGCCATCACCCGGCCGCAAAACTGGCTCATAAAAAAGGCCCCCTTCAGGTTCACATCCAGCGTGCGCTGCCACTCCCATTCATCCATTTTTAGGATGGTGGCTTTGGGTTTCACGGCCGCGTTGTTGACCAAAATATCCAGCCGTCCCCACTCGGCGCGGGTGGTCTCCACCAGATGTGAGCATTGGAATTTATTGGCGACATCGGCGTGGACGCCGATTGCCTGCCCGCCGGCGGCGCGAATGGACGCAGCCACCCGTTCGGCGCGGTCGGGATTGATGTCGTTGACGGCTACTTTGGCCCCGGCGGCAGCCAGGGCGTGGGCAATGGCTGCGCCAATGCCCTGGCCGGCTCCGGTGACGATGGCGATTTTATGAATCAGATTTTGCTCCATGCGCTGCTCCGACTGAGGGGTGTTTAGGGGTCAGTGGTCACTGCTTACTGATTTTGACTGGCAGAAGTATACGGTACTTGGAAAGGGGAGACGAGTGGCGGAAACGGCCGTCTATTCGCCCCACGTCTCTTGCAGCCAGCGTGTTGTCTGGCGGGGTGTGGGCAGCCGGTGGACCCGCAAATGGGCGTAAGCTGGCTGGGTAAGCAGCAGGGGGTATTCACGTCTGTGTCGTTGGTGGGTTTGCAGCGCCCACAGAAACAAGGAGTCGCGGCTAAAAAAGAGGCCGCGCCAGGTTTCCTGGTTGCCATTCCACAACGGTTCCCGGCGGCCGACGCGCCGCACACCGCGGCGCAGCAGCCGCCACATGATGAGCGGCAGCGGATAATCTAACCAGACCAGTGTATCGGCGCGGCCCCAGACAATGTCGCGTACTTTGCTGTAGTTGCCATCTGTAACCCAGGTAACGGCCGTTAATGCCTCTGTCACCTGCTGCCGAAACGACTCGATGGGCGCTGGCGTCCAGTTGGGCAGCCAGTGGAGAGAATCAAGCTCGATATGAGGGCAGCCTTGTCGCCGGGCAATTTCCTGAGCGCAGGTCGTTTTGCCGGAGCCAGAAGTGCCCACCACGACAATCCGCCGACTTTCTATCTCTTGGGCCATTTGCTGCCTGTTTACGCTTGGGTCACTTCAATCTGTCGTTGATCGCCTCGGCAAAGGCATCGTAGCGCTGCGCCCCGACAAAAATGAGGCCGTTGATGTCGAATTGGGGCTGGCTAAAGATGCCCCGCTGACGGCGCAGGTTGTCCAGGTCCATTACCTGGGCCAATTCGTCGGGGCCATCGTAGCAGCTTTCAAATTCAGCCTGATCTACGCCAAAGGAGACGGCAGTGTTGACAAAATAATCGCGATCAGCGCGCCATAAATCAGCTTGATTTTCAAATAAGTATTTGTGCAGCGCCCAAAAGAAGTTGGGGTTTTGCGCACCGGCGCAGTGGGCCGTGAGGGTGGCGTAAACGCTGGGGTTGCCGTGGTTGATGACCGGCCAAAAGACCAGCTTGACCTGCCCTGAGACGACAAAATCGCGGATGATGTCTGGCTCTGTGCCTAACACGTAGGCACGGCAGCTGCCTCAGAGGAAGTCGGAATAGTCTATCATCGTCACCGCCGCATCGGGATTGCCATAGAAGAAGGCGCCTTCCGCGGTGCGACCGGCGACGATTTGCGGGCCGGGAGTTGGCAGCTGTGGGCCGGGAGTTGGCGGCTGTGAGCTGGGCGACGCCGGTTCAGTGGGCACGGCCGTTGCCGGTTCTGGCATCGGCGCGGTGGTGGAGGGCACGGCCGTATGGGTGGGCAATGTGGCGAGAGCGGTGGGGGGCACGGCCGTTGCTGTTTCCGGTTGAGATTGGGTCGCCGGGGCACAGGCGACCAGGAACATCAAGAGCAGAGTAAAAAGAGCTTTGTATCGTGTCATGCCCATGAGTATAGCGCCAATTTAACTCCAGCTTGCTTAACCGATCATAAGGAGTCGGGCGGCGGCGGTAGCTTTGTGCCAACATGAACGGCAACCGTGCCAAACATAAACATTTTGTAGCCCACTTCGGCAAAGCCGATCTGGTCCATGACCGCCGCCAGTTCATCCGGCCCTTTGAAGGCTTGCGTGCTGTCTGGCAGATAGCGGTACGCGTCAGCATTGCCGGAGATGAGGCGACCCAGGGTAGGGATGATGTAGTTCAGGTGGATGCGAATGAACGGCTTGAGCAAATTGTCTTTGGGTGGGCTGGATTCCAGCACCACCACGCGCCCGCCCGGCTTGGTGACGCGCATCTGTTCGCGAAAAGCGCCAGGCACGTCTATGACGTTACGCATCAGGAAGCCAGAGGTGACGGCATCGAATGTGGCGTCGGGGAAGGGCAGCGCCAAAGTGTCGGCAGTGGTCCAGAGAATGGCCTGCCGCGCCGGGATACGTTTACCCGCCTGCATCATTTCGATGGTGAAATCGCCGCCAACGGCCGTAATGCCCGGCCACTGCTTTAATCCCTCCAACGCAATATCGCCGGTTCCGGTGGCAATGTCCAGGAGACGGCCGTTTTCCGGCAGCCGCGCCTGCTGAATGACGTATTTGCGCCATTTTACATCCTGTCCGGCCGTCATCAGCCGGTTCATGGCGTCGTAGCGGCCGGCGATACGGGCGAACATATCTTGCACGTAGTCGGCGCGTTCTTGTCCTTGTAGATGGGCCATTGGTTCGTGTTCCGTGTTCCGTGTTCCGTAAGCCGTGTTCCGTTTACGGCTTACGGAACACGGCTTACGCCTCCCCGCTTTCTCGCGGCTGCACTTCCCGCGCTTTGCTGTTGCCGGTGGGCGGGCCGATGACGCCTAACTCTTCCATGGCGTCAATCAGGCGGGCAGCGCGGGTATAGCCAATGCGGAACCGGCGCTGCAACAGCGAAGTAGAGGCTTTGTTCAACTGACGCACCATCTCGATGGCCTCGGCCATCAGTTCATCTTCATACTGCTGTTTGAATTTGTTCTCTTCTTCGATGGCCTGAAGTTCTTCCCACAACGGCCGCTGCGGTTCTTCCACCTTTGCCGGCGCCGACCGGGCCGGGCGGGGTTGAGTGTCTTGCGGCCGCGGCGCGGTTTTCGGCGGGGCGTTCCCCGTCGCGGCGTTCCCCGCCACAATCGGCGTCGGGGCGACAGCCAGCGGTGTGTGGGCTGGCGATGGGGCTGAAGAACGAACGGCCGTTGGCGGCGTTGCCGTTGGCGGTGCGGCCGTTGGCGGCGCGGCCGTTGGCGGTGCGGCCGTTGGCGGTGCGGCCGTTGGCGGTGCGACCGTTGGCGGTGCGACCGTTGGCGACGCAGGAATGACAACCGCGCGCGGAATAGCCGCTTCCTCGGCCGTGATAGTGCTAAAGCGGCGCGCCCGCTGCCAATACGCAATGATGCCGCCCAATTCTTTATCGCTAACAAAACAGCCTTGCAGCCGAGCCGGGGCGGCCGCGTCTGGGCTTTGGAAGAGCATATCCCCCTGGCCCAACAGCCGTTCCGCGCCGGTCGTGTCCAAAATCACCCGGCTGTCGGTGCTGGAAGCGACGGCAAAGGCGATACGCGCCGGGAAGTTGGCTTTGATGATGCCCGTGACGACATCTACCGACGGCCGTTGCGTGGCGATAATCATATGAATGCCGGTGGCGCGGGCCATCTGCGCCAACCGCGTAATGCCCCGCTCCGTATCTTCCGGCGAGAGCATCATCAAATCGGCCAGCTCATCAATGATGATGACAATGTAGGGCAGCTTTTTGCTATCTTTGTTTTTGCGAATCTTCTTGTTGAAATCCACAATGTTGCGCGCACCCACGTCGGCAAACATCTTGTAGCGATTGTCCATCTCGCGCATGGCCCATTGCAGCGTGCCGATCACCCGGTCCATCTCCACCACCACCGGCGCGGCCAGGTGCGGCACGCCGTTGTAGCCGGTCAATTCCACCCGCTTGGGGTCCACCATCACCAGCTTCAGATCGTCCGGCGTGTTCAGCAGCAGCAGGTTGGCGATGATGCTGTTGACGCACACAGACTTGCCGGAGCCGGTGGTCCCGGCGATAAGCAGATGGGGCATGGCGGCCAGGTCGGCGGCGATGGGCTGCCCGGCCACATCTTGCCCCAACCCCACCGCCAGCGGCGATTTTCGGGCAATTTTGCCAAAATTTTCCGATTCCATCACGTCGCGCAGGGAAACCAGCGCTTTGGCAGTGTTGGGCACTTCGATGCCCACGTACCCCTTGCCGGGAACCGGGGCCTGAATGCGAATGGATCGCGCTTGCAGCGCCAGGGCCAGGTCATCGGCCAACCCGGCGATTTTGCCGACTTTGACTTTGGTGCGCTTGCCGCCGCGCATCTCCAGATAGTTCGGCTCCACGCCAAATTGGGTGATGGTCGGGCCGCGATTGATTTCCACGACAGTGGCCGGCGCGCCAAAACTCTCCAGGGTGTGTTCGATGATTTCCACGTTTTCACGGATAGCCGCGTTGCTCAGGTCCTGGTCGCTGCCCGGCTCCAACATGTCGGCCAGGATCGGCAGCGTCCAATGGCCGGCGCCCGCGGCGGCCATGTCGCCGACAAAGGGAACGGCCGACCCGACGTTGGCCGGCGCGGCGGCCGGTTTGGCCGGGGACGCCGTTTGTGGCGCGGGGCGCTGCGGCTGCCGGATGGGGACGGGGTCACGTTTGGGGGTGGTTACGGCCGTTGTCGGCGGCAGGTCTGGCAAAGGCAGTTGGCGTGGTGGCGCGGCGGCGCGGCTGAGGGTCTGGCCCTGTTTTTGGCCGGTGTTGATGGGGATGTCGGGGCGAACGGCCGTTTCATCTTCTGTCTCGTCTGGCTGCGGCCATAAACCGGGCAACATGCGCCACAGATTAACCAGGTCATGGCGCGAAAGGCCGAACAACAAAACCGCGCCAATCACGCCCGCCGCCACCAGGATAAGGATCGCCCCCGGCGTACCGGCAAGTTCTGTCAGGCCATAGCCGATGATGCCACCCAGGTAGCCACCGCCGGTTTGCGCCTGGGCGACCTGCCAAAAATCGTTAAAGCCATTGTTCATCAGCAGTTGGGCCAGGGAAGCAAAGGCAGCGAAGGTGAGGAACAGCACGCCAAAACCCGCCACCCGGTAGGTGGCAATGCGCGGTGGCTGCTCCATGCCCCACAGCACCAGATACATGCCCAACGCCCCGGTGATCAGGGGGACCAATGCGCCGCCCCAGCCAAAAGCGCGCCCCAGCAGGCCGGACAATGCCGCCGTTAGCTGCCCCTGGTTAGGCGAAAGCAGGCTGAGGACGAGAACGGCCGTGATAAACACCACCACAATACCCGTCAGGATCGCCTTCTGGGGTAGATTCAGGTTGAAGGCTGGTTTTTTGCTGCGCGCCGCCGGTTTACGTGGATTGGCTGCCGGTTTACGCGCGCTGGAAGCCGGTTTGCTGCTGCGCGCACCAGTTCCACCGCGCGTTGTTTTGGCGTTGGCGGTGCTTTTACTGGAAGAATTGGTAGAAGTTGTCTTCTTATTTGCCATAGCTCAAATGTTCCTATGGCATTATAACATGGAACAGGACGTGAGGCAGGTGGGTGAGCGATGCCATTCCAGCCATTTCACTCTTGCACGGTTAATGTCCCATTCAAATACTTGTGGACAATGCTGGCGATAAGCGTCTGATAGGGAACGCCTTCTTCTATTGCCCTGA
Source organism: Candidatus Leptovillus gracilis (assembly GCA_016716065.1). NCBI lineage: Bacteria > Bacillati > Chloroflexota > Ardenticatenia > Promineifilales (SeqCode) > Promineifilaceae (SeqCode) > Candidatus Leptovillus > Candidatus Leptovillus gracilis. The sequence continues at coordinate 233,123 of JADJXA010000007.1, read as the reverse complement.
TTTGGATTTCATAATAATCCTTCTGTGTCAGGCGCAAATTAATGCGCTTGTCTTTTCTGATGGTACGGCGAGCCGCGGCGACAGCCTTTTCCTTCTCTTGTACGAGATTGGCGACTGTTTGCCATGCTTCGCTCTCAAGCGAAGCCATTAACGCCTGTTCTTCTTCATCCAGTGGATTAAATGACTCGGCATTAAACTTGTTCATCGTGCCCCTTTAAGCCATACCGTTTTGTGTACTTACGGCTGGGAAAAGCTGTTTTGAGAAAGATGTCTGTCTCCGTTTCCACAAAAGGTACAATCACTGCGTAGTTTTCCACTTCGATCACGAATAGCTTCTGATTTGGGTGAGTTGGGTTTTCTTCGATTCCCAACAGCCTGCCCGATTCGATCAAATACGCGATCTCTTCAAAAGAAATTCCGCGTGTTTGTTTCAGCAACTCGTTTTTGTCGGAACGCCAACTCAGATACTTCATGGCCTCAATATAAATCTGTGTCTGCCTTTTGTCAACGGATCTCAGTTAGAAACGGCCGTTTCCCGCAACCATCCTCACGCATCCAGGCGATCTGGTATTCCCGCTGCGTATCACGTATAGTTGCCGCACAATATGCACCGCGAGAACTGTTATGATTTTTGACGCTTCTAATGAGATACCGCTATTTCGTTTTGCGAGTTTACCGGACAACGGCCGTGTCCAACACGCCATCTTCACCCGCCAGGGCGGTGTCAGCCCGGCCCCGTTTGCCTCGCTCAACCTCAGCGTATCTGTGCCGGACGAGAAGGAGCGCGTCTGCCAACCGGCGGCGGGCGTATGGCGTGTACGGCCGTGACACCCACACTGTTGTCCATGCCCATCTGGTACACGGCCGTGACGTGGCCCGCGTGACCCAGGCCGACAACGGAACCTGGCGGCCCGAAGTAGATGCCATCCTCACCAACGAACCCGGCTGCGCCCTGACGATGAACTTCGCCGACTGCACGCCCATTCTGCTCTATGACCCGGTCAACCACGCCATTGGCCTGGGACACGCGGGCTGGCAGGGCACGGTGAAGGATTTGCCCGGCGCGATGGTGGCGGCTATGCAGCGCGAATTTGGCAGCCGCCCGGCGGAGTTAATCGCCGGGGTTGGACCGTGCATTGGGCCATGCTGTTATGAGGTGGGAGAGGTGGTGGTAACGGCCGTACACGCCGCCTTCCCCGATCCGGAAACGCTCCTCCTTCCCAACCCCCAACCCCCAACCCCCAATCCCCACTTCAACCTGCCCGAAGCCAACCGCCGCAACCTGCAACGCGCCGGCGTGCGTCACATCGAACTATCCGGCCTTTGCACCGCCTGCCGCACCGACCTGTTCTTTTCGCACCGGGCGGAGCAGGGCAAGACCGGCCGTTTCGGCAGCGTCTTCATTCTAGGCGATACTTGATTGGAGATACTCCACGAAAAAGAGCGCGCCGTTGCAGGCAGACAGATTGGTAAAGTTGCAAGTGGCGCTGAATCACGGCGTCGTGGCCAAATTGTTGGCTGATTTCCCGTCCTGCCTGGCCCATTTTCCTGGCCTGGATCGGGTTTTGCAGCAGCCACGTGATCTTTTTCGCCAGGGCGTCCACATCCTTTGGCGCGACCAGGAAGCCGCTGCACCGGTCGCTTACAAGTTCTGGGATGCTAGTGGCCCGCACGGCCACCACCGGCAGCGCGGAGGCCATCGCTTCCAGAATCACAATGCCGAAAGTCTCGATGTCTGAAGCGATGACAAAGACGTTGGCTAACCGGTAGAGGCCGGGCAAATCCCCATCCGGGGAGACGAAGCCGGTGAAATGGCTGCGCGAGGCGATGCCCAACGCTTCGCACTGGCGGGTCAGGGCCGGGCGACGGCAGCCATCGCCAACGAGGAGCAGTTCGGCGTCCAGGTGCTTCATCACCCGCGCCGCTGCCTGAACTACGCAGTCAACATCTTTATCGGCGTCCAAACGGCCCACGTAAAGGATGACCGGCTTGTCGGGCGACAAGCCATAATGGCGGCGCAGCCGGTCGGCTTCATGGGCTGTGCGCGGCGCGGCCTGGAAATGTTGCAGATCGGCGCCATTGGGGATGATGTGGGCTATGCGCCCGGTGCGTTGGCGGATCACGTCGGCTACCGGTCTGGCCGGCGCGATGACGGCAGTGCATTGGCTCAGGAACCAACGGCCGTACTGCCACAACATTTTCTCAAAGTTAAAAGGATTGCCCCAAAACGTCGCGGTGTATTTGGTGACAAACCAGGGCAGTTGGTGCAGTGTTAACACCGTGGGGATGTTGAGCCGCCGCCCGATCTTTGCCGCGCACATGCCCAGCGTCAGTGGTTCGTGCAGGTGGATGATGTCGGGGTTGAAGGCGGCGGCTATCTGGTGGATACGGCCGTTAGGCCACAGCAGGATGCGCTGACCGACGCGCATCGGATTGTGATGGGAAGGCAGGCGCTCGATGCGTAGACGGCCGTTCTGTGTGCTGTACCCATCGCGCCGGTCGCTGGCGGCGATGACTAAGACCTCATGCCCTTCTTGGGCCAGACCTTCGGCCAGCCGGGCGGCGGCCAGTGCCGCACCGCTGATCATGGGTGGATACGATTGGCAAATTTGCAAAATTTTCATTTTGTCCCCCTTTGGTAAGTAACTCTCTCTTCATTAGACAAAAATGGGCCGGGCTTCCGGGTTTGCCTCTGGCCTGTAACAATGCCGGGCATCGGCGAGGAGTTCGGCGGTAAGTTGATGGGCCAGATTGGAGGTTTTGAGGCGCAGGCAGCACTCAAAATTGGTGCGCAGCGCCCAGCGGTCTACGTTGGCGGAACCGATGAGTATGTCGCCCTGGTCGTTCCACGCTTCTTTGGCGTGCATGAAACGGCCGGTATACCGGTAAATGCGCACGCCGGACTGCGCCAACTGGCGGCACAGATGGCGATTCGCCAGGTCAATGAGCGGCACGCGGGTGTGGTGGGAAAAGAGAACGGTGACGCGCACCCCATTTTCGGCCTGGGAGCGCAGCGCGTTCATGATTTCGGCATCGGGCAGAAAGTACCAACTGCGCAGGGTAACGGCCGTTTTCGCCGACAGAATCAGGTCTAGCAGAGCGCGCCGGATGTCTTGCCGGTGGCCGGGCACGGTGAGCAGCAGCGGTATACCGGCGATGGTTAATTCGGTGGGACATTGGGGGGCACGGCCGTTGCCGCTAAACGTGCGTAAACTGTCATACAAGCGCACAAAGCCGTCGCCCAACGGGCCATCCAGACGTAGATTGGTATCCCGCCAGCCCAGGTAATGGTCGCCGATGTTGGAGCCGCCGATGAAGGCGGTACGGCCGTCTATGGCGCAAAATTTGCAATGCAGCCGGTTAAACTGGCCGATGCGCCCGCCTCGCGGCCGGAACAAATCCACCTGGACGCCGGACGCTTTGAGGTGGGCCAGCAGGTGGCGATTGCGATGGCCATGCTGCCAGTTGTCCAGATAAAGCCCTGCTTCATCTACCATCAGGTGAACGGCCACGCCGCTGGCGGCCTTCTGGGCCAGAATGTGGCCGACGCTGCGGGCAATTTGTCCATCGTCGAAGGCGTAGTAGGCCATGTGGATGTGCCGTTGGGCGGTCAGTAACGCGGTATGTAAATCTGCATAAAACGTCTGAACGTCGTTGAATAATTTGGTCTGAGTCATGACAACCTCCCCATAGTCCCGCAAAAGGTTCAGCTTTTCCGGGCAAATACAAGCCGCCAAAGGGTGAACATGCTCATGCTGGAGACAGCAATGCCGACCCAGACAACCGGTGAAAATTGAAAGCCACAAGCGCCAACGGCCGTCACCACAATCACACCGGGCAAGCGGCCAAACAGGTTGGCGACGAAGAAGCGCCGAGGGGAAAGGGCGCTGAGTCCGGGGACGTAATTCATCACGTCGGCGGGGAAGATGGGCAGCATGAAGGCGAACAGGAAGAAGAGCAGCCCTTTTTGAGCGGAAATGGCGTACCATTTGTTCAGCGAACTTACCGGGGCCAGCTTTTCCACTAACGGCCGTCCGGCCGTCCGCGCCAGCCAAAAAGCAACCTGGCTGCCCAACACCGTCGCCGCCAGATTGATCCAGAATCCGGGGACAAAGCCAAAGACATACCCGCCGCCAATCATCAGGGCGTGGCCGGGGATGGTGGCCACAATCACCTGCAACACCAGGACGAGGCCCAACAGCAGCGGGGCCAATGCGCCGAATTGGTCCAGGTAAGCGATTACCGCTTGCCGGTTGCTGACGATGCGCAGAACATCACTGATAGGTTGGCGGAGCCAGAACAACAGACCCGCCCCGATGGCGGCGCTGGATAGTTTGAGGATGAGGGGGAAACGGCCGTTTACTTTTTCATCGCTGGCGCTGTTCAGGTTAGACAAATGGGCAAGCATCAAATTCTCTCCTGTCGTTGTGGGGCAGTGACTGAAACGAAAGTTCTGCTTAGAAGCCCCTGGTAATTGGATGGTATATGCCAAAACTTGTGCTGGTGTGGTGTTTTTGTGCGAATTCGTGCGCCTGGGTACGATCTCGTTTCTCTGCTTGCACAGCCTGTGTGGGAAATCGAACCCGCGTCTGCCGATCAACCCGTTATTTCCTGACTTTTTTGGCCGAAAAAGATGCGCCAGGCGCTTAACATCACGATCCCGGCGATGGCGATGCCGATCCAGACGCTGGTCGAGAGTTGAAAGCCGTAAGCGCCAACGGCCGTCATCAACACCACACCGGGCAGGCGACCCAGCAAATTAGCGACAAAAAAGCGGCGCGCCGAAAGGGAGCTTAGTCCGGCGATGTAGTTCATCACGTCGGCGGGGAAGATGGGAATCATGAAGGCGAACAGGAAGAAAAGCAGCCCTTTTCGGGACGAGACGTCGTACCATTTATTCAGCATGTCTACCGGGGCCAGCTTTTCCACTAACGGCCGTCCCGCCCATCGTGCCAACAGAAACGCGAACTGGCTGCCCAACACCGTCGCCGCCAGATTGATCCAGAACGCGGTGGCAAAGCCGAGTACGTACCCGCCGCCAACCATCAGGGCGTGGCCGGGGATGGCGGCCACAATCACTTGCAGCGCCAGAATGAGACCCAGCAGCAGCGGGGCCAACAGGCCGAACTGAGACAGGTAGACGGCGACAGCCTGCCGGTCGCTGACGATGGCCAACATATCGCCGATGGGTTGGCGGAACCAGAACAACAGACCCGCCCCGATGGCGACGCTGCCTAGTTTGAGGATGAGGGGGAAACGGCCGTTTCCCCTTTCAGACATCACGTTATTGACGGCAGGCAGTTGAATGAACACCAGATTCTCTCCTCCCGGCAGGGGGCAACGACCCCGCTGGCGGTATTTATGTTGATTCATGGGTTGGTTAGTTAGTTGGTTGGTTGGTTGGTTGGATTATTGATGCTGTTAGTATGCCAGGGAGGGCGAAATAAATCTGGTTACGAAACGCCGGTTTCTTGAGGCAAATCTACTAAATTTGGTAGATCAGGCAGAGGCGGGAAAATACAAAGGGACAAAGATACTGCTTTGTCCCTTTGTTTCTTTGTAATAAATTCAAACCCGGATGGGCGCTTCATTGCCGGCATCCAGGATGGCCTGACGCACATCGGTGAAGAACAGAATGATCGCGCCGATGACAAAGAAGGCGGTCAGGGGCAGCAGGGCGGCGCGCGCGCTGCCGGTAAGCTGCACCGCCAGAAAAAAGATGAGCGGCCCCACCCATGACGTGCCCCGTTCGCTGATCTCGTACAGCCCAAAATAGGCGGATTCCTGCCCGGTTGGCGCCATCTTGGCAAACAGCGAACGACTGAGCGCCTGCGAACTGCCCAGGACCAACGCCTCGGCCGCGGCCCAGCCCCACACCTGTTCCGGCGTCGTCAGCCAGCCGTAGGCGTACAGGAGAACGCCGGTCCAGCCGAACAGGGTGATGATCACTGTCCACTTGGCGCCGATACGGCCGGCCACTTTGTTGAAGAACAGCGCGCCCAAGGCAGCCATAAATTGAATCATCAGGATGATACCCACCAACTGCTCTGGCCCCATCCCCAATTCCGAGGCGGCGAAGATAGCGGCGACGGTGTTGACGGTCATGATGCCGTCGTTGTAGATGAGATAGGCGATGAGGAATTGCAGGGTGCGCGGGTGATGGCAGAACATGTCGCGCAGGGTTTGGGCAAACTGGCGGATGCTGTGGGTAAGGAAGTTGGCGCCTGGTGGCAGGGCAACGGCCGTTTGCCTTTCCACCAATCGCCGTTTGGGGTACAACCAGGTAAATCCCAGCCACCATACCCCGGCGCTGGCGAGGGAGAGACGAACGGCGACGGCCGTGTCGGCCAACAGTTGAAATAGCGCCAGATTCAACGCCAGCAGCAGCCCGCCACCCACATACCCATAAGCAAAACCGAGCGAACTAATCCGGTCTTGGGCTTCCGGAGGGGCAATGTCCGGCAGGTAGGCATTGTAAAAGACGACCGCCGCGCCAAAGGAAAAATTCGCCAGAATAAACAGCAGTCCACCGGCCACCACGCCGTCACCGCTGCTTACCAGCCCCAGCAAAATCGTCGCCGTCGCCCCAATGGTGGCAAACAAAATCAGCAGGCGCTTTTTGAGGTTGGTCAGATCGGCCAATGCGCCTAACAGCGGCAAAAACAGCACTTGTAAAATCACAGAAACTGTCACGCAAAGGGGGTAAAACGCTTCCGGTTCAATGAGATAGGCGCGCAGAGGCAGCGTACCGCCCGGTCTGGAAGCAATGAGCGCTGCCAGATAAGGCCCTAAAAAGGCCGTCACCACCGTCGTCGAAAAAGCGGAATTGGCCCAATCATACATGGCCCAGCCGGTAATTTCTCGTTTATGGTTCATGGGGTGGCTCCCTTTGGTTTGGCAAACCATTCACGCGGCGGCAAAGTTGTTTTACAATGATACGGTTCGTAGTGACAGCATAACTGATTTTTGCCTGATATGGAAGATGGATAACGGCCGTAATCAAAAGGGGGAGATATGGATCGCAAACAATTTGGTAAGCTGGTAATGGCGCTGCGCAAAGAGCAGTTCGACGAAAGCGGCGATCGCTTTACGCAAGCCAGACTGGCAGAAGCGATTCAGGCGCAGGATTCGCAAACACCACTTAGCGAAATCGTCATCGGCAAAATCGAACGTGGCGAACGCACTATTTTGGACGATCAGACTTTGCTAAATCTGGCTGATGGATTGAAGCTGACGATAGGTGAACGGCGCACTTTCTTTTTGTTGGCGACCGGGCTTGATCATCCCCAAATATACCCCGACAAACAAGTATCCAGCGAGATTCTTGCGTCAACCCTGGAAATGCTTGCGGACATTCGTTTGCCGGCGCTGCTGCTAGACCGGTATCTGGACGTGGTGGCAGTGAATGAGCTATTGCTCCAGCTTTACCAGGTATCGCAGATTGACCTGTCGTCGCGCCTGGGCAAGCCAGGCGGCGACAATTTGCTGGATTTCATCTTTTCCAAGGGGTTTGCCGGTGTGCGGGCGCATATGTCGCCGCCGGTATGGCATCGTTTTGCCGTGGGCAACGTCATCTACTTCCGCCGCATGACGCTGCCTTATCGCATGACCGATTATTTCACCGGGTTATTTACCCATCTGCGCCAGAATCGGGACTTCCGCTGGTTTTGGGAGCAGGTGTATTATGAGGAGATGCTCTATTTTCACGGTGGGGAATTGTTTCAGATGGGGTCGTCGCTGATGGGGCGCTTTCGTTTTCTCACTGCGCCGTTGGTAACATTCACCCCCTTTGGCAACCTGGAAATTCTGACGCACATACCACGCGATGAGGCAACGGCCGTTGCCTTCCACGAAATGGCGTTACATACCCCGGCCAAAGCCCATCAAATCGGTTCCTGGCCGGACAAGGTTTGGTGCTAAGGGTTCGTTTGCAATTAACTTTGGAGTTTCCAGATTGGACCAATCTTGGAGATTGGTCCAATCTCACCAGGTTAAAAACATATGAACCCTAAGCGCAGCCGGCGCAACAACATAACCGGCCAGCACGTATAGCACGCGGAAATCGTTGTTTATCATCTACAGGAGACTTCATGAGTGGATGACCCACCACGAATGAAGATTGAGAGTTGTCAAATCTTAAAGACTTGATAACTCTGTTTTGACAGGAGTGAAGTCAATGTCTCGAATTAGCAGCAGTTGGGAACTCGTCAAAGCCAGTTGGGGCGTATTGTTGGCCGACAAAGAACTGGCGATCTTTCCGATCATCTCATTTTTCGCCTCCATGATCGTGGTGGCGACCTTTTTCCTGCCCATGTTGTTCGCCGGCGTTTTCGACGCCATCTTTGCCGGTGGCGCCCAGGTCCTCGGGTTTGTCGTCGGCTTCGCCTTTTACATCTTCCTCTACTTCGTCACCTTCTTCTTTAACTCGGCCCTGGTGGGCGCGGCCATGATTCGCCTGGAAGGCGGCGACCCGACCGTGGGCGATGGCCTGCGCATCGCCTTCCAGCACATCGGCGCTATCTTTGGCTATGCTGTCATTGCCGCTACGGTGGGCATGATCTTAAAAGCCATCTCCGAACGCGCCGGTTTCATCGGGCAAATCGTCATCGGCGTCATCGGCTTTGTCTGGAACGTGGCTACCTTCCTGGTGGTTCCGGTGCTGGTCATGGAAAAGGTGGGTCCGGTTGATGGCGTGAAACGCAGCGCGGAACTGCTGAAAAAGACCTGGGGCGAGCAAATTGTCGGTAATTTCAGCATTGGGCTGATTTTTGGTCTGCTGATTTTTGGCGTTATTCTGGCGAGTGTGGCGCTGGTTGTGGCAACGGCCGTTGCCGGGTTAACCTGGCTGGCTGTAGGGCTGGCGTTGGCCGGGCTGCTGGCGCTCATCATCTTGGGCTTGATCAGTTCGTCGTTGAACGGTATCTTTACAGCGGCCGTTTACCAATACGCCACCACCGGCGAAAGTAAATACTTCGAGCCGGAAATGATAAAAAACACGTTCAAGCTGAAGTAGGCTTGTTTTTGCGATGTTCTGTATACAGTGTTCAGTGTTCAGTAAACAGTGTTCAGTACGGAGGCTTTTGGCAGGCGACCACTGAACACTGAACACCTGGGAAAAGCACCATGTTCAACCCCACCGAACACCCCCACAGACGTTATAACCCATTGACCGGTGAGTATGTGCTGGTTTCGCCGCACCGTATGAAACGGCCGTGGCAAGGCCAGGTGGAAAAAACGCCGCCAGAGCAGCGGCCGTCTTACGACCCCACCTGCTACCTCTGCCCCGGTAACGAACGGGCCGGCGGCCTGCGCAACCCGGTTTACGAAAACACCTTTGTCTTCGACAATGATTTCGCCGCGCTGCTGCCGGACACACCGCTGGCAGCAGCGGCCGTTCACCCCCTGCTGCACACCCAAAGCGTGCGCGGCGTCTGCCGGGTGATGTGCTTCTCGCCGCGCCACGACCTGACGCTGCCACAAATGCCCCAGCCCGATGTGCGCCGCGTGATAAATGTGTGGGCCGACCAGACGGCCGAATTAGGCCAGACCTACCGCTGGGTGCAGGTGTTTGAAAACAAAGGGGCCATCATGGGCTGCTCCAACCCGCACCCGCACGGCCAGATCTGGGCCTTGTCTGAGCTGCCCAACGAACCCCGTAAAGAAGATGAACAGCAGCGGGTGTATTGGCAGGCAAACGGCCGTCCCCTGCTGCTCGATTATGCCGAACTGGAACTGGCGCAGGTCGAACGGCTGGTCCTGAGCAACGACCATTGGCTGGCCGTTGTGCCCTTTTGGGCCATCTGGCCGTTTGAACTGCTGCTGCTGCCGCGCCGCCACGTCCTGCGCCTGCCTGATCTGCACGACGCCGAACGGGACGCCCTGGCCGACCTCCTCAAAGGGGTGTTGACGAAATACGACAACCTCTTCGAAACCAGCTTCCCCTATTCCCTCGGTTGGCACGGCGCGCCCTTCGCGCCAGACGCGGCTGCGGCAGAAAACGAATCGGTACACTGGCAGCTTCACGCCCACATCTACCCTCCCTTACTACGCTCGGCCACCGTCAAAAAAATTCATGGTCGGCTTTGAAATGCTCGGCGAAGCGCAGCGCGACCTGACGGCCGAACAAGCCGCCGCCCGCCTACGCAGCCTCTCCACCACCCACTACAAAAGTGTAGCGTAAAGAAAACTGTGCAACATCCCCGCTCTATCTCTCCCCTCTATCTCTACCCTCTATTGCCTTTGTCCGTTACAATCTAGCCAGGATGTACCCAGCCCAATCTAGCAGACGCCCACGATCCGTAACTTTAACGCTCTGGGGGGTTTTTCTCTTAGGCGTGTGGAATTTGGCGCGCGCTCTGGCTTTGGGGCAGCAGCGTGATCTATTACAGGAATTTGCCGCCAAACCGGACCCCACCCTTCGTCTGGTCATCGCCCTGGTTTGGGGTGCGTTTTTTCTGGGGTTGGTGGAGGCGCTGCGGCGGAAACGGCCGTTCACCCGCCGCCTCATCCCCCTCACGATCATGCTCTACACGCTCTACGAAATCGGCCTGATTCTTTTTTTCACCACCGCTGCCAGGCAGACGCTGGCGCTGGACATCCTGACGGCCGTTGGTCTTGTGGCATTTACCGGTTGGGCGCTCAATAGAACGGCCGTTGCGCCCTACTTTCACAACAACGCGCCCTAGCCAAAAGCAGCAAAAACAACCTTCGTCCCTTTTGTCCCTTTGTTCCTTTGTATAAAATTCTCCGAGGAGGGCTAAAAAATCAGCATGACAGACCCCAAAATCGAAAAACTCAACGAACTTCGCGCCCAATCCCAGCTTGGCGGCGGTGAAAAACGCATCGCCCAGCACAAAGCCAAAGGCAAACTAACCGCCCGCGAACGCATTGAACTCCTGCTAGATCGTGGATCATTCCACGAAGTAGACGCCTTCGCCATCCACCGTGAACGCAACTTCAGCATGGACAAGCAGCAGTACCTCGGCGACAGTGTCGTGACGGGTTGGGGGACCATAGACGGCCGTCTTGTCTACGTCTTCAGCCAGGATTTCACTGTCTTCGGCGGCAGCCTCAGCGGCGTCCATGCCGAAAAAGTATGCAAAATCATGGACATGGCTATGAAAAACGGCGCGCCGGTCATCGGCATCAACGACTCCGGTGGGGCGCGCATCCAGGAAGGCGTCGTTAGTCTCGGCGGCTACGCCGACATCTTCCTGCGCAACACCCTGGCCTCCGGCGTCGTGCCCCAGATCAGCGCCATCATGGGACCCTGCGCTGGCGGCGCTGTCTACTCCCCCGCCCTCACCGACTTCATCTTCATGGTCAAAAACACCAGCCACATGTTCATCACCGGCCCCGACGTGGTAAAAACCGTCACCGGCGAAGACGTAACCTTTGAAGAACTGGGCGGCGCCATGACCCACAACAGCAAGAGCGGCGTCTCCCACATGGCCTGCGACTCCGAAGCCGACGCTCTCTACCTCATCCGTGAACTCATGAGCTTCCTGCCTTCCAACAACATGGAAGACGCCCCCTTCAAAGCCAACGGCGACGACCCGCTGCGCACCGAAGAGAGCCTCAACACCCTGGTCCCCGACAACCCCAACAAACCCTACAACATCAAAGACGCCATCAAGCTCATCGTAGACAACGGCGACTTTTACGAAATCCACGAACACTATGCCCAAAACATCGTCGTCGGTTTCGCCCGACTGGGCGGCTACAGCGTGGGCATCGTCGCCAACCAACCGATGGTATTGGCTGGCGTGTTAGACATAGACAGCAGCGAAAAAGCGGCCCGCTTTGTCCGTTTTTGCGACGCCTTCAACATTCCGCTGATTGTCTTTGAAGACGTGCCCGGCTTCTTGCCCGGCGTGGCCCAGGAATATGGTGGCATCATCCGCCATGGGGCCAAGCTGCTCTATGCCTTTTGCGAAGCCACAGTGCCCAAAATCACCGTCGTCACCCGCAAAGCCTACGGCGGCGCCTACTGCGTCATGAACAGCAAACACATCCGCGCCGACCTCAACCTGGCCTGGCCCACGGCCGAAATCGCCGTGATGGGGCCAGACGGAGCGGTCAACATCATTTTCCGCCGCGAATTGGCCGAAGCCGACGACCCCGTCGCCCGCAAAGCGGAACTGGTGCAAGATTACCGTGAGCATTTCGCCAATCCCTATATCGCCGCCCAACGCGGCTACATAGACGACATCATCTTGCCCAGCGAAACCCGCCCGCGCCTGATCAACGCCCTCCACATGCTGCAAAACAAACGGGACAACAACCCGCCAAAGAAACACGGCAACATTCCATTGTAGATTTTTGATTTCGGATTTCGGATTGACAGAGCGGCAAACCATCATCAATCCGAAATCCCACATCCGAAATAACATGAAACGAGACGACGGATTACTCACGAAAAAATTCGATAAATTGTTAATTGTCAACCGCGGCGAGATTGCCGTGCGTGTTTTGCGCGCCTGCCACGAGCTGGGCATCAAAACCGTGGCCGTCTACTCCGACGCCGACCGCAACGCCCCCCACGTGCGTTTTGCCGATGAGGCGTACCACATCGGTCCGCCGCCGGCGCGCGAGAGTTACCTGCGGGTGGATAAGCTGCTGGATGTCGCCAAACGCTCTGGCGCGCAGGCGGTGCATCCTGGCTACGGCTTCCTGGCCGAGCGCGCCGAGTTTGCCCAGGCTTGTGTGGATGCGGGCCTGGTATTTGTCGGCCCGTCCGCCCGCGCCATCAAGATAATGGGCGACAAGCAAGAAGCCCGCGAAACGGTCAAGGCAGCTGGTGTGCCCATCGTGCCCGGCACAGAGCCGGGCCTGAACGATGAAGACATGCAGGCCGCGGCCGATAAAATGGGCTATCCGGTGCTGGTGAAGGCTGTCGCCGGTGGCGGTGGTAAGGGGATGCGCCCCGTGCATCAGGCGGCCGATTTGCCGGACGCCATTGCCGCGGCCCGCCGCGAAGCGTTGGCCGCCTTTGGCGATGACGTGGTCTACCTGGAAAAAATGATCACCGACGCGCGCCACATCGAAATCCAGTTGTTGGCCGACGCCCACGGCAATACCATTTTCCTGGGTGAGCGTGAATGCTCTTTGCAGCGGCGGCACCAAAAGCTCATCGAGGAAGCGCCGTCGTTTGTGGTGGATGAAGATTTGCGCCAACGCATGGGCGCGGTGGCCGTGGCGGCCGCCAAAGCAGTCAACTACGTCAACGCCGGGACGATTGAGTTTTTGCTAGACAAAGACAAGAATTTCTATTTCCTGGAGATGAACACCCGTTTGCAGGTGGAGCATCCGGTGACGGAACTGGTGACGGGCATTGACATTGCTCAGGAACAACTGCGCATCGCGCGCGGCCGTCGTTTGCGCTTCGAGCAAAAGGACGTTCAGATTCGCGGCTGGGCGATTGAATGCCGCATCAACGCCGAGGACCCATACAACAATTATCTGCCGTCCACCGGGGTTATTTCCACCATGCGCCTGCCTACCGGGCCGGGCGTGCGCGTGGACACTGGCGTTTTTCGTGGCTATGAGATTACGCCTTATTACGATTCGATGATTAGCAAGCTGATTTGTTACGGCGAGACGCGGGGCGAGGCGGTGCTGCGGATGCGGCGGGCGTTGGAGGAGTACAACATCACCGGCGTCAAAACCAACATCCCTTTCCATCAGCATATGATGGAGAGCCATCGTTTCCTGACGGGCAATTTCAACACCAAGTTTGTGGAAGATAAGTTTAGCATGTCGGACCGGGCGGCGGATCAGGAGATGGAAGCGGCCGTTTTAGCCACGCTGGTAGCCCATCATCAGAGTATGCAGGCCAGCCAAAAGATCGTCTCGGTTGGCGGTGGCGAGCAAATACGCAGCGCCTGGAAATGGCACAACCGGTGGGAGAGGCTACGGAGATAGGACGATTGGGGATTGACGATTGGGGATTGGTCCTGAGGCTGCCGAAGGATTGGCGATTGACGACGGGGTATGGCTATGAAATATTACACAAAAGTCAACGAGAAAGAATACATTATTGAGATTGGGCAAGATGACGAAATCGTGGTGAATGACAAGCAGTATGCCATTGATTTTCGGCGGTTGGCGCAGGGGGGCACAGTCTCTTTGCTGCTAAATAACCGCTCGCTGGAAGCGGTGGTGGATGAACGGGACGACCATTGGGAAGTGCTGACCGAGGGGGAATTGTACAACGTATCTGTGCAGGATGAACGGGCGTATCGTCTGGCCCAGGCGCGAGGCACGGGATTGGACATGGGCCACGAGGCGGTGGTGAAAGCGCCGATGCCGGGACTGATTATTCGTGTGCTGGTGGCGGAAGGTGACACGGTAGAGCGCAACGAGAAGGTGGTGATTTTGGAGTCTATGAAGATGGAAAACGAGCTGCGCGCGCCGCGAGAAGGGCTGGTGACGGCCGTTCACGTTTCCGCCGGTTCTAGCGTAGAAAAAGACCAGGTCCTCATTGTTATTGGCGACCTTGAGGCATAACAAACTCTATGAATCACGCCAACCAGCTAGAAGTGGAGGTGAAGTTTTTGTTGGCCGACCGGGCCGCTTTTCGCGCCCGGCTGCTGGCCGCCGGCGCTGCCCTTACCCGGGCACGCGTCTTTGAACGCAACACGCGCTTCGATACCCCCGACCAGCGGCTTTTGCAGGGCGAAGAATTATTGCGGCTAAGGCAGGATACGGCCGTGCGCCTGACCTACAAAGGCTTAGCCGCCGCCGACCTCCTCAGCGAAGCCAAAATCCGCGAAGAGCTGGAAATTGAGGTCAGCGATTTTGACACAGCGGCTTTAATCTTCACCCGGCTCGGTTTTGCCCCGGTGCAGGTCTATGAAAAGTACCGCGAAACCTTCACCTGGCATGAGGTGGAAATTGTGCTGGACGAACTGCCTTACGGCGATTTTGTCGAATTGGAAGGGACAGAGGCGGGGATAAAAACGGCCGTATCCACCCTCAACCTGCCCTGGGACAAACGCATCACCAACAATTACCTCGGCCTCATGGCCGCGCTCAAAACCCGCCATGACCTGGAGTTCGACGACCTGACCTTCGCCAATTTCCAACATGTCCAGGCCCATATCGCCAGCCTGCTGCCGGCCGTCTGAACTGAAAAGGAATGCTTATGCTAACCGAACGACCCGATCTGAGTGACGTTTCGCCAGAAATCCAGGCTTATATCGAAGCTCTGGAAACAGAACTCCTGCACCAGCAAAATGACAACACAGGCAAGCAAAAGGAAGAGAAGCCCCCGGAACCCAACGAACCGCCCACGCCCTACAATGTCATCACCATCAGCAAGAGAGGCATGGGCAAACGAACGCCGCGCCACTATTACGGCCGTCAGCGCCGCAGCGGCATGGGGGTTTTTGATCTGGAAACGGCCGACGACGACCCACCCATCATCCTGACCATCGCCCACGAAGAGGAAGCCATCCTGCTCTTCACCGATTTTGGCCGCGCTTTCCGCCTGAACGTCAACAGTCTGGCCGAAGCGCCGGTGCGGGCGCGCGGCCAAAACATGATGACCCTCTTCCAATTCCGGCCGCACGAACACATTGTCGCCGCTCTGCCGGCCGAAGGCGGCCAATATATCGCCCTGGCCAGCCAGCGCGGCTGGGTGCGCCGCGTGCCCGCCGCGCGCCTCGGCCACAGCCTGATCCCCGGCATGAGTTTCCACGACGTGCAGCAGGGCGGCTATCTGGCTGCGGCCTGCTGGACGGAAGGCGACGGCGATTTGCTGTTGGTGACGCAGCAGGGGCAGGGCATCCGTTTTGCCGAGAACCATGTGCATAAAACGGGCAGCCTGGGGATGCGCATAGATTTGGGGGATGCGGTGGCGGCGATAACGGCCGTCACCGAAGAAAGCAGCGTTTTCCTCCTCGGCCACGACGGCAAAGGGAGCATCCGCCAGATGTCCGGTTTCCGCGCCAACAAAGCGCCCGGCGCCGGCGGCAAAGTGGTCCTCAAAACCGACAAGCTCGTCGGCGCGCTTACCGTGCTGCCAGAAGACGACTTGTTCATCATCTCCCAACTGGGCAAAATTATCCGCTTTACCGCCGCCGAAGTACCGCCCAAAGAAGGCGTCGTCCAGGGAGTCAACTGCATTTCCTTACGCAATGACGAAGTGACGGCCGTGACAATTTGAGCAGTCGTGAGCCGTAAAACCGTAAACCGTAAACGGATTACGGCTTACGGAATACGGAATACGGAACACGCCGCCGAAGGAGCCTTATGTTAACCAAAGCCCAAACCATCGCCGATGAACTCATTCGCCTACGGCGCGACATCCATCAACACCCTGAGTTAAGTTTCCAGGAATTTCGCACCGCCGCTCTGGTGGCCGACACCCTTCAGGAAATCGGCATCGCGCCGCAAACCGGTATCGGGCGCACCGGCGTCGTCGCCCAGATTGGCAGCGGCGATGGCCCCACCATCGCCATCCGCGCCGACATGGACGCGCTGCCGATCATCGAACACAATGCCGTCCCTTACGCCTCGCAAAACAACGGCGTAATGCACGCCTGCGGCCACGACGCCCACACCGCCATTTTGCTGGGGGTGGCCCACCTGCTGCAACAAAGCTGCCGCGACGAACCGTGGCACGGCCGTGTGCGCCTGCTCTTCCAACCGGCCGAAGAAGCGTTTGGCGAGGAAGGCATTAGCGGCGCGACAGCCATGATCAACGATGGCGCGCTAGACGGCGTAGACGCCGTCATCGCCTTGCACGTCGCCTCAGACCGGCCGTCGGGCGCGTTTTATTTTCAGGATGGGTATAGTCTGGCGGCGGTGGACCAGTTTGAGGCGTGGATACGCGGTGATGGTGGGCATGGCGCTTACCCCCATAACGGCAGCGACCCGCTGTTTATGCTGGGTCCGATTTTGAATACCTTATACGCCATTCCTTCGCGCCAGATTGACCCCCTGCGCGCTTGCGTGGTCAGTTTGGGGCAGGTGTGTGGCGGCACAACCACCAATGTCATCCCCAATTCTGTTCATTTGCTGGGCACAATCCGTTCGCACGAGGAAACGGTGCGGAAGCAGCTATGGGCCGGCGTGGAACGGGCTTTGAAATTGAGCGAGACGTTGGGCGGGCATTACGAGTTGACCATCTTACCGGGTTACCCGGCCATGTACAACGATGCGCGGGTGAATGGTTGGCTGCGTCAGGTGACAAAAGAGTTGATGGGGGAAACGGCCGTTATCAACGCCGAGTTTGGCATGGGCGCCGAAGATTTTGCCTACATGACCCAAAAAACGCCCGGCGCTATGTTCATGTTGGGCGCGGCCACACCGGATGGCACAAAACGCCACCACCATACCGACATTTTTGACATAGATGAAGACGTTTTGGCTTATGGCACGGCCGTATTGGCCGAAACCGCCCGCCGTTTTGTTACCAAAGTTTTGTTGTAACAGTTAAACAGGTATCGCCAGAGTACCGCCAACCCAGCCCATACTGTCTACCAATATCGGCAAAAGCGTCTGTTTTTGCCTCAAAATTAACATAAAGAACTGTTGTTCTATGGAAATATCTTTAGGTTATCCTTTATAATGCCTATGTCTACTTCGCATAGGAGGAAAATGGTAGATCGTTTCATAACCGGTGTCAGACACTAATACCATCGGCCTTATGCAGACAATTTTGCGACAAGCCAATAGGCGTCCAATCTACCATCCTTTCCAGCAAACCCAGATTATTAAGGAGGCATAGATCAACATGAACAGTTCAGCACTCAAGCAAAGGTTAGCGCCCATGCTGCGTTTCAGAACAATGGCTATTTTGCTGGTTGTGATGGCCGTCGTGCTTGTTATCCCTGGCGTGGCCATGTCCAGCACAATCCCAACGATCTCCATCACCAGCGTCGTCGCCGATCAGACCGTCACCATTCAGACGCAAAATTACCCGGCCAACCAGAATTTTGTGGTAACCATGGGGCCGATGGGGTCACGAGGGATAGATGGCTATTACGTGGCGACCATTAACTCGGGCAATGGCGGCTCGTTCCCGGCCACATTTACCATTCCTGATCAGTTGAAAGGCTCGCACCAGATCGCTATTCGCCTGCAAAGCGCGCAAGGCTTCTTTAGCTTCAACTGGTTCTACAACAATACCGCCGGAACCGGTGGTCTGCCGCCCGGCACGCCAGGTTACACCGGTATCCCCACTTTTGCCATCAGCGCCGTTAACGTAGACCAGAACGTGACCATTACGACCAACAATTTCCCCGCCGGTCAGCAGTTCACCGTAACAATGGGGGCCATCGGCACGCGCGGTATTGGCGGTATTGTGGTGGGTCAGTTAGATTCGGGCGCAGGGGGCACATTGACGGCCACCTTCCCCATTCCGGCGCAGCTCGTTGGCTCTTATCAGATTGCCATTCGGGCGCAAACAGCCCACACGGTCCCGTTGAATCCGTTTTTCGCTTATAACTGGTTCTACAATAACACCACTGGCGCGGGTGGGCAGCCGCCTGTGCCACCGCCGCCGTCGAATTACACCGGCATCCCAACCTTCAAGGTGTGCGAGGTTGCTCGAAACGGCACGGTGACGATTGTGACCAACAATTTCCCGGCCGGGCAAGATTTCAACGTAACGATGGGGCCGATGTATACGGCCGGCGTCAATGGCTTGGCAGCGGGGTCGTTTAACTCCGGCGATGGCAGCAGCCAACGCCTGACGTTCCAGATTCCGGCGCAGTTGTATGATTCAAATCGGATTTCTATCCGGGCGCAAACGGCCCATGCGCACCCATTCTTTGCGTACAATTGGTTCTTTAACAACACGGCCGTTGTGTGCTAGATAATTAGACAAGTAGACACACAAAAAGGCGTCTGGCGGTTTCGTCAGACGCCTTTTTTGTTATACACGCAAAGGTCATCATCTGACAGTTTTGTCACCTTGTTAGATGCCACCTTGTCACCTTGTCAAGTAATTTAAGGAGCGGGGTTGGGAATGATGAGAACCTGCCCGGCCTGAATGTAGTTGGGGTTGGATAGGCCGTTGGCGGCCAGCAGCGCGGCGGCCGATACGTTATACTGTTGGGCTATTTTGGTCAGGTTTTCGCCGGGTTGGACGATGTGCGTGCGGGGTTCGGGCACGGCCGTTGGCGCTGGCGCTTCGGCTGGCGCTTCGGCTGGCCCTTCGGCTGGCGCTTCGGCAGCAGGTTCAGCCGAAGCCGATTCGCTCTCCGGGTTGGTTGTCAGGGTAGGCAAGAACACATCACCGGCGGCGGCATCGGACGGCACGGCCGTTTCCAGCCCATCAGCCGCCTCGGCCGCGCCGCCCACGCCCACTTCCGCGGACAAAGGCTGGTTCTCTCCCATGACGGCCGGGATGATATGGCCGAAAATTAACGGCCGTGACCAAGCCACACCCACAACCACACCAATCAATACCAGAATCAACAAGCCAAACTTAACCAGTTCGCCGCGCCCTTCACGCGCCGGTTGCGCTTGAGCGGTGGGCTGGTTGGGGGCATCAGGGTTATCGGCAGCGGCCGTTTCCGTCGTCTGATCATTCGCTTCATTCGTCATCACATTTCCTCCTTATCTGGTTCGTCCTTCACTTGAGCTAGACATAATTGTAACGGCAATGGCCGCTTTTTGCCTAATCAAGACTTAAACGCGACGAGTCTGGCACGCCGACCGGGTCTGCCGTACAATGGAGAAAAGCCTTGCCGCCAACATCACAGCCACAACAGACGCCGTTTACGGCCGTTCGCCCATCGAGAAAACCATCTTGACTCAAGTTACCCCACAGACTCTCCCCCTCGCTTACCTTCGCCACCACTGCGCGCAAGAAAGCGGCCGCTTCTTCAATCGGCAGGCGTATGATCCCCGTTTCTGTTACGAATTGTTCCGGCGGGCCATTTTGCAGCGCGACCAAGAAGCATGGGACGCTGTTTATCACCAATACGAACGGCTCGTTACCCATTGGGTAGAACGCCACGCCGCGTTCTTAAGCAGCGGCGAAGAGAGCCAGTTCTTCATGAATCGCGCCTTTGAAAAAATGTGGCTGGGCATTACACCGGATAAATTCGCCACCTTTGCCGACCTGCCTTCCATTCTGCGCTACCTGCAAATGTGCGTCCACAGCGTGATGATTGATTTCACCCGGCAGCGCGAACAAAAGCTGCGGCTGGAAGCCATCGAAGAGATGAGCCAGACGCCGCACACAAGGGGAACGGCCGTCGAAGACCACATCGCCGCCGCTTCTACCGGGCAAGAACTGTGGCGCTGGCTGCAAACACAGTGTAAAGACCAAAAGGAAGAGCGTGTTCTGGTTGGTCTATTCGTCCTGGCCCTGAAACCACGCGAATTGTATGACCTGCATCCCGACACCTTCAGCGACATCAAGGAGATTTACCGCGTCAAAGAAAATCTAGTCGCCCGCCTGCGGCGCAGCGAAGAGCTAAAAACCTTCTTTTGACAAATCTGCCTGGGGAAATGCGTGAAAAAGCCGCAAAAAATCGTTTATTCCTCTTAGACGTGACAACATCAGCGAACGGGTCACGCCAACAAATGTTTTGAGGAGTGGCATGATGGACCACGTTGAACAACAATTAAGCGCCCGACTCTACCGCCGGACCTGTCCAGCGGCCACCGACCTGGGGCAGTATCATTTGCAAATGCTGACCGACGAGCAGCAGACGGCCGTTGCCCACCACCTGCGTATCTGCCCCCACTGCCAACAAGAACTGGCCCAATTACAAACCTTCCTGCGCGAATTAGCGCCAGAACTGCATTACAGCCTGCGGGAAAAGATGCAAATCTGGATCGCCCAACGCCTGCCCGCCGCCCGCCCCGACGCGCCCGGCTTTGCCCCGGCGCTGGCCCTGCGTGGCGACGCCGCCGAGCCGCTGATGTACGAAGCCGGTGACTACCAGCTCAATCTGGAAATTCAAGATGACCCAGCCAAACCGGGCCACAAAGCCATTTTAGGTCTGGTCATGGGCATGGGCGACGAGGCGTTTCAGGCGCAGTTATGGCTAGATGGACACTGCCGGCAAACTACGGCCGTAGACAACCTGGGCAACTTCATTTTCGCCGCCATATCCCCCGGCCAATACGACCTCATCCTCAACCGCCTCACCGCCGAAATCCACGTCCAATCCGTCACTGTCTGACAAACCAACGCATCCCTGTAAAACACACCACAGCCCTGGCGTGCAAAGTACGCTATAAAATAGATCACATCGTCTAAGTCTGGCGCACCCACCACCCAACTTCCCACCCATCTCCGCGGCCAATCTGTTTATTATTCCCATCTGTTGGTATCAGTTTGTGTGAAGGTCAAATTTACCGCTTAACCAACCCGATTTATAGATTCACCTGCGGCAGCGTCACATGCTATTACCCGTCATACCAGAACAAACGATTCATAGACCACCGCTCAAGCCGCCAACCTTTGTAGACAAACTTCTGCTGCTGCCGGAGACAGCCCAGCGCGGCCGCTTGGCGACCCACCTACACCGTTATCCGCCGGCGGCGCAAGATGAAATTGCCCGGCTGCTCAAACAACAGGCCGACCGTTACATGCGCACCGATTTACAGTGCTGCCTGCACGTGGCTGGTCTAATCAAATGGATGGCGGAGTTGACCGGCAATCCACTTTTCCACGCCCTGGGGCTGCGCGCAGAGGGCAACGCCTACGCCATCGGTGGCAGCGATTACCGCCGGGGCATTGCCTGCTACGACGAAGCAGCGGCCATTTACGGCCGTCACCAACACAAACTCGAACAAGCCTGGTCGCAAAACGGCAAAATCTACGCCCTCGCCAACCTGGGCCATTACACCGAAGCGCTGTCCATCGGCGAATGGGCCGGCCAGGTTTTCCGCGAAGCCCAGGAATGGCTGCCCCTGGCCGAACTGACGGTAAATTTGGCGATCATTCACGGCCGTTTAGGGCAAGATACCGCCGCCCTGACCCTGCTAGACCAGGCCCGCAGCCTCTACCAGGCATCCGGCGACCAGGCCCAAGACCGCCTATTGGTCGTGGAAATGAACCGGGCCATCATCTTGCGCAACCTGGGCCGCTTCACCGAATCCATCACCGTCAACCAAAGCCTGCTGCAAACCTACACCCAACGCGGCGCAGCCGTAGACACCGCCCGCGCCCAACAAAACCTGGCCCTCACCTACTTCGTCCTGGGCCGCTACAACGAAGCCCTGACCCTGTTAGACGCCGCCGGTGAAGGCTTCCGACAAGACGGCCGTTCCCGCCACGCCATGTTGGTTGAACTCTTCACCAGCGACTGCCTGCTCCAACTGCGCCGCTTCGGCGAAGCGCTGGAAAAATGCCGCCGCGCCCGCCAGTTGTTCGACCAACTCGGCGCGCCTTACGAAATTGGCCGCTGCCTGCTGCACGAAGCCCACGCCTTCACCGGCCTGGGGCAGCACGCCGAAGCCCTGGCCTCGCTGCTGGAGGCTCGCGCCCTCTTTGAACAAGAAGGCAATCGCAGCGCCCTGGCCGACGCCGATTTGCACATCGCCGCGCTGCTGCTGAGCCAACAGCAGGCTGAAGACGCGCTGACCCTGGCCCGGTTGGCCGAAGCCGTTTACCGGGAACACAACCAACCGCTGGGCCAGGCCCGCGCCTGGCTGCTGGCCGCCCAGTCTGCGCTGGCCCTGAATAAACTGGAGAAAGCAGAAGAGATGGTGACGGCCGTTCTGTCCATCGCCACCGCCCACAACCTGCCCACCCTCACCTACCAGGGCTACCATCTGCAAGGCGCTTTGGCCGCCCGGCAAGGCGACCGCCCGGCCGCTTTGTCCGCCTGGCAGCAAGGCATTGCCGCGCTGGAACAACTGGTCGGCCGCCTGATGCTGGAATACCGCGCCGACTTTGCCCAGGACAAAATGCGCCTATACGAAGACGTGGTGGACCTATATCTGGCCGACGAACAGCCGGAAGCCGCCCTGAACATCGCCGAACGGGCCAAATCGCGCGCCCTGCGCGACCTGCTGGCTAACCGCCTGGACCTGCGCATCGAAGCCCGCAGCCCAGCCGACCAACCCCTGGTTGAACAGATTCTCGCCCTGCGCGCCGAACGCGATAATCTTTACCGCCGCTGGCAAACCGGCGAACAACCGGGACAGCGCGAAGATTACACCGCCCAATTGTCCGCCCAACAAACCATCGGCCAGCGCGTCGCCGACGTGGAAAAAGAGATCACCGCCGTCTGGCACAAACTGCTGGTGCGCAACGCGGCTTATGCCCAGGAAGCCACCCTCTGGCAGGTCCACACCGAACCCATCCAACCCTATCTCGATGACGCCACAATCCTGCTAGAATTTTTCAGTTTGCACGACCAGATCGTCGTATTTCTGGTCACACGCCAGGAAGTCCGGGCGGCCCGGCTGCCTGTTAGCCTGGCCCAGGTGCAGCAGCTCCTCCAACTGCTCTGGCTGAATTTGCGCGCCGTGCCCCACAGCCATCCGGCGCGGCAGACAGCCCTGGCCGACAATGCGCGGGGCATTTTGCACAAACTATACCAACAATTGTTCGCGCCGGTGCGCCCCTTGCTCCAGGGGTATCAGCGGCTCATCGTCGTGCCGCACGGGCCGCTCCATTATTTGCCTTGCCACGCCTTGTTTGATGGGCAGGCATACCTGCTGGCGCAGTTTGAGATGAGCTACCTCCCCTCGGCCAGTATGCTGCGTTACTGCCAGACGGCCGTGCGCGCCGACGGTGGTTTATTGGCTCTGGGCTATTCGGGTGACGGCCGTTTGCCCCATGCCCCCCACGAAGCCCAAAGCATCGCCCAGATGTGGGGCGGAACCACCCTGCTGGAACAAGAAGCCACCCTGGAAAATCTGCGCCAACACACCGCCAGCTATCGCCTGATTCACCTGGCGACTCATGGCGAATTTCGCCCCGACAATCCCCTCTTTTCCGGCCTGGCCCTGGCCGATGGCTGGCTGACAACCCTAGACATCTTCAACCTGCGCCTGCAAGCCTCCCTGGTGACGCTGAGCGCCTGCCAAACCGGGCGCAGCCTGGTAGGCGGCGGTGATGAACTGTTGGGGTTAATGCGCGCCTTCCTGTCGGCCGGCGCGGCTTCGCTGCTGGCTACATTTTGGCCGGTTGAAGACATGTCCACCGCCGCCTTGATGGGCAATTTTTACCGGGCGCTAACCACCGGAGCGAGTAAGGGCAGCGCCTTGCGCCAGGCGCAGCTGCACATCATAGACCAACATCCTTACTTTTGGGCGCCCTTTTTTCTGGTGGGTGATACGGGGCCATTGTAACGGCCGTGCCGCAATAAGCGCAATTTTCTCGTCTATTTATAGTAGGGCGAGCCTCCGTGTTCACCTAGAAGTAGGCAGATAAACGGGTTTGCCCCCGCCAACGGCGATTGATCGAAGGAGGCTTCACCGGCTGCGGCTGACCACCATGAATAAAAACCCTGGGAGCGCAGGCGTCTCGCCTGCCAGAGCGGACGGGACGTCCGCGCTCCCGTTTACGAAGGAGGAAACTATCCATGCAAAATCGTTCGACACAAGGTTTAGTATTCGTACTCATTTTGGTGCTGGCCATCCTGGTCTGGTTGGATGCGCCAGGCTGGCTGCTCCTGATATTGTTCTTGCTCCTGCTGGGACTGGTCGGCGGGCTGATGGGCGAGGAACGGCCGTCACCTCCCACTGAGCCACCGGAACCGTCCCGACAAGAGTATCCACCCGAAGAATTTTACGTCCAGGACCAGGTCATCGTCAGTGGGCCGGCAGCGCAGGTAGCCGCCGCTGTGCAAGCCGCCGAGGCCATCATTCGCCCCGAACCACTGCGCCGCATCACCTTTGGCGCGCTGGACGCCGACACGCGCATCTGCCTGAACGACTGCGCCGACGGCGATTTTGCCGATTTTGTCATCAACCTCTACCAGCTCAGCGGCAGCGAGGCCGCCGTGGCCGCGGCCATCGCCGCCATCAATCGGGCCGTAGGCCGGGGCAGCGCCGTGCGCGCCGAACCCAACTGGCTTTCCGGTCATCCCTGGGATCCAACCGGCAGCCCGTGGGACCCCACCGGCAGCCCCTGGGACCCAACGGGCAGCTCCGGCGCGGACAGCCAGAGCGCGCCGCCGGAATTGTTCCTGAAGCAGTGGGCTTTGCAGCAGATCGAACTATCGGGCGCGCGGCCGCCGGGCAGTGGACGCGGCGTGCGCATTGGCGTGTTTGATACGTCGCCTTATGATGACCGGCTAGTGATGGCCGGCAGCCACCGCGCCCTGGATTGGGTCACAGAGCCGGCGCCGCTCAGCATCCAGCTTGCCAATTACCCTGTACCGGCCATAGACAACGCCCAAAAAGACCTGAGCAACCATGGCGTTTTTGCCGCCGGTCTGGCCCACGCCGTCGCCCCGGCGGCCGACATTCACCTGATTCGCGTCTTGAACCGCAACAACAAGGGGGACCTATTCAGCCTAAACCAGGCATTGTTCGACTTTGTGAAGGCCAATGCGCCCGGCCAACGGCCGTCGGACATCATTGGCGCCGTCATCAACCTCAGCCTGGGCATCCGCGTGCCGCCGGATGAGGCAGGCTTTAACCTGCCGGTGGGGGTGCAGTCGCTGCGCGACATTTTGCGGGCGGCGCAGTGCGCCAAAATCGTCGTCGTGGCTGCCGCCGGCAACGATTCGGCCAACCTGCCCCAGCCAGAACCGGCCAACTTGCCGGCCAACTGGTCGCCGATCATCGGCGTGGCTGGCAGTAATTACGAACAGGGTCGGGGCTGTTTTTCTAACCGCGGCGACCTGGCCGCGCCGGGCGGCGACGGCCGTCCTGACCCCACCAATCCCACCCATTTCATCCCCGCCAACGATGTCTGCGGCGGGCAAGATTGCCCAACGGCCGTCATTGGTCCGGTCATCAAAACCGACAGCAACACCGGCTTTGCCTACTGGAGCGGCACTTCGTTTGCCACGCCGCTGGTCTCTGGGTTGGCGGCTCTGGTCATCGAGCGGGGCGGGGGGCAGTTGTCGCCCCCGGAAGTGCGCCAGATCATTGAATGTGGGCTAACGGCCGTGACCGACCCTCACCTGGGCAAAGGCATCATCAACGTGCGCCAAACCCTGGACCAATGTGCGCCCTACCAGGTAAAAGCGGGCAGTTCAGACTGAATGGCTAGAAGACCTGCCAGGTTTCAGAAACCTGGCAGGTTTGGCAGCAATTTGCCCCGACGACGCCCTGACCACTTGTGTTACAATGGACAACATGCCGCAGCAGAGATGACAACGCGGCCGCAGCGCGACCTTGTGGGAAGGGAAACAGCATATGCCAGACAAACAACATACCCTGGGCCAGTATGAAACACCAACGGACGTGGCAGATTTGTTGTTGGGGTTTTGCCTGCGACGGCCGTCTGACCGTTTACTAGACCCCTCTTGCGGCCAGGGCGCGTTTCTGGCCCGCGCGGCCCGGCTGCTGGGTTGGTTGGCCGATGGCCCAGACGCGCCGCCTGATGTGTTGTGGGGCGTGGAATTAGACCCGGACACGGCTGCGCGCGCCCAGGCCGCCCTGCCCCAGGCCCATATTCTCAGCCGCAGCTTCTTCACCCTCCAGCCGGGAACCAACGATCTGCCCCCCGCCTTCGACGTCATCATCGGCAACCCACCCTACACCCGCGCTGAATGGATTGGCCGCCTGCCGACGGCTGACGGCCGTCAGCTAGACCTCTTCGACGACCTACCCCCGGCCCACACCATGCCAGAAGCCGACGACAAACGGCTGCTCATGCCGCGCCCACTGTGGGAGAGCCTGGGCGGACGCTCTGGGCTGCACGCTTACTTCTTTCTGCACGGGGCGCAGTTTTTGCGCGAAGGGGGGCGCTTTGGTTTTGTCGTGCCCAATGGCTGGCTGGACGTGGCCTATGGCAAAGAGCTAAAGCAATTTTTACTCGACCATTTCAAAATCCTCGCCATCATCGAATCAAACGTTGAACGTTGGTTTGATGACGCCAAAGTCAACACCTGCCTGGTGGTGCTGGAAAAATGCAGTGGGACAAACCGGCGGGCCGATAACCAGGTGCGGTTGGTGCGGTTGAAACGGCCGTTACGCAGCCTCATCCCCTACCCGGCCCATGACCCCCGCCGCCTGACCATCCTGGAGCAGATCATCCCCCGCCTGCTGCCCAACGACAGCCGCGAGACGCCGGAAACGGCCGTGCGCGTTGTCACCCAAAGCGATCTGCGCCCGGCGGCCAGGTGGGGGCTGGCCCTGCGCGCGCCAGACGTATATCGGCGGCGGCGCGAAGAAGTGCAGATGGTTTGTTTACAGGATTGGGCGGTGGTGCAGCGTGGTTTCACCACCGGGGCCAATACCTTTTTTTACCTGGACAAGGCCACCGTGACTAAGTGGCAGTTGGAATCAGCGTTTCGCCGCCCGCTGCTCAAATCGCTGCGCGGCCTGGAGACGCTGCGCCTGACGGCCGTCCACTGCCGCCACGAACTCCTGTGGATCCCGCCGGGGGCCGACCTGGCGGGCACGGCCGCAGCCGCTTACCTGGCCTGGGGTGAAAGCCAGGGCTTCCACCAACGCACGACATGCGCCGCACGCCAACCATGGTACAACCTGGCGGTTCAACCAACAGCGCAGATCGTCCTGCCCAAAGGGGTGTGGCGGCGGCATGTGGCCCCACTGCTGGATGATGGCCTGCTGGTAGACCAGCAGCTCTACCAGGTCATTCTGCCGCCAGACGCGCCGCTGGCGGCGACGGCGGCGCTGCTGAACAGCGCCTGGTTTGCCTTGCAGTGTGAACTGCAAGGGCGGCTGAATTTTGGCGCCGGCGTGTTGTGGCTGGCCGCGTATGAATTGGGCCAGATTTTCCTGCCGGACCCCCGCCGCCTGGCAGCAGCGCAGGTGGATGAGCTAACGGCCGCTTTCACCGCGCTGACCGCACGGCCGTTATTGCCCACGGAAGATGAATTGGCGCAGGCGGACAGGATGCGGTTGGATACGGCCGTGTTTGACAGCCTCAACTTTACGGCCAGCGAACGGCAAGAAACCCTGGCCGCCCTGCAAGACCGCCTGATGACCCGCCAGCGCCTGGTGAAAACGTAATTCACCGTCGGCCACCGGCAATATTTCACGCCATTTATGCGTGGTATAATCCCGTCTGAGATTACAATGGAGCAGGTATGAACATAGCGTCTGATCAGGCATTGAGGCAGAAGTATACGGCCGTTTACCAACAACTTGCCGACATTTACGGCCAACCACAGTGGCGGCGGCATCTGCCACCGGTGGATGAATTGGTCTCCACCATCCTGTCCCAATCCACCTCCGACGGCAACCGCGACAAAGGCTTTTACGCCCTCAAAGCGCGCTACGCGGACTGGGAAAGCGTGATGAACGCCCCAGAAGCCGACGTGATCGCCACGATTCGGCCGGCCGGACTGGCGAACCAGAAAGGGCCGCGCATCCAGGCGGCGCTGCGCTACGTCTATGAAGCGCGCGGTGAAATCTCACTCGATTTCCTGGCGGAGATGCCGCTGGCGGCAGCCCGCGACTGGCTGACGACGATCAAAGGGGTGGGGCGCAAAACGGCGGCCATCATTCTGCTGTTTGCCTTTGATCGGCCGGCGTTCCCGGTGGACACCCATGTGCATCGCATTACCGGGCGGCTGGGGCTAATTGGGGCAAAGGTGACGGCCGATAAAGCCCACGATATTTTGGAAGCGTTGGGCGAACCAGAGAGTTTTTATGCCATGCACCTGAATTTGATCCGACACGGCCGTGAAACTTGCCATGCGCGCAATCCCAAATGCCAGATTTGCGTCTTACAAACCGAATGTGCGTATTATCAACATATCATACTGAGGTCCTCCGAATGACCAATCAATCTAACAACGTTGAACAAGCCCGCCTGGCAGCCTTATATGAAGTCAGCTCCCAGCTTGGCGCCAGCCTGGATTTAGGCGAAGTGCTGAATCAGGTGATGGACGCCATTATTTTGCTGACGGGCGCGGAACGGGGCTTTTTAATGCTTTTTGATGACGCGACCGGCCAACTGCACACAGAAGCGGCGCGCAACGTAGACCGTGAAACCATTGAGGGCGCTTCCATGCAAATCAGCCGCACTGTCTTACAGCGGGCAGCCACCACCGGCGACGCCATCCTCACCAGCAACGCCCAGGAAGATGAGCGCTTCTCCGATCAACAGAGCGTCATTGGCTACCAACTACGCTCCATCATGTGTGCGCCGCTGCGGGCGCGGGCGCGCATAATCGGCGCGGTGTATGTGGATAACCGGCTGTTCAGCGGCGTGTTTAAGGAGGCAGACCTGGAACTGCTGGGCACGTTTGCCAACCAGTCGGCCATCGCCATAGACAATGCCCGGTTGTTTACCCAAACCGACCACGCCCTGGCCCGCCGGGTGGAGGAATTGACCGTTTTCCAGCAGATTGACCAGCAGTTGAATCGCTCGTTGGAACTGAACCAGGTGTTGAGTTCGGCCGTGACCTGGGCGTTGGCGATGACCACGGCCGATTCTGGCTCCATTGGTCTGTTGGCGGAGACCGAGGAGGGTCAGGTTTTGCGGCTGTTGGTAACCAGCGGCGCGCCGGCGCAGCAGCGGCGCAGCAGCGTGGCGCTGGATCACCCGGTGTTGGCGCAGGTATTGGCGATGGGGCAGTCTGTGTTGTTGGAGCAGGTTAGCAAGGCCGAAGCGATAGACGGCCGGGCCACTGCCGCCCAATTAGCTGTGCCCATCAAACAAGATGGCCGGGTGGCCGGTCTGATCACCCTGGCCAGCCAGAATCCGCAGACCATCACCGACGAAGATGTGGCCTTTGTGGAGCGCCTGGCCGACCGGGCGGCCGTCGCCATAAAAAATGCGCGGCTGTATGAAGCGATTCAGGCGGCCAATAAGGCCAAGAGTGACTTTGTTTCCGTGGTGACGCACGAACTGCGCCTGCCGATGACCTCTATCAAAGGGTATACCGACCTGATTATGAGCGGCATGACCGGTGAATTGAACGAGCAGCAAAAGCAGTTTTTGGGCGTGATCAAGCGCAATCTGGAGCGCATGAGTGTGCTGATTCGGGATTTGTCGGACATTAACCATATGGAAAGCGGCCGTATGCAGTTTGAGATGGCGGTTTTTGATGCGCGAGAGGTAGTGGAGGAAGTGGCGGATAATTTTCGGCAGCAGCTAACCGCGCGGGAGCAGTCGCTGGAAGTGGTCGTGGCGGAGGGGAACACGGCCGTATCCGCCGACCCACGCCGCATCAGCCAGGTACTTACCAATCTGGTGAGCAATGCCCATAAATATACGCCGGCGTACGGCCGTATCACCATCCACGTCCAACCACAAGAGGGGTGTGTGGAAATAGCCGTCCAAGACAACGGCATTGGCGTCTCCGAAGAAAACCAGGCCCGGCTGTTCACCCAGTTTTTCCGCGCCGAAGACGAGGCGGTGCGTGAGCAGGTTGGTTGGGGTTTGGGCCTGTCTATTGTCAAAAAAATGGTGGAAGCGCAAGGCGGCGGAATCCGGTTTCACAGTGTGTATGGACAGGGCAGTGCATTTGCCTTTACCATACCATCGGCTAATATTACCAGGGAGCTGGAGTAAACCATGAAAGAAAAAATATTAGGCTACAAGCTCTTGTTGAGCTATGAAGTGAAACCGGAAGCCATGCAAGAATATTACCAGTTTGTAATGGGTCGCTATGTGCCCATTTTGCAATCTATGGGCTTGCAAATGAGCGAAGCATGGCATACAGCCTATGGCGCGGCGCCCAACCGACTGATCGGCTTCGTGTGTGAAGACCTGGAAACCATGAACCAGGTGTTGACCAGCGAAAGCTGGACGGCCGTGAATGATGAACTGTCTCGTTTCGTGCTGGACTTCAGCTACAAAGTGATCCCCTACCGGGGCGGCTTCCAGATTTAACCACCCATCTCAACCAAACAAGTCGTCGTTGAGGTCGTCCAGGGATTTGGCCGTCAGGCTGCTGCGTGGCTGGCTTTCCTTGCGCCCCTTGATGGCGTCGTAAAAACGTTCATCGTAACGGCGCGATTTGACCGGGATGGGCATTTTGACGCCCCAACCAAGCAGCAGCACCTCTTCCTTCTCTTGTAAACGGGCCAACATGCCGCGCAGTTGGTCCCGCCCCGCCAGCCCGGTAAGCACGGCGCGGATGTCGTCTTCGTCGCCCAACCAGCCGGTGATGCGTGTGCCCAATTGGGACATGATCTCGTCGTCTATGCCCGACGGCCGTTGGTCCACCACCAGCAGCGTGACAAAGTATTTGCGCAGTTCGCGGGCGATGATGCCAAAAGCGGTTTGCCCGGCCAGTTGGGGATTGAGCAGCTTGTGGGCTTCTTCGATGGCGATGAGCAGCGGCCGTGGCGCGGCCATGCCCAATGTTTTGTGGTCTTCCGTTTTCTTCACCCACTGTTGGCGGATTTTGCGCGTGAGAATGTTGGAGACCAGCAGGTAGTCCAGGTCGTTGTCGTATTCGCCAAAGCCGAGGATGACGTGACGGCCGTTTTCCAGCTTATCAATAATCGCCCGCACCGGGTCGCCGGCCGGATTGGCCGTGACATACTTGCGGTCATAAATGAGCTGCAACTTGCGGTGCAGCGCCTCCGCCGCTTTCTCATGGACATTGTTTTGCCGCGCCCAGGCAGCCACCGAATTGTCGGCTGGGAAGGTTTTACCGCTGTCCGGGTCCACATCCACCGCACCCGGCTCCAATTTCATAAATTCGCTAAACCACGTTTGCCCAAAGGCGCGTTCCAGGGCGTTCAGGGTGACGGCGGCCGTATCCGTAAGGTTCAACGCCTCCGACAGCAGCAAAATATCGCTGGTCTGGAAATCGGTCAGGGCCAGTTCCAGGGTAAAATCAGGCGAATGGCCGCGCACCTGCGCCCCCGCGCCCAGAGCCGCCACCTGCACCTTGCCGCCAAACAACGATTTCAGGCCGCGCACACGGGTATCGCGGTCGGTGTCGGCGTCGTCGAAGGCGTATTCATTGTGCATGTCGAAAACCAGGGCAGCGGCCACGTCTTCCTTCATCAACCCGGCCAGCACCATGCGCGTCAGGAAGCTCTTGCCCGTGCCCGTCGCGCCGAAGATGCCGCTGCTGCGCTTGACAAATTTGTTCAGGTCCAGGCACACTTTGTACCCCTGCTCGATGGTATTGCCGATGTGGAAGACGCCGGGGCCTTCTTCGCCGAAAATTTGGGCGACGTCGGCTTCGTTGGCCGGGCGCACGGCCGCATGGTGGGCGGGCACGGTTTTGACCGGTTTTGGGCCGGGCGTCTCTTCGCCGCGCTGCACGCGCTCTTGCCAGGCAAGGTAATCGTGGGGGTCTTCCGGGCCGCGATCCATGAGCAGCGTGGGGTACATTTCCAGGGTGGTGTAGAGGGTTTTGCCCAGGAGGGCTGCCTGGATGGCGGGGTGCATCCGGTCGGTTTTTTCGTCGGCGAAGCGGGGGTCGGTGGCGCCCAGTTGCAAATCGGTGACCAGGCCGTAGTAACGGAAACGGCCGTTATCGCACACCAAAAAGCTGCCTTCCTGCACCTGGTCGGCCGGCACAGTCAGCCGAATGCGAAAGCCCTCCTTCAATCCACCGCCGATAATATAGCCAATCGCGCTCTGTTCGTTGTTCATGAGTCCTCGAAATAGTCGCTGCTCTGGCGCGACTTGTTGGTTTGTTGGTTCCTCATACACGGTTCATAACCACCGCAAATTATTATACCTTGCCTGGCTAATCATGGTATGATTGTGCTGTTTATGTGGCAATAAGAGAGGCCGAATTTATGCGAGTACTCATCATCTCAGACATTCATGCCAATCTCGCGGCGTTTGAAGCGGTCCTGGCCGATGCCAATGGGCAATGGGATCTGATTTGGTGCCTGGGGGATTTGATCGGGTATGGACCAGACCCTAACGAATGCGTCGCCTTGCTGCGCGAGCATGAACATATCAGCCTGTCTGGCAACCACGATTGGGCGGTGCTGGGCAAGTTAGACATTCAGAACTTCAACCGGGAAGCGCAGATCGCCATTCAATGGACACGCTCAGCCATCAGCACCGATACCCATGATTACCTGGATGCGCTGCCGGCTTTGCGCGTAGAGCCTCCCTTTACCCTGGCCCATGCCAGCCCGCGCCAACCGGTGTGGGAATACATTCTTGATCCATACACGGCGGCCATCAATTTTGAACATTTCGAAACGCCTTATTGTCTGGTAGGCCATACCCACGTCCCGGTCATCTATGAAGAAAGCGACGCCCACACCATCACGTTTCACAGACCGGATTACGACACCGATCAGCTTTTAGACAAGCATCGTCTGATCATCAACCCCGGCAGTGTGGGGCAGCCGCGTGATTCTGACCCGCGGGCGGCTTATGCCTTTTTAGATACCGACAAGCTGGTCTGGCAGTTCAAGCGGGTCAGTTACCCCGTTGCCGTCACCCAAGACAAAATGCGCCAGTATGGCATTCCCACTCGCCTGATTAAACGATTGGAATTTGGCTTGTGAGCCAACCTGTTTTGTTGCCCCTGGGAACTAAACCCCTCGATGAAACGTTTATGAGCCATAACCAACAAGGAGGCTCATGATGACCTGGAAAAATTGTATCCCCCTATTTTTATTCGTTGTTCTTCTGGTGGGCTGTGCCAGTGCGGCTGAATCGTCCAGAAATACAGCAGAGCCCGCGCCGGCGCAAATGCCGGCCGCCGAGTCATATCCTTACGATGAAGGCGGCGTGGCTTTTTTTGATACGGCGAGCGGCCAGGTGGCTAACAGCCAAACCAGCCTGCCGCAAGAACGATTGATCATTCGCGTGGCCGATTTAAACATTGTTGTGGCGGATACCGAAGAGGCGATTGCCACGATTGGTCGCATGGCGGAAGAAAATGGTGGGTGGGTAGTCAGCAGCAGCGTCTATCAATACAGCGAGACGGCCAAAACCGGTGACATTATGGTGCGTGTGCCATCGGTTGGGTTTGTCGGCGCTACGGAAGCGATTAAGGCGCTGGCGCTACAGGTGCGCCAGGAATCTGTTTCTGGACAGGACGTGACCGAGGAGTATGTGGACCTGACGGCGCGTTTGGATAATTTGGAGGCTACGGCCGTGCGCGTGCGCGCGTTTCTGGATGAAACCCGAAACGTAGAGGAAGCGCTGGCGGTGAACCAGGAATTGAGCCGCCTGGAAGGGGAGATTGAAGTTATCAAAGGGCGGATGCAGTACCTCAGCCAATCGGCCACTTTTTCTACCATTTCGGTGCATCTGACGCCGGATGAGCTGAATCAGCCGATTGCCATTGGCAGTTGGCAGCCCCAAGGCATTGCTAAATCGGCGCTGGAGTCGTTGATTACGGCCGTGCAGTTCCTCATCTCTGCCCTTATCTGGCTGGTTATCTTCCTGCTGCCCCTGGCGCTGCTGGTTGGGCTGCCGCTGTGGCTCATCGTCCGCTGGCGGCGCGGCAAACGAAAACCAACCAACCAACCACCAACAGCAAGCTAACAGCTTGCAGCTATCCACTTATCGCTTCACGCACGGCCGTTACGTAATCCTGAAAAATGGCCGTGCGTTGTATCTCGAACCGGCGTGGGCGGGCGAGTTGAATGGCAAAGCGGTGGGTGATAGTCGCCGGTTCCCCTTCCGCCCGGCCCATCACCAGCACCTCATCGGCCAGAAATACCGCCTCGGCAATACTGTGAGTCACCATAAACACCGTCACCGGGTTGGCCTGCCAGATGCGCAGCAGTTCTTGACCCATACGCTCTCGTGTCAGGGCATCCAGCGCGCCAAACGGCTCGTCCAACAGCAGCAGCAAGGGTTTGTGGACCAGCGCCCGCGCCAGGGCCACGCGCTGCGCCATGCCGCCAGAAAGCTGCGCCGGATAGTCTGCGGCTTCACCGGCCAGCCCTACCAGGTCCAACATCTGCCCGACGCGATCGTGGGCAGCACGGCCGTACACCCCTTGTAACTCCAGCGGCAGCGCCACGTTTTCGTACACCGTGCGCCAGGGCATCAGGTTGTCGCGCTGGAAGACAATGCCCAGCGGCATAGCGGCTCCCGGCTCGTCGTGAATCTGACCGGGACGGCCGTTGGTCCACATTTGCCCACCACCCGGCGGCAGCAGCCCACCCAAAATACGCAGCAGCGTAGACTTGCCCACTCCCGACGGCCCCACCAACACCACAAACGCCCCCGGCGCAATTTCCAGCGACACACGGTCCAAAATGAGACGGCCGTCACCATTCGGAAACGCATAGCTAATTTGCTCGGCAGCCAGAAAGCAAGAATCATTCATCAAAAAATCGCCAATCCTTTGGCAAGCTCAGGAGCAATCGTCAATGTCGCTGCGCGACGGCTTCGCCCCGTCAATCGTCAATTGTCAATCCCAACACCACATCATTGGTATAGGCTGCGGCCAGGTTGTCCAGCGGCGCATCCAGAAAGCCCATTTCCAGCAGAATGTCTTGGGTGCGCTGCCAGGAGGCGGCATTGGTCAGCCCCAGCGTCTCAGCGCGCCATAAATCCATAGAGGCGATAAGGACGGGGTAACGGCCGTCTTCCAGCCCTTCGACATATTGTTTGCTAATGGCAAACGCCGCCTCCGGGTCGGCCAGCGTATCGGCCAGGCCGCGCAGCGTAGCCCGCACAAACCCATCCACCAAATGGCGGTTATTCGCCAACGTCGTCTCGTTGGTGATGATACCGTTAGCTACCAGGTCAATATAATCGGCCACCTCAATCACATTCACCGCTTCGCCCCGCGCCGCCAACTGCACCGGTTCATTGTTGATATACACCACTACCGCTTCCGATTGGTCGGCCAGCAGCGATTCAAGCTGGTTAAAACCGATGTCGCTGGCGTTCACGTCGGTCTGCGCCAGACCATTGGCCGCAAGCAGCCCCACGTAGCCCACGTAGCTGGCGCCCCAAAAGCCGGGCAGCCCCACGCGGCGGCCGACCAAATCTTGCGGCGTCACAATGTTGGCCGCCGCCTTGCTGACGATGGCAATGGGATATTGCTGGAACCACTCCGTCACGTAGACCACCGGCAGCCCCTGCGCCCGCGCCAAAATTACTTGCTCGCCGCTGACAATTGCCAGCGGCAGTTGATTGGCTCCCACCAGGGCGATGCCATCTGTCTCGAAGCTGTAATCAAATTCGATTTCCAGCCCTTCCTCAGCGTAGTAACCTTTGTTGGTCGCCACGTACAAAGGGGCGTATTGAGGATCGGGGATAAACCCCATTGGCAGGCGGATTTGGGTGAGGACGGCCGTTTCCTCCCCGCCCCCCCCACCGGCGCACCCCGCCAGCATCGTCGTCAGCAGTAAAATCATAACCATCACTTTTGTACGCATTTGTTTTACCTCTCGTCATTTTTGCCAGCGTAAAACACGCTTTTCAATCAAAGCCACCAGCCCATACAACGACAGGGCGATGGCCGCCAGGGTTAGTAAAATCACAAAAACCAGGTCGGTTTTGAACTGATACCGCGCCGTTACCAGCAGAAACCCGAGTCCCTGGCTTTTGGGCTGCACAAATTCGCCCACCAACGCCCCAATCACCGACAGCGTGGCCCCAACCTTCAGACCGGTCAGGATGATGGGCAGCGCCGCCGGAAATTCCAGTTTTATAAAAATTTGCGACGGCGTGGACTTGAGGGCGCGCATCAGATCATACAATTCCGGGGGCACAGAACGCAGCCCGGCGATGACGTTGATTAGCACCGGGAAGAAGACGACCAAAACCGCCACCAACACCCGCGACCAATAAGTGGAGGCAATCCAAATGGTCAGCAGTGGGGCGATGGCGATGATGGGAATGGCTTGCGAGGCGATGAGATAAGGGGAGATGAGGCGTTCGGCCAGGGGGGATTTTGCCAGCAGGTAGCCCAATGGCAGGGCCACGCCAAAGCCAATAAGCAGGCCGGGGATGACTTCGCTGATGGTGATGAGGCTGTGGCGCAAAAGACGGCCGTCGGCGGCTACAATCACAAACTGCCGCGCCACGTCCACCGGGTCTGGCAAGATAAAACTCGGATAACCACCCCACACCACCAGCAAACGCCAGGCAGCCAGCAGAAACGAAAATGAGATGAGAAGAGTTAGCCAGTTGGGCCACTCCGTAACGGACGCACAATGCCCTCGATGAATCGGTTGACAGATACGGGGCAGGAGGGAAGGAATGCGCAAAGGGCATACGGCCGTTTCCCCATCCACCGGTCAACTCGCCGCAAAAGGCCACAGACCCGCGGCCGCCGCACAGCAAATTGACGGCGCAGCATCCCAGAGGAAACCACAACCGCATGGTCAACCTTCTCCCATCCAGACTGTACTGTCGGCTCTGGAATCTCGCCAGATCAACCGGTTTCATTGACGCCTGTCAATCAGACCGGGTCGCGGGCTTGGCTTGCGCAGCCTTACCGCCGGTCGGGAATTTCGCCCTGCCCCGAAGGTTTATCAGTAAATTGTTCACCAGAGATTATACCGATCTGGCAAGAGGGGGCAACCATAACCGGCCCCGTTCGGCCATCTTCTAACGCTGGTAAATAAACCACAGCCCAAACCCTTCCAGAGAGACTGGCTGTTGGCAGATTAGAAATAGTTGAAGTTGTACAAAAGCGATACCCGTTTGTGTTATACTCAGGGGTTGAAATGAGATTTATGAGGAGAGATTTGAATTATGACAAAAAAAGTGGCTAGAAAACGGCGTCGCACGTTTTCTGAAAAAGTGTTGATGGTTTTGGGCGTCGTCATTGCCCTGAGCATGGTTTTGTCCCTGATTATTAGTTTTGTGCCCAACTCATTCTAATGTTCCCGGACAAAGCAAAAGAAGGAGAGGCAACGGCCGTTGCCTCTCCTTCTTTTGTTTCATTGCATTATATCCGCGCCTAACTCTGATCGCCTAAGGCGCGTTTGAGCTGTTCTTCCACGTTCGACGACAGGGTGGTCTGTAAAACCTTACCTTCATACGGCCGTAAAGCGGCCAGCGCCACTTCCGCATTCGCCGATTGCAGCACAATAAACAACGCCGACTTACCCGGCTGAAGCGCCTCCGATACCTCATTGACAAACTCTTTGTCTACTCCGGTGTCCGACAATTTGCCAACAACCGCCCCACCAATGGCCCCGGCCAGCAGCCCACCAACCGGCACAAGAAACAGCATACCCAGGAACATGCCCAAAAAACCGCCAAAGGCAGCGCCCTGCTTCACCGTTTTTTCCATGGCATTCTTGATGGATACTTTTCCGTTGCTGTCTTTCACAACGATGGCGATATCTTCCAGATTGATGAAGGATTGGCTCTCCAATTCCTTTAAAGTAACAACAACCTGCTCCGCTTTTTCTTCAGAATCAAATGCGATAACAACCAGATTTTTACTCACCATAACCTCCTAAAGTCCAGACCAACTTATAAGAATACCCTGGTATTATACGCTACTGACGGGCGTTTTGAAGCAATGAAATTATCCGGTGATTATGACAAGCGGCGCCGGGTTAGCTTTCAATGTTGATCACGGCCGTCATGCCCCAGCGCAGCGGCAAATTCGGCGCAGCATCCAGATCAATCGTCACCTCAAACACCACATCACCCCGCGCCAGCCCGGCCACCAGAGCCACGTTACTCACCACACCGCGCACGGCTTCGCCTGGAATGGCGTCAAATGTCACCGTTGCCGTATCCCCCACAGTCACAAAAGCCACGTCCAGTTCAGTGAGGTCGCTGGTCTGCACCTGCCAGCCGGAAAAATCGGCCATCGTTACCACCGGAATGCCTCCGCCAACCAGTTCGCCCAGGTTGGTATTGATGCGCGAAACCGTGCCGGTAAACGTCGCCCGCAGCGTCATCCGGTCCAACACGGCTTGGGTAGCGGCCACGCCCGCTTCCGCCTGGGCCACCACCGCTTCCGCCTGGGCGATGGCGGCGTCAGCCTGGGTAACGGCCGTTCGCGCCCCTTCAACCCCCACCTGCGCCTGCCGCACCCCCACTTCCGCAATCGCGACCTCTTCCGCCGATGCCGGGGCCAGCAGCAAATCCAACTGCGCCTGGGCCAAATCCCGATTGGCGATGGCGATGCCCACACCTCCCTGCGCGGCCTGCGACTGCGCCGCCGTAGGGCCAGCCTGCAAAGCGTCCAGCGTGGCCTGGGCCGCCGCCAGATTTAGGCGCGCGGCTTCCAACTGCGCCCGCGTGGTTTCTTCAACCGTGCCATACAACGGGCAAATTTCACCACTGGGTGTGTTGATACAGGTGGTCAAAATGTCGTCGTATTGTTCTTCCAGGGCACGCACCTGGGCGGCAGCCGCCGCCACCTGGGCTTCGGCGCCGCTGATTTGGGCGCTGGTTCCCACGTTGTTCAGCGCTGTGTCGCGCTGCCCAACCGCCTGGTTCACAGCCGCCTGCGCCGCCGCCAGATTGCTTTGCGCCGCGGCGATCTCTTCGGGCCGAGGGCCAGCCTGCACCAGGGTCAGATTGGCCTCGGCCGCCGCCACCTGCGATTCGGCCGTCTGGATGGCCGCCTCGGCCAGGACTTTTTGATTTTGCGCCAGAGTCACAGCAGCCTGGGCAGAGCCAAGCCGGGCCTGGGCCTGCTGCAAAGCCAACTCCGCCTGGGCTGCATCCAGCCGAATGAGCGGGTCGCCGGCGGCCACCTGGTCGCCTTCGCTGACCAATATCTCGGCTACCTGCCCTCCCATCTGGAAGGCCAGGTCCACGTAAAAGAGAGGCTCAATCTGGCCTTCGGCGTTTACCTGCGCGCCACTGGTTTGGGCGACAACCTGAATGGGTTCTTGTGCGGCGGCAACGGCCGTTGCCCGCCCCCACTGTGGTTTAGCCGCAGCCACCAGACTCAGCGCCAGCACCGCTAAACATGTAAAAAGAAGACGTTTTTTATTCATGACTTGTTGTCCTAAGATATTCGAGGTCTTTCAGGAATGTTGATCAGGCGTCAGGCGGCCAAACAACTGCCTGACGAGTGACGTTTGACACCAGACAGACCATCATTGCTGCGTATCAACGCTCACAAAGGTGGTCATGCCCCAACGCAGCGGCAGATCGGCGCTGTTCTCCAGGTCCAACGTCACCCGGTAGGTTACGTCGCCGCGCACCACGTCGGAAACAGAGGCGATGTCCACAATGGTTGCCGGCAGCGTTTGGCCGGGGAAGGCGTCTATGGTCACATCAGCGGCAAAGCCTTTACGAATAGCAACCACACTGACTTCGGACAGATCGGTGGTTTCCACCTGCCAGCCGCCAAAATCGGCCAGGAGCAGCAGCGGCGCGCCGGCCGAGACTATCTGCCCTTCTTTGACATTGATGGCCGCAACTGTGGCGGCAAAGGGGGCTGTGAGGGTGCGTTTTGCCAACGCGGTCTGGGCGGCAGTGACGGCGATCTCGGCTTCGAGAACGGCCGTTTCCGCTTGGGTGACGGCCGTTTCTGCCTGAACCACCCGCAGCGCTGCCTCGGCCGCCCGATTTTGCGCCTCAACCACCGCCGCCTGGGTAACGGCGACCTGTTCCGGGCTGGCCCCCAACTGCAGCAGCGCCAACTGCGACTGCGCCGCGTCCCGCTGGTTGGTGGCGGCGGCGACAGAGCTGTTGGCCGCCGTTTGTTCGGCGGCAATAGGACCGGCGCGTAATTCGTTTAAAGCAGCCTGGGCGGCGTTCACATTGGCTTGCGCCGCGTTCAATTGCAGCCGCGCCTGTTCACGCGCTGCGGCGTCGGCATCGGCGTTTTGCGCCAACGGCTCGAACTGCTTTTGCGCCGCCAGGTATTGGGCCTGGGCGGCGGCCAACCGCGCTTCAGCCGCCTGAATTTCGGCGCTCGTCGCGCCTTGCAGCGCCAGCGCCCGGCCGCCCGCCGCCTGGTTAATGCCCGCCTCGGCCAGACGGACGCCTTGTTCGCTGATGGCAAGCTGGGCAGCAGACGGGCCGGTCAGCACCAGCGCCAGTCTGGCTTCGGCCGCTTCCACGGCCACATCGGCCGCCTGGACGCCGGTTTGGGCAGACAGCAGCCCGGCGTTGGCCGTCGTCAGATTGGCGTTGGCCTGGGTCAGGGCGGCTTCGGCCTGGATGACAGCCAACTGCTCATCGGTCGTGTCCAGGCGCAGCAGCGCCGCGCCGCTCTCGACCACGTCACCTTCAGACACCAGCACCTCGGCCAATTGACCGCCGGATTGAAAAGAGAGGGTCGCGTTTTTTAGGGGCGTCAGCCGCCCTTCGGCTATCACCTGGTCCAGATTGGTCTGGATGTTGATC
Organism: Candidatus Leptovillus gracilis; assembly: GCA_016716065.1. Taxonomy (NCBI): domain Bacteria; kingdom Bacillati; phylum Chloroflexota; class Ardenticatenia; order Promineifilales (SeqCode); family Promineifilaceae (SeqCode); genus Candidatus Leptovillus; species Candidatus Leptovillus gracilis. The sequence continues at coordinate 191,869 of JADJXA010000007.1, read as the reverse complement.
AGGTTGGGGTCTATAACGGCCGTTGCTGCGGCCGCTGCTGCTGCTTCTTCCGGTTCAGGAACCAGGAATTGTTGGTAAGCAAAATAGCCAGCTACCAACAAAACAACAATTACCATGACGCCAATGGCGGCGCGCTTTACATTCATAAGATACTCCTGGTGTTAGGTATTCGGTATTTGGTATTCGGTAATCCGTAAGCTGTATTCCGTATTCCGTAAGGCGCTGCCTTTGGTAAGCGCTGACGGAAAACGGGATGCGGACTTCGGTTGACGGCGGCTCGTTTGTTTAATGGCTTACCTCGTCCACAATCTCGCCATCGGCCAGGGTGATGGTGCGATTAACCCGGTTTGCCAGCTCGTTGTCGTGCGTCACCATGAGGATGGTTTTGCCATCGGCTACCAGGCTCTCAAACAGGCGGAAGATGGAATCGGCCGTTTTAGAATCCAGGTTGCCGGTTGGTTCATCGGCCGTCAGGATGGGTGGGTCGTTGGCCAGGGCGCGGGCGATAGCCACGCGCTGCTGCTGCCCGCCGGAAACTTCCGAAGGTAGTTTGTAGGCGTGTTCGGCCATTTCTACCTGTTCGAGCAAATGGAGCGCGCGTTCCTTACGCTCTCGGGGCGTGTAGCGGTTGCGGAAGTCCATCGGCAGCATGATGTTTTCCAGGCAGGAAAGCATGGGCAGCAGTTGGAAAAATTGAAAAATGACGCCCAGATTGCGGCCGCGCCACTCGGCCATGGGGCCTTCGCCCAGGTGGTGGATGGCCTGATCACCAACGTATATGCTGCCTGTGGATGGCCGATCAATGCCGGTAATCATGTTAATCAACGTGGATTTGCCGCTGCCAGATTTGCCCACCACGCTGACAAATTCGCCTCTGTCTATTTGCAGATCCACGCCGTTCAGCGCCAAAAAGTCACCGGCGGGCGTGTGATAGGTTTTGACAACCTGGTGTAAATCAATCAGGTGGGTGGGCGTGTAGCCATTGCGGCTAACGGCCGTACCATTACTCTTTTGAAACAGTTTGCTAAACATAAATACCTTGACGTGGACAATAGAAGGTCAACTTTTGCTAAAAGTTGACCTTCTGGCGCCGCTACTCATATGCCAAAACTTCACGGATGGTTAAACGGGATGCGTTGCGTGCCGGGCCTAATGAAGCGGCTGCTCCCAGGATGCTAATGATCACAAACCACAATACCATACCACTGACCGAGAACGTATAGTCCAGCGGAAAGCCCAATAAAGCCACGCCCACCTGCTGGCTGAGGATACGGCTAAACGGTACAGCCAGCAAGCTGCCGCCCGCAAAACTGAGCCAGCCAATGAGGACGCCTTCGGCCATGACAATAAGGCGCACAGAGCCATCGGAAGCGCCGATGGCCCGCAGCACGCCAATTTCGCGGATGCGCTCTAGCACATTGATGCTCATGGTGGTTGTCAGACCCAGCCCGCCGACCATCGCCAGCAGGCCAGCCATCATCACCAGGAAACCGACAACAATGTTGAATTGGAAGTCGGCTTGTTGGCGGATCTCTTCGGTGGTGCGGCTGCCGGCGATACGCAGACCGGCGTTTTGGAAGCTCGTGGAAAGGAGTACGGCCGTATCCTCCTGGCTTTTCAGGTCATGCTGGGCAATAACGACACGCACGCTGTTGGCCTGGCCGATGCTGCGCGTGATGTAAGCGTAATCGCTGTCGGAGACATAGACGCCGGGGCCGGCGGCCGTACTGCGCACCACGCCGACAACTTGCCAGTTGTTTTCACGGCCGTTCATAGTCAGCGTAACCATCTCGCCTAGCTGAACGTCCTGTTCATCGGCCATAAAGTCGGTGTTGACGACGATGGCATAGCGGTCGGTGGGTTGCAGCCAACGGCCGTCTTCCAGCGGCGGGTCCATCAACGCCGAATCCACCGGCGCAGCTTGCAGGCTGATGGCGTCGCTGTCTGTGCCATCGGGCCGCACGCGCTGCGCCGAGGCAGTGGTCCAACCTTCCACGGCTACCACGCCCGGCGTTTGCCAGGCAATTTGCTCGATTTGCGCCAAACGATGGGGGCGATCAAAGTTAAGGCGTACATCATACTGGTGGAAGCGCAAAAAGCTGTCTACAGTGGCCTGCACCGAATCACGCACGCTGAGGACGGCGATAAACAGCGCCGTGCCCAGGATCAGGGTGGTCAGCGTCAGAGCCAGCCGCCCTTTGCGCCGCACCGTGTTGCGCAAGGAGATGATGAGCGGCCGCTGCACCGGCAGCCACTCCTGAAACGCCGTAAACCAGCGCTCCACCAATCCCTTGTTATACCCCTGGCTAATGCCCAGGCTGTTCAGCGCTTTGTGGGTGGTCACTTGCACGCCGTTCAACACCGGCCACAGCGCCGCCAACAGCGGAACCAACAGCCCCACGGCCACTTGCAGCAGCAAAATAGAGGCGGGAACCTGCAGACTGGCGACCTGGAAATTGAGCAGCCCACTGACAAAATCTTTGATCAGGTATTGGGCAAAGCCAATGCCCAACGGCATCCCCACCAGCAAAGCCATCAGGCCGTAAGCCAGCACCGTCACCATATACATTGCCATAATCTGGCGACGCCTGGCCCCCACCAACTTCATCACACCGATTTGCCGGGTATGTTGGCTGAGCAGCGCGGAAATCGTGTTGATGACCAGGAAGCCGGACAAAAACAAAATCAACACGCCAAACACGCCGATGAGCAGCACCAACGTCTCGATGACTTCTTGCGCCCAATGTTCGCCGGGATTGGGCACGCGCATACTATAGACTTCACGCCCACTTTTTTCCAGCTTATCCTTTACCGCGTCGGCGACAGCCTGAATGTGGGTCTTATCGTTGCTGTTTTCGGTAACAGTGAAACGGACTTCGGTGTAGAATCGGCCCATTGCCAGCGATTCCATCGTCTCCGGGGTGACATAGCCGAAGGCGTTGTTGGTGATCTGGGCGTTGGGCACGTGGCTGTCGTGGGCGGAACCGACCAGCTCAAGCTCTTTGTGTGTGCCATCGGCCAGTTCCACCAGGAGAGTATCGCCGAGTTCGGCGCGGAGAAAATCGAGCGAGAGGGCCTCCACCAGCAGTTCTTGCTTGCGCGGCGGCCATTGGCCGTCCACCGGGGTGATGATGTCTAGTTGGGAGGTTTGGAAGTCGGGCACGGCCGTTAACAGTAAATCGCGCCATTGGTTCGGCCCCACCTGGGCCTGCACACGCAGCGAGCGCCGCCCTTCAGCGGCAGCCACCTGCGGCATGGCCGCTATTCCCTTGATCATCTCCTCATCTACGGGCGAGGTATACAACGTGGCCGAAGCCGGCTGCGACGACAAATAGTCGCGGTTGAGTTCGCGCAGCAAGATATGCTGGCCGGTGGCCACCAAACCGACGGAAAACACACCCACGGCAATCGCCGCCACCACCAACAAGGTGCGGACTTTGTTGCTCCACAAGTCTAGGCCGACTTTGCGCCAGCGAGTTCTTAGCATCATAGGGTTCTTATCGCGCCAAAAGAAACGGCAAAAGCGTGTGAAGCTTTTGTCGCTCTGTATTTATTGCCACATCGTTATGATAGTTTGAAAATACGTTGTTGGCTTTTGGCCGCTCCAGTAAGAATTTTAACCAGAACGGCCGTAAAAAGCCCTTATTATCTGCCGCTTCTAACTGTACATTCATTGCCCTCGTATTGCCTACCGCGGCTGTGTACCAATTAGCGATTGACGATTAACGATTTGCGATTTACGATTGATCCCGATCATGAACGCAATCATCGAAACCGAACAACTCAGCAAAATTTATGAACCGCCTCAGGGTTGGCGGCGGGTGACGCGGCCAACGCCGGTAACGGCCGTCTCTGGCATCTCCCTTACAGTGCCGCAGGGGGAACTGTTTGGCCTGCTGGGACCCAACGGCGCGGGCAAAACCACCCTCACCAAGATGCTCTGTACGCTGATTATGCCCAGCAGCGGGCGCGGCCAGGTCGTCGGCCATGCGCTGCAAGACACGCTGGCGATTCGCGCCGCCGTCGGGCTGGTGGTGTCCGACGAGCGCAGCTTTTTCTGGCGGCTGTCGGCGCGGCGCAACCTGAGCTTTTTTGCGGCGATGCACGGGCTGCACGGCCGTGCCGCCGCCAACCGCGTGTCCGAGGTACTGACCGATGTGGATTTGCTGGACGTAGCCGACCGGCGCTTTAGCAATTTTTCCAGCGGGATGCGCCAGCGTTTAGCCATCGCCCGCAGCCTGCTGCACCGGCCGCGCCTTCTGTTTCTCGATGAACCAAGCCGCAGCCTGGACCCCACGGCCACCAACCGGCTGCACGCGCTGCTGCTGCGCCTGATGGCCGGGCAGGGATTGACGATTTTTCTCATCACCCATGACCTGGCCGAGGCGGAAAAGTTGTGCGACCGGGTGGCGCTGCTGCATCACGGCCGTATCCAGGCCATTGGCCGCCCGGCCGATTTGCGCCGCGAATTACGGCCGCAGCGGTTATATACCGTGCAGATGGGTGAAGGGCAGGGAGCGGGAACGGCCGTGCCAGACCAACTCCGCGCGCTGGTCCCGGGTATAACGATGCCGGAACCGGGCCAGGTTGTGTTTCGGGCGGGGGAAGAGGATGGGGTGTTAACAGCCGTGCTAGACCACCTGCGCCAACAGGCCATCCCCATCCAGGCCATCACCGCCACACCCCCCAGCCTGGAAGAAGTATTCGCCCACTACACAACGGAAAGCGCGGAACGCGAAGTACGGAGTGTGGAACAATGATCAACCAACCAACCTTCAAACCATCAAACCTCCTCTGGTCCTTCCTCGCCCGCGACTTCTACACCGAGGTCAGCTACCGGCTGGCGTTTGTGGTGAGCATTGGCGGTATTTTGCTGCGCGCCCTGGTCTTCTTTTTCTTGTCGCAATTCATCAACGCCATCGCTGGCCCCAACCTGGATTTGTACAACGGCGACTATTTCTCGTTTGTCATCATCGGCATTGCTCTGGGCGGCTACTTCAGCACCGGGCTGACCGGCTTCGCCGACGCTCTGCGCCAATCGCAAACCACCGGCACGCTGGAGGCGATGATGATGACCCCCGTGCCCGTCGCCTGGATTGTGGTGGGATCGGCCGCCTGGAGCTATGTCTACACCACTTTTCGGGTGCTTGTGTATCTGGTGATTGGCGTGCTGCTGTTGGGCCTAGACCTGAGCCGGGCCAATTTCCCGGCGGCGCTGCTGATTTTACTGCTGTCGGTGGTCGCCTTTGCCAGCATTGGCATCCTGACGGCCGGCATCATCATGGTCATTAAGCGGGGCGAGCCGATTACCGGGCTGTTTGCCAATCTGGCGAATCTGGTGGGTGGCGTCTTTTACCCGGTGGCGATTTTGCCCGGTTGGCTGCAACTCATCGCCGGGCTGCTGCCCATCACCTATTCCATGCGGGCAATGCGCGCCGCTTTGCTAACGGGCGCGTCCTGGGCCGAGTTGGCTGGGGATATGCTGGCCCTGCTGTTGTTTTGTCTGGTTCTGTTTCCGCTGTCGCTGTTTTTGTTCCGTTTCGCCGTAGACCGGGCGCGGGTGGATGGCAGTCTGGCGCATTATTAAGCGGGTGGCGGTGAAGATGTCCTTGCTTTGAAACTTCCGCCACCTTGCTTATAATCCACCTTGATTTCACACAAGGACAATAACGCATGGACGTACAATTTGCCGTCGCCAAAATCAGTAAATACGCCTCCAGCGAGAGCGGCGATACTCTGGAAATGATCGAACGGCCGCATGGGGGTATCTCCCTGGTGTTGGCCGACGGGCAGCGCAGCGGCAAATCGGCCAAAGCCATCAGCAACGTCGTCGCCCGCAAAGCCATCCAACTGCTGGCCGAGGGCGTGCGCGATGGCGCCGCCGCCCGCGCGGCCCACGACTACCTCTACACCTATCGCGGCGGCAAAGTCAGCTCCACCCTCAACATTCTCTCCGCCGACGCCCGCACCAAGACCTTTGTCATCTCGCGCAACAACGAAGCCCCGGTAATTGTCCACACGCCAACCGCCGGTCTATACCTGCTGGACGAACCTTCGCAAAGTGTGGGGGTGCGCCAGAACACCAAGCCGGTCATCACCGAAATTCCCATCGAAGAAAGGGTGTTGATTGTGGTGTTTACCGATGGACTGCGCCATGCCGGCAGCCCCAGCGGCAGCCATTTGTACGATCCGCTGGCCGCTGTGGCGCGCATGTTGGGGACGGGCATCTGGTCGCCGCGCACCATTGCCGATACCCTGTTGGAAGAGGCCCTGGCAATTGAACACGGCCGTCCAAAAGACGACATCAGTGTGTTGGTAACGGCCGTGCTGCCCCACGCCCAGAACGACATCCGGCGGCTGGAAGTCCACATGCCCCTCAACTAACCATGCCCGACACCGCGTCAGAATCCCCCCGCATCGCCCTGGTTGGCCCATGCGCGTCTGGCAAAAGCACTCTGGGCAGCGCCCTACGCGCCGCCGGCTACAACGTGCGCCAACCGGCCCAGGAACATTCCTACGTGCCCTATATGTGGCAGCGCCTCACGCGCCCCGACATTCTCATCTACCTTGATCTGGATTTTGCCACTCTGGCCCAGCGCCACCCCCACACCCACGGCGGCCCAGAACGGCTGGCCGAGCAACACCAGCGCCTGAGCCACGCCCACGCCCACGCCCACTTCTACCTGGACACCAGTGGCCTCACGCCTCAGGAGATCCAGGCCAAAGTGTTGGCCTTTCTACGGACCAAGACGACCACGACGACGGACGGAACACGGAATACGGAAGCTAACTGACAAAAGCTACCGCTTAAACAATCCACCCAACAACCCCGATTCTCCTTTACGCCGCGCTTTAATGCGCTCGGTCATTTGCTGCGCCGCCGGCAAGCTGCCTAAGCGCAACGATTGTTGATTGGCCCGTTCGGCTTCGTCTAGCTGCCCTTTTTGGAAGTAAACCTGACTGACTTTATGCCACAACAGCGCATTTTGTGGCTCAAAATGCACCGATTCCTTGTAGATTTCCAGCGCTTCATCCAGCTTGTCGGCTTCCAGGTAGAAATCGGCCAGCCGGGCGCGCAGGCGCAGCCGTTGGGGTGGGGTATGGGAGATGGATACGGCCGTTGCCACCGCCGCTGCCGTATTTTCCACATCACCCTGCTGCATCCAATAGGCCACTTCGGCCAGGTGAACGTGGTAATTGTCCGGTTCTTGGTCGTGGAGGTAATCTAAAACCATGCGGGCGTCTGGGAAACGGCCGTGATACACATACACCAACGCCTCAATCATGTTAATCATCACCACGTCCGGCTCCAACGCCTGCGCTTTCTCTAGCCAGGCCATCGCCACGTCCAGGCCCAGCGGCGCATAAGACCCATCCGGCTCCTGCGCCGCCGCCAGCAGCACATAGGCCACCCCCGCATACGCATACGCCGCCGACCCACCAGACCGGAAAATGCGGATCGCTTCCGCCAGCGTGCGCGGATCACCGGAATAACCTTCCACCTTATCCAGGCCAATTTCATACGTCACCCGGCCTTGTGGCGTCGCCGCCGGGTTCTCCGGCCAGGTCATCTTTGCCAGCGCCGCAAGAAGCTGATTTACCAATTGTTCACCCATAAAAAACCTCCCGTCCCCGACAGTGTACTAAACCAGCCCCAAAAAGAAAAGACCCCTCTTCCGAGGGGCCTTCTTAACTGTCAACTACCAACTACCAACTATCAACTAATTAGAAATCCATGCCGCCCATGCCGCCGCCAGGTCCACCGGCCGGCATCGGAGCTTCCTTCTCAGGAATGTCCGTGATCAAGGCTTCGGTCGTCAGAATCATGGAGGCGATGCTGGCCGCATTTTCCACCGCGCCGCGGGTTACTTTGGCCGGATCAATAATGCCTGCTTTCAGCATATTCACGTATTCGTCGGTCAGGACGTTATAGCCAATCTTGCTGTCGCCCTTTTCCGCCTGTTCACGGCGCACGTTCTGAATGATCACGTCGCCATTCATGCCCGCGTTCTCGGCCAGTTTACGCATCGGGGCCAGTAAAGCCTGGCGCAAAATGCCCACACCCGTCGTCTGGTCGCCAGCCGGCACGACCACATCGTCCAACGCCGACAGCGCGTTCAACAACGCTACGCCACCACCAGGGACAATGCCTTCTTCCACGGCCGCGCGCGTCGCGCTGAGAGCATCTTCCACGCGGTGTTTCTTTTCTTTCAGCTCCACCTCGGTCGCCGCACCCACGCGAATGATGGCCACACCACCGGCCAATTTGGCCAGACGTTCTTGCAGTTTTTCACGGTCATAATCAGACGTGCTGCGGTCAATCTCCACTTTGATCTGCTCAACGCGAGATTTGATCAGCGTTTCGTCGCCGGCGCCATCCACAACGGTGGTCTCGTCTTTGGAGGCGACGATTTTCGCTGCCCGACCCAGGTCTTTCAACTGCACGCTTTCCAACTTGCGACCCATTTCTTCGGTGATAACTTCGCCGCCGGTCAGGACGGCAATGTCTTGCAGCATCGCCTTGCGACGGTCGCCGAAACCAGGGGCCTTCACGGCCAGGGCGTTAATCATGCCGCGCAGTTTGTTCAGCACCAGCGTCGCCAGCGCTTCGCCGTCTATATCTTCGGCGATAACAACCAGATTTTTCTTGCCAATCTGGACCAATTTTTCCAAAATCGGCACGATGTCTTGGGCCGAGCTGATTTTCTTGTCGTGAATCAGAATATAAGCGTCCTCGACGATGGCTTCCATGGTTTCGGCGTCGGTGACGAAATAGGGGCTGATGTAACCACGGTCGAACTGCATACCTTCGACGTATTCAGTCTCAAATTCCAGACCGCGCGACTCTTCCACGGTGATGACGCCATCTTTACCGACCTTATCCATCACCTCAGCAATGAGGCTGCCGATGGCTGGATCTTGCGCCGAAATGGAAGCGACGGAAGCGATGTCGTCTACGCTGTCAATGGTGACAGCCATTTCTCGAATACGGGCGGCTAAAGCGGCCGTTCCGGCTTCGATACCTTGTTTTAACAGCATGGGGTTGGCCCCGGCGGCCACGTTTTTCAGACCTTCGTGGACCATGTGTTGGGCCAAAACAGTGGCGGTGGTGGTCCCATCACCGGCGATGTCGTTGGTTTTAATCGCTGCTTCTTTGAACAACTGGGCGCCCATATTTTCAAAGGGGTCTTCCAGTTCGATTTCTTTGGCTACGGTCACGCCATCGTGGGTGATGGTCGGCGCGCCGAATTTTTTGTCAATTGCCACATTGCGGCCCTTCGGACCGAGAGTTGTGGAAACGGCATTTGCTACGGTATCAATGCCTTTCTTTAGTTTGCGACGGGCATCTTCGGAAAAAATAAGTTGTTTAGCCATTGTCTAAATATCTCCTTGCTTTCACTTACTTGAGTTTGCCAATTACTCGATAATTGCCAAAACGTCAGATTCTTTGAGGATGAGCAGTTTTTTGCCATCTATTTTGATTTCTGTGCCGCCGTATTTGGCGTACAGAACGCGGTCGCCCAATTTGACATCCATCTTGATGCGTTTGCCATCGTCATCACGACGGCCGGGACCGACGGCGATGACTTCCCCTTCCTGGGGCTTCTCTTTGGCGGTTTCCGGCAGGACCAGGCCTGATGGGGTTACTTCTTCGCGTTCTTTTGGCTCAACAACCAAGCGGTCGGCAAGCGGTTTTATGTTCAGGGACATGCTGTATCTCCTTTTTTAGGTAATTCTAGGGAATCTGGCACTCGCACGTGTAGAGTGCCAGTTCATAAAAATTCTAGCACAGTTTATGGGCTTGTCAAGGATTTTTTAGCACTCGTTCCCCCCGACTGCTAAGTAATCGTCTAAGAATAACTTCTTGTTCGTTAGATTGGACCAATCTTGGAGGTTGGTCCAATCTGAAGAGGGTTCGCAGGATACGGAATACGTGTTATGCTTGCAAAACTCAACCACCGGGCAGGGCGCGGCGGCATTCTTCGATGCCGGCAGCGGCTGTCTCGCGCCAGGCAAGGCTGACCACAACGACTTGTTCAAACAAAGGAACGGCCTTGGCGCAGTTATCGAGGCTGTCGCGGATGTAGGCGTTGCCCAGCATCAAGAAGAAGCGGGCGTTTAGATCAGTTGCTTTGCCATAGAGGGAAACGGCGCGTTCCAATGATGTAATGGCGTTCGAGTAGTTGGATTGGCGGAAATAGGCCTCGCCCAAACGGCCGTGCGCCCGCGCCACATTAGGGTTTAACCGGACAGACTCCAGTGCATTTTGTTCCGCCAGTGGGTCCTGCCCCAATTGCAATACATATAGGCCAATCCATCATAAGCAGCGGCATATTCAGGATCGGCAGTGATTGCCTGCTCAAAACTGAGAATTGCTTCAGGGATATTGCCTGTGCCGAAAAAATTGTAAGCCAGACCATAATACAAGTCCGGGTCGTTGGGCGCGTATTGCAGACCCAAGAGGTAATTTTCACGCGCGGCATCGTAATACCCCTGATACACCAGCACCGTCGCCATGTAATAGCGCGCCAATGGGTTTTCCGGTTCCAACGCAACAGCCAGGTCGGCCATTTCCTGGGCGCGGCTAAAGCGGTTGGGATCGTTAGGCAGTACCAGCCCGGCAGCGGCGTAGGCATAAGCGTCGGCATTTTGGGGGTTGATGGCAATGGCCTTTTCGGCCACCTGCACTGCCTGAGCATACTGCAGCGCCGCCCCGGTGGGATCGCCCAAATCCAGCAGACGGTCACCATTGGCAACGTGGGCCGAGGCGGCGGCCGTCCACACGGCATCATTTTCAGGGGCCAGGACGGTCGCCTGTTCGGCCACTTGTAGGGCGCGCTCCGGCTGTCGGGTGTTGACCAGGAGGTTGATCAGGCGGATAAAGAACTCCGGTTTGGTCGCATCCAGGCGGACGGCGTTGCCATAAAATTCTACGGCCTTGAGCAGATCGCCATCCCGTTCGTTCAGGTCGGCCAACAAAGCGTATTCGGTGGCGGAGCGGGTGGGTTGTGGCGTCGGCGTGGGGATGATTACGTCGCGCACTTCGTCACGGTTCACAATGACAAACATACCCATGGCAACGCCAAAGATGACAAACAGAACCAGCAGGCAAGATGGCCCCTGGCGCGGATAGCGTGGTGGTGTTCGTTTAATAACCATGGTTCAGACAGGTGTGTGTATTTACACAAAAAAACCGACGATTCTCGCCGGTGATTGATTGAATCTTAGCATTGGGGCATAACAGCGTCAAGCAAGCCTGAGGAAGCGCTCAGGGTTGGTAAAAATATCGGGCATGGTTCATCGAGCAAAATATCATCTTTACAAATTTACGCGGCATTGTCATGCTGAGCGGAGTCTTCGGAGCGAAGCATCCCGCTCCCGCCAGAGGAGGGGGATGCTTCGGGGGATGCTTCGGCTTCGCTCAGCACAGGCTCTCAGCATGACGCGCTTTCTTGCCAAATTTGTAAAGCACATATCGCCTGGAATGAACCATGCCCAAAAATCTATTTCCGACGGACTATTCTTTGGCGACGGCCGGTAGATAGATTTTATACCGTTCTGTGACCGGTAAAATGGTCACCGTCAGCGCAGCGCTGACCGGCGACGCCAGGTCGCAGTTCCACACTTCCACCAGCACCGGGTAAACGCCCGGCTCGGTAAAGGTGTGGTCGAAGGTAAAAGGATTGCTGCCGGTGGTTTGGGCGGTGATAACGGCCGTACCACTGATTGAAACAGTGTAAGTATAGGGAGCAGCGGCCGTCACTGGCAGCAGTTCCACCGCAAACCCGGTCGTGTCGCCGGCGTATAACGTGGTTGTGGTGGTCTGGCTAAGCTGCACGGCCGTTACCGGTTCGCACACGTCACACTGCACCGTCACCTCGCCGACAAGCGTGTCGCTGCACGCCCCATCGCAGTTAACGGCCGTTACCGTATACGAATACGCGCCGGTATGTCCAAAATCTATGCCGCTGGGCGTTTCGCTCTGGCTGGTCATCGGATTGCCCAGCGGGAAGTTCCAATCCCAGGTGAAGGGCGCTTCACCACCATAGACCGGCGTAAAATCTACCACACAGGCATTGATGGTGGTGGTTACATCGTGGATAATGGCCGGTTGGCAGTCGCAGCCGCCGAACCAGTCGAGGATGCGCTGGAGCAGCGCCTGGCCGTTGGCGGCATTGGCATGGACCACAGCCACCCAGGACGTGCCAAAAAAGAGTGTTTTCCAACTGTCGCTCGCCTTGTCCACGTCCAGGCCATTGCCTCCGGCGGCGCTGCTGCGGAAAGCCAGCGAAGCGCCGCTGCCGCTGTTGACAATATCGCCATAGTCGGTGAAGTTAGTCGGGTAACTCAGAGGATAAGGCCCCAGGCCATCGCCAATGGGGTCGCCGGGGACCCCATATTTTGTCGTGGCGTTGCCCGCATCGTTGCTGAAAGAGCCAATGCCCAAATAGTTCTGTCCAAACGGGGTCAGGCCCATGTCGTAGAGATAATCCTGGCTGGAGAGGAAGAGCCGGCCGCCCGCATCCAGATAGGCGGCCAGATTGGCTTCGTCGGCGCTGTTTGGGCCGGCCGTGCCGTACTTGTCGCCGCTGAACCAGATGATGGCCTGATAACCGGTCATCTCGTCCAGCGAAGGGCCATTGCCACTGCCGGCGTTGAACACATCGTAGCTAACGCCGAGAGCGTCCAGGGCGGCGGTGTAATACGGCCGTACATCCGGGCTGTCGTTGTCATCGTCCACCAGCAGCACACACGGCCGTGACGCCAGATAGAAATCCTGGGTCTGGTTTTGGTCCAGGGTGATGGCGCGTTCGGTGGGTTGATAGCCAACGGCCGTTACCCGCATCGTATAGTCGCCCGCCGGCAGCGCCGCCTGGTAAACACCGGTCGTGGGATTGCTCATCACGCTCACCGGCGTGTCCACAAATTCAATCTGCGCCGCCAGCGGCAGGCCAGAATCCAGCGATACCACCGTTCCCGACACCGTGAACGAGGACGCGGCCGTCAGGACTACGTCTTGCGTCGTCACCGTGTTGGTAACGATGGTCACATCCGGTATCGTGACCGGCAGATAGCCATACGCCTGCACCGTCATGGTGTAAGTATCGGCTAACAGGGTGCGGGTGTAGTACCCGCTGGCGTCGCTGGCAGCGGCGAAAGTCTGCCCGGCGGGCGATTGCAGGGCAATGTTCGCCGCGGCAATTGGGTCGCCGCTGCCTTGTGCGGTGACATGCCCGTCTACCGCGCCCACGCCATCATAAACCAGACAGCCGGTCATGTGGACAAAAGTTGCCAGACTGGCCCGGACAAATTCAGTGAAGTAGCTCATGTCCAGAGTGCTGAGACGGTCACTGACGCTGTGGTAATAGGGGTTGAAGTCGCCGAAATCTTCAATGCCCAAAATGGCCGGATACCCATACTGCCAGAAGGAAGCGTGATCACTGGCGCCGCTGCCGTTAGGAGTGATAGTCGGAATCAGGTCAAAGCCATAGGCGTTTATCACGTCTACGAACAACTGCGCCTGAGCCAGGGTTGCCGGCAGGCTGCTGCTGGCGTGCAGGTCAATGTCGCGGCTGCTGTTGGGCGTGTTCCAGGCGATCATGTCTAGATTCAGCACTCCGGCGATATTCTCGCCGCTGTTGAAGGCGCGTTGGGCGTAGGCGGCGCTGCCGTTAAGCCCCTGCTCTTCGCCGGTCCACAGACCAAAGCGCACCGTACAGCCCCATTGATACTGGCTGAGGATGTCGGCGGCGATCATGGCCGCGACTACGCCGCTGGCGTTGTCGTCGGCGCCGGGGGCCAACGGGCCGGAGGGCATGTCGTCCAGGTGGGCGGAGAGGATGTAGATGGTGTCGGGGTCGGTCAGGCCGGTAATCTGGCCGATGACGTTGGGGTAGGTGGCCCCACCCCACTGGTGGTATTCCACCGCCAGCCCTAAATCGGTGAAATGCTCGCCGACAAATTGGGTGGCTTTTTGAATGGGCGTGCCGCTGTTGGTGTGGCGGCTGACCAGGGTATAGGGCGAACCACCGATGGTCACCGGCCATTCGCCGCTCAGGTCGCCATCGTACTGGTAGACGGTGCTGCTGTTCACGCTGGCGACCATGCTTTGAATGATGGGGTCGGGTTCGACGACGGCCGGTGCGCGGAGTACGGCCGTTGCCCCCGGCAGCGGTTTGGGGTCGAAAGTAACTTGCTGAAGCTGTATCCCTTGCGCCGCCAGGCTTTCGGCTGCTTCCGGCGTGGCCCGTACCAGGCGCCATTCCGCTTCGCGGAGCAGCACCTGGTCAACGGCCGTCCAATCCAGTTCCGCCTCTTTTTGGTTAGGACGGGGATAAGCCAGGTAATAAGTGGCGCGCGCCGGGATAGATTCCAGGATTTGGGCTTGCAGGCCAGAAGTCGCTAACGCCTCCGGGTCTGCGCCCAAGATGAGAGCTGGCCCGGAACGGCCGTTCACATGGGCGTAAATGGTCACTGTTTCCGGCAGAGCCGCCTGCTCCGCGGGCAGGGGGGCATAGGCCAATACCCGCTCTGCGGCGGCGGTGGTGGCCTGGGCTGGGCCAAGTCCCGCCACGCCAATAATAAACAGACTCAATAATAGAATAAATAAAAACTGGGGTTTCATGCTGCCTCCTCGAATTTGCAATAACTCAGTGTGCGTTTTCCAGAGGTAACACCGACTGAAAACTGGTCACTGAATACGGATTACGGCTAGTAGTCTGGCGTAATCTGGGGGTGGGGCAAGTGATAAACGGCCGTTTTCCCCATGCAATATGTCATACAATGCCACCAGATTTGCCCATCATCCCCCAAAAAACCGCGAAACTTTAAGGAGCCATCTTTCCTGCTCATTGCCGTCAGGTAGATGATTTGTTATGATTGCATCGGTACAAAGGGTACAAATATGCAACAAACAGCGGCTCATCTTTATCAGGAAATCGCGGAGGCGATCCGGCGACAAATTGCCGAGGGCGAACTGCCGCCGGGTGAACGGCTGCCGCCGGTACGCACTCTGGCCCGGCAGTGGAACTGCACGCCGGGCACAGTCAGCCGCGCCTATGCTTTGCTGGCGGCGGAAGGGTTGGTGAACGGCCATCGGGGCGGCGGTACGCGAGTGGCGCAACAGCCGCTGCCGGGCGAACGGCCGTTTCTGCAATGGGCCGCCTTCATCCACCGCGCCGAACAATTTTTGCTAGAAGGGTTGGCGCAGGGATACAGCCCGGCGCAAGCGCAAGTTGCCCTGTCGCTGGCGGCCGGGCGCTGGCAGGCGCTGCAAGAAAAGGGAGTGGTGGTGGAAACGGCCGTTCCCACCCACGAACTGCGTTTTGTTGGCAGCCACGATCTGGCGGTAGATTTGCTGGCCCGGCAGTTGGCCGAGGCGCAGCCAGGGGCGCATATGGCGCTGCGCTACGCCGGCAGCCTGGGTGGACTGCTCGCCCTGGCGCGGGGCGAAGCCGATGTGGCTGGGGTCCACCTTTGGGACGAGGCCAGCGGCGACTACAACCTCCCGTTCGTCAGCCGTATGTTTCCCGGCCAGCGCGTCGCGCTCATCACCCTGGCCTATCGCTCATTGGGGCTGCTGCTGCCGCCGGAAAATCCCCTGGCCATCAGCGGTCTGGCCGACCTGACGCAGCAGGGTACGCGCTGGATGAACCGGCAGGGGGGCAGCGGCACGCGCGTCTGGCTGGATGCTCAACTGCGCGCCCTAAACATCGCGCCGGAAGCAATCGCCGGCTACGAGCAGGAGACGCCGACCCATTTAGGCGTGGCTCAGGCTATCGCCGACGGCCGGGCCAACGCTGGTCTGGCTATTCACGCCGCCGCCGCCGCCTATGGGCTGGCCTTTGTGCCGCTGACCCAGGAAGTGTATCAACTGGTGGTTCCAGAGGTGGTGTGGGAAACGGCCGTTTGCCAGACCCTCTTCGCCATCCTCCAAACCGACGCCTACAAAGCGCTGCTCCACACTCTGGGCGGCTACGACAGCCGCGCCACCGGCGAAGTGGTATGGATTTGAGTCGGTGGCCGGTAAACGGTAATACCGGCAGCCGGCAATGACTGACAACGTAACAATCTGCAACTCTCAACTAAACCATGTGGCAAGGCTTCCTTCAAGCAGTTGAACTGATGATCGCCCGCGACCCGGCGTTGTGGGAGATTGTGCGGCTTTCCTTGTACGTCTCCGGCGTCGCCCTGTTCATCAGCACCCTGATCGGCATCCCGTTGGGGGCGTGGATTGGGTTGAGCCGTTTCCCCGGCCGCGGGCTGCTGATGGCGCTGCTCTATACCGGCATGGGATTCCCACCGGTGGTCATCGGCCTCTTTGTCTACCTGACACTTTCGCGCAGCGGGCCAGTGGGCGGGCTAAACAGCAGCCTCATCCCGGCGCTCTTCACACCGGGGGCGATGGTCATCGCCCAGACCATTATCGCCTTTCCCCTGGTAGCCGGTTTTACGATGGCCGCCGTGTTAGGCGTGGACCCAAACATCCGCCAGCAGGTGCGGGCATTGGGCGCCACCCGCTGGCAGGCGACGCTGGCTGTTTTGGCCGAGGCACGGGTGGGAGTGCTGGTTTCGGTGATCGCCGGGTTTGGCGGCATCATCTCCGAAGTGGGGGCGGTGATGCTGGTAGGCGGCAACATCGAGGGTAAGACACGGGTGCTAACGACGGCTATCGTCCTGGAGACGCGCAAGGGGAACTTTGACCTGGCCATCGCCCTGGGCCTCATTTTGTTGGGGCTGACTTTTTTGGCTAATTTGCTGATGCTGCAGTTACAAGGACGCACGACAGCGGAGTAGCTGGCGAATAATCTATTACCCTTTATCGGTAATCCACAGGCGCCACCTCTGGCAAATGCCAACGGAAAACCGGATACGGACTTCGGCCTACAGATACTATGAACGAGATTGTGTACGAGCTGGAAAACGTGCGCCAGGCATATGGCGGACGCACGGTGCTGGACGTGGACCGGCTGTCTGTCCGGCGCGGCGAGGTGCTGGCTCTGGTCGGGCCGAGCGGCGCGGGCAAAAGCACGCTGCTGCGCCTGTTGAATTTTTTAGAAACGCCGGTAAACGGCCGTTTCCTCTTCCAAAACACCCCGTTTAGCGCCGACCAGCCTATGCCGTTAGCCCTCAGCCGCCGGGTGACAACGGTGTTCCAACGGCCGTTCCTCCTCAGTCGCAGCGTGCAGGCCAACGTGACCTATGGGCTGCGTTTGCGCGGCCGGCGCGATGGGCAAAATCGCGTGGCCGCCGCCCTGGAACAGGTCGGTTTGCTGCCGTTGGCCCGGCAGCCGGCCCGAACCCTCTCCGGCGGTGAGGCGCAGCGGGTCGCCCTGGCGCGGGCCATCGTCCTGGAGCCGGAAGTGCTGCTGCTCGATGAGCCGACGGCCAACCTGGACCCATACAACGTGCGCCTGATCGAAGAGATTGTGGGGCGGTTGAACCAGGAGCGATCCACGACACTCGTCTTGGTAACGCACAATATCTTCCAGGCAAAGCGGCTGGCGACACGAGTGGGTTTTTTGTTGGATGGGCGGTTGGTGGAAACGGCCGCTGCCAACACCTTCTTCAACCATCCCGCCGACCCGCGCACCCAGGCATTTGTCGCCGGCGAGATGGTTTATTAACAGTGGTGCAGCGCCCTTTCCGGTGCGTTCCACCTGTATGCTCGAAACCCGAAAGGAGTAGAAAGATGAAAACGAGATGGCAGCTTTACCTTTATTTGTTCCTGGTCCTCATCCTGGCCGCTTGTGGCGGACAACAGGGGAGCGAGCCAACCGGGGCAGATGGGTCGCGCACCCTCCTGCTGGCGACCACCACCAGCACGCAAGATTCCGGCCTGCTGGACGATATTCTGCCTGTGTTCAGCGAGCAGTACAACGTCACGGTGGAAGTGGTGGCCGTGGGGACCGGGCAGGCGCTGCAATTGGGGATTGATGGCAACGCCGATGTCGTCCTGGTTCACGCCCGCGCTAGCGAGGATGAATTTATGGCCAACGGCCACGGTGTGCGCCGCGAGGACGTGATGTATAACGATTTTGTTATCGTCGGGCCGCCGGATGATCCGGCGGGCATTGGCGGCGGGCAGGACGCGGCGGCGGCGCTGGCGCAGTTGGCCGCGGCTCAGTCCCCGTTCGTTTCGCGCGGTGACGATTCCGGCACGCACAGCAAAGAGAAGGCTGTCTGGGCGGCGGCCGGGCTGGAACCGGCCGGCGATTGGTACATTTCGGCCGGGCAGGGCATGGGGGCGGTGCTGACGATGGCCGATGAATTGGCCGCCTATACCCTGACAGACCGGGCAACGTATCTGGCGCGTACTCTGGAGGGCACGAAACTCGTTATCCTGGTGGAAGGGGACCCGCTGCTGTTTAATCCCTATGGCGTGATAGCCGTCAACCCAAACAAGGGGGCGCACATTCAGACCGATCTGGCGAATCAGTTCATTGATTGGTTAATTTCAGCGCCGACGCAGGAGCTGATCGGGCAGTTTGGCGTGGCCGAGTTTGGCAGCCCGCTGTTTGTGCCCAGCGCGGGATCGTAGGTCATCAAGACCAGACAGGCTGCCAAAAACCTGTCTGGTCTATCCAGTTCTGCACCCGTCATTGCGCCACGGCAAACACAAACACCCCGGCGTGGCTGTACAGCAGGTTCAGCTTCGGGTTGCGCGCCAGCACAGCCGGGTCGAAAAACCGCCGCGAACACCTACATAGATATGGGTGACGCCTTGCTGGCGCAGCCAGTCGGCGGCTGCCGGATCAGCCCAGTCCGGTGTATCGGTAGGCGCCCGGTTAAATGCGCGAATTTCGCTAAAATAATCCCGGTTGTAGATGTGGTCAATGGGCGGCATAGTCGTTGCCAATCCGGTGAGCGGCAAAATCCAGGCCCCGCCATCGCTGCCGGCCCAGGTTGCGCCCAACCACAGCCAACTGTTGGCAGCGATTTTAGCGTCAGGCGGCACGTTTTCATCCAGCCAGGCCAGGCCGATGGCGTCGGCCGGATGCGCCAGCACGGTCTGGTTGTTGAGGACGACAATTTGCTGATGGACGCCAAAGATGAAAACGGCCGTTACCCCCACCCCCGTCACAAACCAGCCCATCGCCTGCCCCAGCCAATGTCGCCGCTCCAGCCAGCGCCACAATTGGTCCGCAGCGCTGCCCAGGAACAGACTCAGGGGGATGAACATGGTGATGTACCAACTGTTGAGGTTGATCAGGGAGGTCTCTGGCAAACCGAGCCGTTGGCCGGATAGCAAAATGAAGAGGACGGCCGTCCAGCCAACCAGAGCCAACAACGCTGGCGTCCAGCGGCGGAAACGCAGCGCCGGGATGAGCAGCAGCACCAATACACCACCAGCCAGATAGAGGAACGGCCGTTCCCAGGCCACGGACAGATAAGCTACCGGGAAGGTGTTGTAATTCTCCATGCTGTACCGCACCGTCTCGACCGGTTCGGTGACGCGGAACAAGTGGAGCATGTGTGGGCTTACCAGGAAAACAGCCAGGCCGGCCGCCGCCGCCAGCCAACGGCCGTGCCGTGCCCAACTCATCAGCCAGACGATGAAGGCAAAGGGCAGATAGAACAGAAAGACGCGAAAGTGAACCAGGAACACGCCGGCCGCCAGCAGCCCCACCAGCCACCAAACGCGCCGCCAGCCACGCCCACCGCGCACCAACTGCCAGGTCAGCCCCAATAAAACGGGCATGAGGAGAACGGCCGTTAACTGCGTCAAGCGTCCCCAAGACAGGTAGTAGGCGGGAAAGAAAAAGGGCAGCGCTGTCAGGAAGGCAGCGGCCAGCCCGGCGCGGCGGCGGCGCGTGAACAGCCAGCCGGCGGTATAGATTGCCAGGGGAATCAGCGCGTTGAGCAGTTGACCCAGGTAAAGCAGCAAGGTTGGCAGCGGCGCGCCGGTCATCAGAGACAGACTGGCGGAGAGTGTGTGGAAGCCAAAGTGGTAGGGAAAATGGTCTACCGGCAGATAAGGTGCGTAATTGTCGGGAATCGTGCCTTTTTCGACCATGACGGCCGTAATCAACCCATGGCGGCTGGCATCTACCCAGGGCGGAAACGCCAGATCGCGGACGGCCAGCAGACGCACCGCCAGACCCGCCAGCAGCAAGAGGAGCAGCGCCAGATGTTCCTTATGAAATTGCGGATTGCGGATTGCGGATTGCGGAAATCTGAAACCTGAAATCCGCAATCTCCAGAGCGCCAGCAGCCAGCCGCCAATAACCAGCAGCCAAAGCAGCCCACCAGAGAAACGTCCGCCAATCAGCGAGACCCACTGCCACAACAAAGCCCAACCAGCAATACCCGTCGTCAGCGCCACGCCCAACCAGGCCAGGGCGTCCCAGCGCCGCCAGACGGCAGGGCCAAACAACAACAGCAGCAAACCTGGCAGCGGCAAAAACAGCAGCGCCACAGCCAACAGCGCCCCAGCCTGCGCCAGAGCCGCGCCCAGGGCGCGGCTGGCATTGGCCCAGGTAAGTTGATAACGGGTGATCAGGCGCAGGTCTTGGGCGCCGGTGGTGGGTGTTTCGGTGTCTAACGGGCCGGTTTGCAGGCGCAGCGCGCCGCCGGCGTACACGTCCTGGTCGTAGCCCCAGACGGTCATGGGGTTGTCGGCGCTGCCGCTGATACGCAGGGTGTAGGTTTGCCCGGCAGACTGAGGCTGCGGCGCAAAGGCCAGCGTGATGGTTTGATTATGGGTCAGGGGGCGGGTGTCCCACTGTTTTTCGGCGGTCAGCCCACCGGCGGCGTCGAACAGTTGAACCAGTAAATAACCATCGCCGCCGCTGCCGGACAAGATCAGCTCGACTTCGGACAGGCCATCGTGGCCAGGGGTGATGGTTTGTTCCAGGCGCAGGGTGTCGCGGGGGATGGGCAGGGAGGTGTTGGCCCGGCTCTGGTTGGCGTCTACGGCCGTTATTGTACTCCACACCTCACGGCCCGTCGGCCACCACCCAGATCAGCGCCGCCAGGCAGCCAAACAGGAAAGGCAGTCCCCACCAGCGCCAGAGATGCGCCGGGCGCGCGGGGGGGGGAGAGGGGGAGAGAACGGCCGTTTCTGCAATCGGTTCCATACAGGTCTTATACACTTTGCCGGATAAAAAAAACCGCTCACATGGAGCGGCTTTCTGGTGGCGCCAACTGGACTTGAACCAGTGACCTAGGGCTTATGAGTCCCTCGCTCTGCCGACTGAGCTATAGCGCCAAAGCGAATGAGATTATAACCAAATCAGGCGGCGCTGCCAAATCCTGTGTCTAGTCTATGCCTGATAAGGCGATATCCGACAAGGTGACAAAAATGTCAGATGATGACCTTTGTGAGTATCCGTAAATCCTGCCAATCCGCTGTTCCTCTGGCGACTACCTCAAGGGGTAATAATCTGAAAGGGAATGGGCACAAACACCAGGAGGAACAAAAGCAGGGTAAAAATCGCCAACGCCCGGCGGCGGGGGTCCAGGGGCGTCACATCATCCAATGGCTCGGCGTAAGCGCGGCCAAAAAAGAAGAGCAGGAAAATCCAGAACAACCACATCGTCGCCCCGGTGAAGATGGCTAAAAACGCCAAAGCGATAAGCACGGGCCAAAAGAAGCGCCGCGCGCGCTTGCCAAACAACACATAAGCCACGTGCCCGCCATCCAACTGTCCGACAGGAATCAGGTTAAGTCCGGTCACCAACAAACCAACCCACCCGGCCCAGGCCACCTGATTCAGGGAAACGTCCAGACCATTGGCCGGCAGCATTTGCCCCAACACCAGAATTTTGGCGGCGGCATACAGCAAGGAATTGCCTTCGAGCATGTAATCAATGGTTGGCAGCGGTCCTACCGGTGAAGTCGCCAGACCATAAAGCAGGATTGGGATGGCAAATACCAGACCGCTCAACGGACCGGCCGCGCCGACATCGAACAGGGCGCGTTTGTTTTTCACCGGTGCTTTCAGGCGAATAAAAGCGCCCATCGTGCCGATGAGGGAGAAAGGCATGGGGATGAAATAGGGCAGGGTGACGGGCACTTTGTGGTAGCGGGCAGCAAAATAGTGGCCCAATTCGTGTGCTCCCAAAATGGTCATCAGGCTGAGGCTGAAGGGGATGCCGAGCCAGATTTGGGACAGGGCGGCGGCGAATCCACCTTCGCCTACCTCGCCCAGGGCGGCCATGAACATGGTGGAGAAGATGGTGGCGATGAGCAGGACCAGGTTGATGCCCCAATTGGAGGGCGGTGGATTGAAAACGCCTGGCAAGCCAATGAGAACAACACTGCCTTCTTCTTCACGGAGCATGGGGGTGAAGCCATGTTGTTCAAAAGCGACGCGCAGGTCGTCGTAACAGTCGGCGGTGGGGCGCAAAAAACGGCCGCGCAGCCGAAAATGCCCCGGCTCCGGCCAATCCAGGGTGGTGTCGGCGGTGGTGAAGAGGGGGGTGATGGCGTGGCGGATGTCTTCGACGGCCGTTAATGAAACCGTCGTGGCGTTGGGGTTATTAAACATTAATCAGGCTTAAACCCGTTCTTCTTCGGCGGCGTCTTCATCATTGTCACCCCAACTGATAATCCAGATGCAGGCTCCGGCCACCAAAATGGTGATAAGGATGAGCCAGAACCACTGCATGGTTTCTAGCCCTACGTCGCGGGCTTCATACAGCAAGATCAACACCATGCCCAGCGCCAGAACAAACCAGGCAGACAAGTTGGGGTGGTTGGTGACCGTTTTTTTGATTGTTTCCATGTGAAAATCCTTTTTGCGTGTGGCGCGTAGCGAGCGGCGCGTAGCAAATGGGTCGCCGGTCGCCTCGTATTAGCTTTTGTGCAGGCGCTCGTCTCGCAATACTTTGATCATGAGTAATGTGTCGGGCGGCTGCGATTCGGCTACGGCCGTTTGCCATACGTCCGGCAGCAGTTCATGTTCTACGACAATATACCCCTCATCGCGGAACAGGGTAGGCAATTCATCCGGCGCGTCGGCCGGCAAAAAAGCGGCCACCAGTTCGCCGATGTGGGCGTTGGCCGATTTTTCGATTTCCAGCAAAACGGCCGTCGCCGTCAGCCAGGCATCCACAGCCGGCAGCACAAAAATCTGGTCAATTCGGGCTACCTGGGCATCTATGCTCCAACCCATCACCACACCCACCTCAGCCCCAATCTGGCCCATAAAATAGCTGCGCTCGCTGAACGACATAAGCAGATCGGCTCGCTTCATGGTGACGGTCCCGTTGGTCGCCCTTTGGATCAGCAGCAGCACTGAAGGAATGTCGGACGGTTTAGCGCGCCGCACCTGGAGCGCATCCGGCCATGTCCGTTCGCCGGCGGGCTTGTGGGCCGACGCCAGCAGCTCTTTCAGACTTTGTGGACCGGTGGTGCGGGGTCTGGTTCTAGCGGCAGCGGCCGTATCGCCGATCAGCAACGTCATCGGCGCCGCCGCCGCCGGGTCGGGCAAACGGTTCCAGGCCAGCATAAACTGTGATTCCGTTTCCGTCATCAGGCCATCGGTGTCTAGCACCACGTCGGCCAGCGCCACTTTTTCTTCCTGCGGCGGCTGCGCTTTGATGCGCGTGGCCGCGCCCTCGGCATCCAGACCACGACAGATCATCAGCCGCTGCAGTTGGCGCTGACGCTGGCAGCGCGTCACCCAAATCTGGTGGCACGCTTTTGCCAGGTCGCCTTCCAGCAGTTTGATGGCTTCAATAAAGACGATGGCCGACGGACTGGCGCTGATGCGTTCGGCGACGACAACGCGCACAGCCGGATGCAGCATCGCTTCCAGGTCTTGCAGCGCGGCCGGGTCGTTAAACACAATCTGGCCCAGGGCGCGGCGGTTGATACGGCCGTCTTCCCGGCGCACCTCCGAGCCAAAAGCCACGGCAATGGCCGCCTGAATATCTGGGTCGTGGTCCATCAACTCGTGGACGATCTTGTCGGCGTCTATGGTCAACGCGCCCTGTTCGGCGGCCAGACGCATCACGGCCGATTTGCCACTGGCAATGTTACCCGTCAAGCCAATGATTAGTTTGCCGGCAAGGGTGATGGTTTGCGGCTGGTCACTCATGCGCCAATGTCTCCCATTCGCTCATACGCTGCGCCAATTCTTCTTCCACAGCGGCGTATTCTAAGCTCAGGCTTTGTATCTTGTCAAAGGATTGCGCCTGGGT
The DNA here is from genome assembly GCA_016716065.1 of Candidatus Leptovillus gracilis. Lineage (NCBI taxonomy): Bacteria > Bacillati > Chloroflexota > Ardenticatenia > Promineifilales (SeqCode) > Promineifilaceae (SeqCode) > Candidatus Leptovillus > Candidatus Leptovillus gracilis. The sequence continues at coordinate 167,719 of JADJXA010000007.1, read as the reverse complement.
GGCCGCTTGCAGTGTCTGGCTGATGGCGTGCAGCCGGGCTTCCAATTCATGGACTTGCCGTTCCAAAGCGGCCAGGGCTTCGGCCCGTCTGCGCTGCTCATTTTTGCTCAGCCGGGGCGCATCGTCGCCGTTGCTGGCCGGGGTGATAACGGCGCGGGCCTGGGCAGCGGCTTCGCGCGCAGCTTCGGTTTCCAGGCTGCGCTGCGCCAGGTACTCCTGGTAACTGCCGGTGTAAATGCGGAGACGGCCGTCGCGCAGTTCCCAAATTTGCGTCGCCAGCCGGTCCACCAGATACCGGTCGTGGGTCACCATCAAAATTGTCCCTTCAAACTCGGCCAGGGCCGCCTGCAACGTCTCCTGCGCTGGGATGTCCAGGTGATTCGTCGGCTCATCCAACAGCAAAAAGTTGGCCTTTTGCAAGGCCAGCAAAGCCAACGCCAACCGCCCGCGCTCCCCGCCGCTGAGCAGGCTGATAGGTTTGTACACATCGTCGCCGCGAAACAGATAGCGCGCCAGATAGCTGCGGGCCTCGCTGAGCATCATGTTTTGCTGCGCCAGCAGTTCGTCTAACACGGTGTTGTCCCGGTTCAAATTATCATGGGCCTGCGAAAAGTAGCCGATTTCCAGGCTGGCTCCCGGCGTAATCTGCCCGGCCAGTGGCGGCTGATGGCCCAAAATGGTGCGCAAAAAGGTGGTTTTGCCAGCGCCGTTGGGTCCAATCAACGCCGCCCGTTCCTGGCGATTCAACACAATGTCATCGGCCGTAAACAGCAGAGCGCCGGGGAAGCCAATTTGCAGGCTGCTGGTACGCAGCACCAGGTTGCCACTGCGATGAGAGGCCTGGATGCGCATTTTTACTTCTGCCGGACGACCTGGTCCTTGCAAGGCTTTAATTTGTTCATGGAGTTCGCCGATGGTGGACGCCTGCATCTCCACGCCATATTCCGCTTTCACCTGCATCCAACCTTTGCTTTCTAAATCGCCCAACACGCCCAACCCACCAGCGCGGATGGCCGCCACTTCCCGGCTGAGGCGGCTGAGTTTGCCCTGGGCCATTTGCGTGCGCTGCCCGGCCATGTTGCGGCGGATGTAATCCACTTCTTTTTCCAGCCGCTCCTTGAGTGTCGCAAATTCCTCCAGGCGGCGTTCCCAGCGCGCGTCGCGCTGCATCACGTAGGCGGAATAGTTGCCACGGTAGGTCTGGATGTCGGTAGGGGTCATTTCCCAAATGGTGTTGACGGTTTTGTCCAGAAAATAGCGGTCGTGGCTGACGATGAGGACCGCGCCTTCCCAGGTTTTGAGCGTGCCTTCCAACCATTCGATGGCCTGTACGTCCAGGTGATTGGTCGGCTCGTCGAGGATGAGCAGGTCGGGCGCTTCCAGCAGCAGCCGGGCCAGCAGGACGCGGGTCTTTTGCCCGCCGCTGAGGTGGGGCAAGGGCAGCTGCCAGGTCTGGTCATCGAACCCCAGGCCGGTGAGAACCTGACGGATACGCAGGTCGTATTGGTAGCCGCCGGCCAGTTCAAATTGCGCTTGCAAGGCGCTGTAGCGCTCGAACAAGTCGTCGCTGGCAGATTGACTGATGGCCGGATCGCTCATGGCGGTTTCCATGGCGTGCAGTTCGGTTTCGGTGGCTCGGAGTTGTTTGAAGACCAGCAGCATTTCATCGTAGACGCTGTGCTGCCGACCGGAAAAAGCTTCGGCGGCTTCCTGGCGCAAGTAACCAAAGCGGGTTCCTTTGGCCATATGGATGCTGCCGGCCGAGGGGGCCATCTGCCCGGCCAGGATGAGGAGGAAGGTGGTTTTGCCGATGCCGTTGGGACCAACCAGGCCGACTTTACCGTCTTTAGGGATGCTAACGGAGATGCCGCTGAACAGGTCAAACGCGCCGAAGGATTGGCCCAGGTTGGTGGTGGTCAGAATTGCCATAGCGGCTGATTATACCGTAATGGCCGGGGTTGTGGCTAAAGCGGATAAGAGCTTTTGGTTAGTGGAACAGGTTGAGGAAGCCGGTATTGATGGTTTGCAGGCGTTCTTTCCAGGATTTACGGCCGTTCCCCTCTGGCACGGGCTGATAGTTGGTGCGGTAATAATAGTTGTAGGCGTGCCCGAAACGGCCGTTGGCGTTTACCTTGTTTAAGATGACTCCGGCGATGGGGCTGTCCAGGGCTTGAATTTGGGCGACGGCCGTGCCAAACGCCGGGTAACGGGTGTGCCCCGCACTGGCGACAAGAATCGTCGTATCCACCAGGCGCGACAAAACCACGGCGTCGGTCACCGCCAACACCGGCGGGCTGTCGAAAATGACATAATCAGCCTGATCTTTTAGCCAGGCAAAAACCTCTTTCATACGCTCCGACCCCAACAATTCCGCCGGATTGGGTGGCAGGCGGCCGGCCGGCAGCACATAGAGGTTCGGGATGAGCGTCCCTTTGATGTAATGCGCGTCTTCCCGCCCGCGAATAATTAAGTTGCTCAACCCTTTGCTGCCGTCTACTTCTAACATCCGGTGCAGCATGGGGCGGCGCATATCGGTGTCTACCAACAACACCCGTTTGCCAGACTGCGCCAGGGCCGTCGCCAGGTTGATGGAGACGGTCGTTTTGCCCTCGCCAATGTTGGCGCTGGTGATGAGCAAGGTGCGTACTTCCCGGTCTACGCTAATAAATTGGATGTTGGTCCGTATCTGGCGGTAAGCCTCGGCCGCCGGTGAACGGGGTTCCATCGCCACAACCAGGGCGTCTACCGGCTTGGTGACTTTTACTTTTTGTAAGGAGCCAAGCGTCGTCAGACCGATGTTCAGTTCAATGTCTTTCGGGTTTTTGAGCGTGTCATCCAGATACTCCACCAGGAACACCAACCCCAGGGCCAACATGCCGCCAACAACGGCCGCCAGCAGCGTATTGGTCACGACACGGGGACGAACAGGCAGCAGCGGCAGGCGCGCCGCTTCGTCAATGACCAGATTGTCCAGGCTGCGTACCTCGGCGATGCGCACATCTTCGAAGTTGACCAACATGCGGGCGTAGGTTTCGCGCAGGCGAAGGATGTTGTCGTTTTGGCGGTTAACGGCCGTTTGGTTTAACACTGGCCTCTCTAATTCTATCGCCAGAGCCGTCTCGGCATTCGCCAATTCACCCGCCAACCGCTGCAGTTCATCTTCCAGACTTAACTTAAGGCTGGCATAACGCGCCAACTGTTGGGCGCTGTTACGTTCGGCAAATACGGCCGGAATTTCATTCGCCAGGTCGCGGGCCACCTGCGGGTCGGTATTCTCCACGCTCAGAATAATGAGCTGCGTATTATTGACCAACTGCACTTGCAGGAATTCCACCAGGTCTTCAGGCGGCAGAGACAGCCCCAGGTTAGCCAGCGCCTCAGCCAGCACTTCATAATTCTTCAGCCGCTCGGCGTAAGACTGGGCCAACTGCTCGCTGGTCAGCAGCGCGTTATAGGCGGTATCTACGCCATTACTGCCTTCGATGACCAACAGAGTAGCGGAAGCGCGATAAACCGGCGCTTGTGCGCGGCTGACATAATAAGCAACACCGCCAGCCAGCAGCACGCCGGAGATAATCAACCACAACCAGCGCCAAACCAAATATACGTATTGCCTTAGTTCCACACAGTTTCTCCAATATCTGCTATCGTGCTGCCTGCAAGGTAACGCATCTGGCAGCAAACTGCGGTAAAAGCGTGGTGAAACAACGGTGAAGGGGCCGTGAAACTCCTAAAAACAGGCAAAAAGAAAGCCCCTCAGCAGAGGGGCCTTTCTAAAAGAGTCGTAGCTGTATTCAGTATTCAGTATTCAGTATTCAGTGGCCAGTTTTCAGTCGGCGTCAGCTCTGGAAAACACCCTCTGAAAACTGACTGCTGAACACTGGTACAACAAATCAGGTCAGTTCAGGTATTGGCGTAAATGACCGGCAAAGTTGGGATGGCGCAGTTTACGCAGCGCTTCTTTTTCAAGCTGCCGGATGCGTTCGCGGGACAGACCAAACATTTCGCCCACCTCTTTGAGGGTGCGCGACTCGCCGTCTTGCAGCCCATAGCGCAGGCGCAAAATGCGCGCCTCGCGGGGGGTTAGTTGGTCTAAAATATCGCCCAGCTCTTCGGTGAGCATTTTGTTGGCGACCATTTCGGCCGGCGGCGGCGCTTCGATGTCTTCGATAAAGTCACCCAGTTCGGCGTCGGATTCGTCGCCGACGGGGCGTTCCAGGTGGACGGGCTGGCGGCTGGTGCGCAGCATCCAGCGGACGCGCTCGGCCGGCAGTTCCATGTTTTCGGCGATTTCTTCGGCGGTAGGTTGACGGCCGTATTCCTGCTCTAACTCCTGGGCGACCTGATACAATTTGCTGATGCGTCCGCCTAAATGGGCCGGAATACGAATGGTACGGCCGTGATTGGCCAACGCCCGCGTCACCGCCTGCCGAATCCACCAGGTGGCATAGGTGCTAAACCGATTACCCCGGCGATAATCATACTTTTCTACCGCTTTCATCAGCCCGACGTTGCCTTCCTGAATCAGGTCCAGGAATTGTAGGCCACGCCCCCGATATTTTTTGGCGATACTCACAACCAGACGGGTGTTTGCCCGAATAAGATGAGCGCGGGCCGCGTTGCCCACTTCGATCAAACGTTCCAGCTCATCCATCTCATCATAATCCGTGATGTTGTACTCCCCACTCTGCATCACATCTTCGGCGGCGCGACCGGCCTCAATTTCCATGGCCAACTGCACTTCTTCGTCAGCCGTCAGCAGCTGCTGCTGCCCCATTTCACGGAAATACAGGCCAACCGAATCGTCAATCGGCACGTTACTCAGATCAAATAAGGGAGCAACGTGCGCTTTGGGAGACGACGCCGTAAAAACAGGACCATCGGTATCATCCAGGTCAGCCAAATCAGCCAGTTCGGTGTCTTCTAAGGCCGCGCTCATCGCGTTGCTGGCCTCGTCCTCGTTTTCAAACACCGGCACACCCATAGATTGGGCTTCTTCCAGGATCGCCTCTAAAAGCGGTAAATTGTTTTCTACGTGGGGGAGAGCTTCAAGAATTTGATCGTATGTGATGTACCCCTGCTCCATACCATCAGTTAGCAAAGCGCCAACTACGTCCATTTCATCAAATGGATTGTCTAAATCGCTCAAGATTCCCTTTTCTCCTTAAATAAAATTGTGCTCAGGTTGTGTGGTATTGTGACTCTCACCCAACTCTGCCTCTTCCTGCACTGGGGCAGTCTAGCATACTCGACGAGCAAAAGTCAAGGGGGTGAGACGCTTCAAGCTGTTCTAAAAATATCTAAATCGAGGCCTAAAAAATTGTCTGAGTAGGGCATGAGCCAGAGGTGAGGAGGGCTATAAAGAAGAGGGGCATGGGCAAGGCAAACGGCCGTTACCCATCACCGGCACACATCATCCACACCGAGGAGGGGAATCTGCAAAACGGCCGCTGCCCGCCGCAAATCCAACTCGCAGTTCAGGGGCCACTGGCCGCCGGTAGACGGCCCAATGGTCAACGTTTGGCGCTGGCCGATGCCCCACCAGTCTAACATTTTCAGGGCAAATTCGGCTCGCGTCATCACCTGGCGGCCGGCCACGTTGAGGATGCCGGTGTAGGGGTGGTGGATCAGTTCCAGGCAGGCGTCCGCCAGCGTGTTCAGCCACACCGGGTTGCGAATCTGGTTGTCGAACAGCGTCACCGGCTGATTGGCGTGCAGGGCGTGGACCATCCAGGCGGTACCGTGGTCCATCCGCTGCAAACTGTAGATGAGCGAGGTGCGGATGATGACGTGGTTAGGGTGGGCGCTGACGGTGGTTTCGGCGTTGGCTTTGGCCCGGCCATAGGCGTTGACCGGGGTCGGCACGGCCGTTTCGTTATATGGCGCGCCTCCACGGCCGGAAAAGACCACATCGGTAGACAGGTGGATGAGCCGCGCGCCCACCGCAGCAGCCGCCTGGCTGATGTGGGCCGCGCCCAGTTCAATCACCGCCGCCATATCGCCGCCGCGGTTAGACCCGGCCATGTGGATGATGGCGTCGGGGGCAAAATCGGTGACGAGTTGGCGGACGGCCGTTTCCTGGCGTATGTCCAGGGTACGGCCGTTGGGCAGGCCCAGCGGATCCTGGCTGAAGGTGGTATACAACACCTCGTGGTCAGCCATCGCCTGCGACACAAAGTGCTGCCCCAGGTAACTGCTGCCGCCAGTAATCAGTAAACGGGTCACGCCATTTCCTCGTCCAATTCTTCCGCTTTGAGCAGCGCTTCTCGCGCGGCGGACTGCGCCGCGATCTGTTTGCTGCGCCCCTGACCCGTACCCCACGCCTGCTCACCGATCATCACCTGCACGGTAAATATCTTGGCATGGTCAGGGCCGGCCGTTTCCACCACAGCATAATGGGGGGTGATGTTATAGCGCGCCTGCGCCCAGACCTGGAATTCACTCTTGGCGTCTTTGTGCAGCGATTCTTCCAGGATGGTGACCAGCGTTGGCGCAATCAACTTTTCCACCAACGCCTGCGTCATCGGCAAGCCCTGGTCCAGATAGATAGCGCCAATCACCGCCTCAAAGGTGGCGCAGAGGATGGGCGTGCGCTCCCGGCCGCCGCTTTCCCCTTCGCCAAAGCCCACGCGCAAAAAACGGCCAAGCTGCCATTGGCGGGCAAACTCAGCCAATGTGTCGGCCCGCACCAACGCCGCCCGCAGGCTGGTCAGCTCGCCCTCGTCCATTTCCGGGAGCCGGTTATATAAATAAGCGCCAACCACAAAATCCAGCACCGCGTCGCCCAGAAATTCCAGGCGTTCGTTGTCTTGCAGCACTTGTTCATTTTCATTTAAAAAAGAACGGTGCGTTAAGGAGCGCGTTAGCAGCGAATAATCATGAAATTGTACGCCGATGAGGCTTTGCAACGTGGTAATAGCTTCGTCCATAGTGAGTAAACAGCGAAGGCCCTAAAAGTTTCAAAAATGTTAAGGTCTACAAGGCAAATTCCTGAATCGCCAGAACGGCGTTGTGGCCGCCAAACCCAAAAGCATGGTTCAGGCAGACGCGAATGCGACCAGGGCGGGCCACATTGGGCACGTAATCCAGGTCGCAGTCGGGATCGGGCGTTTCATAATGAATAGTTGGTGGGGCGATCTGGTCTCGAATTGCCAGGGCGCAAAAGATGGTTTCGATGGCGCCGGTAGCCCCCATGATGTGGCCGGTCATGGATTTGGTGGAACTGACGGCTAGATTGTAGGCGTGGGAGCCAAAGACGCTTTTGATAGCGGCCGTTTCGGCCGCGTCGTTGAGCTGGGTGGCTGTGCCATGGGCGCTGATATAGTCCACGTCGGTGGGTTGCAGGCCGGCGTCGGCCAATGCTTTGCGGATGGCTCTGGCGGCGCCGGCGCCGCCTTCGGCCGGGGCGGTGATGTGGTGGGCGTCGGTGGTTTGGCCGTAGCCAACAATTTCGCCCAGAATGGCTGCGCCGCGCGCCTGGGCGTGGTCCAACCGCTCCAGCACCAGCATACCGGCCCCTTCGCCAACTACCAGGCCGTCGCGGTTTTTGTCGAACGGCCGTGGCGCAAAACTATCAGCGCTGGAAGTGGCGCCGGCCCGTTCAAAACCGGCCACAGCCACGTCGGTGATGATGGTTTCGCTGCCGCCGGTTAACACGGCGTCTACTTCGCCCCATTGGATGGCGCGCAGGGCATGGCCGATGGCGTCGGCGCCGGCCGCGCAGGCAGTGGTGATGGTGGTGGTGGGGCCTTGAATGCCGTAATCAATCGCCAACATGCCCGCCGCGCCGTTGGGCATTATCATGGTAATGGCAAAGGGGCTGACACGGCGCAGTCCTTTTTCGATGACGACATGTTCTTGTTCTACCAACGTGCGGATGCCGCCGACGCCCGTGCCCAAAATGACGCCAATGCGTTCCCGATTGGCGGCGGTAATGGGCAGTTGGGCCTGGGCCATAGCTTCGTTGGCGGCGATGGTTGCCAATTGTTGGTAACGGTCGCGGCGGCGGGCCAGGCGTTTGTCCATGTGGTCTTCGGCGTCAAAGTCTTTGATTTCGCACGCGCCGCCGGACGTATGGTCGCCTTGTTCAATGGAGGTGAAAGGACCAATGCCAGGTTGGCCGGACAGAATGGCCGCCCAGGTATCGGGTAGGTTATGGCCCAACGCGGTGATGAGACCCATACCGGTGATGACCACACGCGGCTTTTGCCGGTTGCTGTTTTCCATGAATGCCCTCCGCTATTGTCAGGATGTTGAACTGCCGACGTGCCCGGTGGTTTGGCGACGTGTGGCGTATTTTTCCAGGGTGATTGTCAGAGCTTCGTCCAGGTCTACGCCAACGGCCGTTGCCAGCAGGCACAGGCTGTACAAGGCGTCGCCCAATTCACCGGTAAGGTTGGCGCGGGGGGCAAACGGCCGTTCGCCATACTCCGTCGCCAGCAAAATCTCTTTGGCCACCTCACCGACCTCGCTCATCAAATCAAGAGCATAAACACCGGGCGTGTGGGTTAAGTTCTGTTTTTTGGCAAATTCTGCGGCTTGCTGCTGCCAGTTCATAGGAGTTGTTAGTTGGGAGTTGTTAGTTGGGAGTTGGGAGGTCTATCAACTATCAACTATTATCTTCTTCCGTAGGTTGGTAATGCCCTTCTACCCACACACTGCGGTCGGCGCCCACCTCTTTCTTCCAGACGGGTACGATTTCCTTCAGGCGGTCAATGCCATAACGGGCGGCGTCGAACACACCCTGGTCGCGGTGGCCGGCGGCGCAGGCAATGTAGGTTGTCACGTCGCCGATGGTTAGCTGGCCGATGCGCTGCACGATGGCGATGCCCTTCACCAGCGGCCATTGCGCCCATATCTCCTGGGCGATTTGGGCCATCTTGCGCTCGGCCATGGTCGAATAGGCTTCGTATTCCAGATAAAGCGTCTCCGGTGGCAGGCCATCGCGTTGGGTCTGGCCGCGCACAGAACCGGTGAAACTGACCACCGCGCCTACGTCGGGCTGGGTCAGGCGTTGGTGGATGGCGTGCATGTCCAACGGTTCGTGGGTAATGGCGAAGTAGGTGGGATGGGGCAGTTGGTCTGCGCCGCCGCTGACGGGGGGGAAGATGGCGATTTCATCGCCGGGCTGTACGGCCGTATCCGCAAAGGCAAATGCCTGGTTAACGGCTACCAATGCACTGGGCAGCGCTTCTTGCAGAGTAGGATACTGGTCAGCAACGGCCGCCAGCAGTGTGTCTACGGTGGCTGGAGAGTCCAGCGCCAGATTGATTCTATCTTGTCCGGCGCGGTCTTTCAGGCTGGCAAACAGACGAATCGTCAGGTTCATACGCATTCTTCGGCGGTAAATGTACGCCGCTTTGTCCGCCAGATTTGTGTACCAGGCGGATGTCTGTCAGGCGCATGTGGCGGTCTACGGCTTTGGCCATGTCATAAATGGTGAGGGCAGCAACGGAGACGGCCGTTAACGCTTCCATCTCCACCCCCGTTTTTCCGGTCAACCGGGCAGTGGCCTCCACGTCTACGCAATTTTCTGCTGCATTGGGGGTGCAAGTCACATCAATGTGCGTCAGCATCAGCGGATGGCACAGGGGAATCAGTTCGCTGGTCCGTTTGGCAGCCATGATGCCGGCCAGTTTGGCGGTGGTTAAAACATCCCCCTTTTTAAGGTTTCCCTCTATAATCAGGCGGATTGTTTCAGGTTCCATAAGCACGCGCCCGCGGGCCACCGCCATTCGCTCTGTTTCCGGTTTGTGGCCCACGTCTACCATGTGCGCCTGACCCCGTTCATCAAGATGGGTTAACTGTTTTGTCATTGCTCTGTTATTATATGGATCATTGGATGATGCGCACACATTACGACGCAATCTACCTATCTCCCCATCTCGATGATGCTGCCCTATCTTGCGGTGGTCAAATTTATGAACAGACGGCCGTTGGTCATTCCGTACTCATCGTCACCATCATGGCCGGAGATCCGCCGCCGCAGGGTCCGTTTTCCGCTTTTGTCCAGGAGCTTCATGCGCGTTGGCGTCTGGTAGAGAACGCGGCTGCGGCCCGGCGCGCCGAAGATGTGCAAGCCTGCCAAATTTTGGGCGCAGCTTATGAACATTGGAGCATTCCAGACTGCGTTTACCGCACCCACCCGGTAAATGGGCGGCCTTTGTACCCAACCTGGGAAGACGTGATTGCCGCCGTTCATCCGGCTGAGGAGGGGTTGATTGGGCAGTTGGCCCAACAGATTGGGCGGCTGCCACCGGCGGGTCAGGTCTACACGCCGTTGGCGGCCGGCGGACACGCCGACCACCGCATCACGCGGGCGGCAGCGGAGCGGCGTTTTGGGGCAAAGCTGTTATATTATGAAGATTATCCATATGCGGCGGAGCGAGATGCGTTAACGGCCGTTATCCCCTCAGGTGACCCATCCTGGCAGTGGCGGGTTGTACCCCTGTCCGCAGCGAGTCTGGCAGCAAAGATAACGGCCGTTGCCGCTTATACATCTCAGGTTAGCACCTTTTTTGCCGGCCAGGCAGACCTGGAGCAAAAAATAACCGCGTATACAGCGCCGGGCGGCGGCGAACGAGTGTGGCAAAGAAGAGTGGGAAGCGGTGTTGTATAGATTGTAAGCGGTGTTCAGTGTTCAGAATACGGCTTACGGCTTACGTAACCCCATTGTACTGTTTGCTTGATAAATAAGGCCGGGTCAACTTATAATAAGCTCCTCTAGATAAATAGGGAAGGCGTTCACATATGGGGCGATTAACAACTCGTCAACTCCCCGGTAAACAGGGTCGAAAAAAGAAAGCCACCGCCAAAATCGGTTTACAACCCGGCGATATGCTGCAAGATCGGTATCGTATTGTGGGCGTGTTGGGCGCGGGTGGCTTCAGCTCGGTTTACCAGGCGCGAGATATGCGCTTTCCCAATGTGACCAAATTATGCGCCATCAAAGAAATGGTCATCTCAGCCCCGGACCCCAAAATCCGCGAGCTGACCATCCAATCTTTTGAGCGAGAAGCCAGTATGTTGGCGATGCTGGACCATCCCGCCATCCCCGATGTTTCTGATTACTTCACCGAAAAAGACCGCAGCTATCTGGTTCTGGATCTCATTCGTGGCAAAGACCTGGACCATTGGCTGGACGAACAAACCGAGGCGTTAGACCAGGAGCGGGCGCTGGATTGGGCCATTCAACTCTGCGACGCTCTGGGGCATTTACACCACCAAAAGCCGAATCCCATCGTTTTCCGCGACATGAAACCTTCCAATGTGATGCTGGACCAGCACAATCGCATTCGGTTGATTGATTTTGGCATCGCCAAGATATTTGAAGGCGGCAACAAAGGTACGATGATCGGCACGGAAGGGTATTCACCGCCGGAGCAGTACCGGGGGCTGGCTACGCCGGCCGGTGATGTATATGCGTTGGGCGCGACGCTGCACCACTTGCTGACCGGGCAAGATCCGCGCCTGGAACCGCCATTCACGTTTGCCGAACGGCCGATTCGTCCGATCAATTCCTCGGTGACGCCGGCGTTCGAGGCGATTATCATGCGCTGTCTGGCCTATGATCCCAAAGAGCGTTTTGCCGACGCCTGGGCGCTGAAGGAAGCGCTGGAGTTATTGGCGAATGCAATGCCGGTTAGTCGGGATGCGGGACCGGCGGTTATCGGCGGGGCAGCGGCCACGGAAAAAGGGGAAACGGCCGTTCCCAGACCTGTCACCAAACCCGTTACCGCGGCCAACATCCAGGCGCAGCCATTGTGGGTGTTTAAATGTGAAGATGAGATACGCTCTAAAGCGGCCGTAACTGAAAACCGCGTCCTGGTGAGCGTCTACGATAACAATCTATACGCCATCAATAAAGAAGATGGCGAATTTGTCTGGAAATTCCCTACATCCGATGGCGTGGGCGCATCGCCCTGCGTTTACGAAGACATGGTATTTATCGGTTCGTCTGACTCCATGATGTACGCGCTGGATTTGCGCAGCGGGCGCAAGATATGGCACTTCAATACAAACGGCGCCATCTATTCATCGCCGACAGCCCGCTTTGAGCACGTTTTTTTTGGATCGGACGATGGGAATTTATATGCGCTGAATGTGAAACACGGCCGTTCTGCCTGGAAAACCAACGCCTTCAGCGCCATCCGCTCATCTCCCTACGTAGACGACGAGCGGGTATTTTTCGGCACAGAAGGGGGCTACATTTTCTGCCTGGAACTCTCCAGCGGCAAGACCAAATGGCAGGCGCAAGCCCGCCGCGCCGTCACCTCATCGCCAACATTTGCCGAAGAAATTGTATTTGTGGGGTCCCTGGACACCACCGTATATGCTCTGGATGCCGCGACCGGTTGGGCGGTGTGGCGCTTCCGCACCCGTCGCCCAATCATTTCTTCCCCGGTGGTACACAATGGCGTGGTTTACATCGGCTCTTCAGATGGCAGCCTGTACGCGGTAGACATGAATTCCGGTCGCCAACTCTGGACATATGACACCAACGGACAAGTCAACTCTTCGCCGGCCGTCTGGCAAGACGCCGTCTATTTTGGCTCGACAGACGGGCATATCTACAGCGTCTCGTGCAAACGGGGTGAACTGCGCTGGCGGTACGACACAGGTAAACCAGTTATCTCGTCGCCAGTCATTGATGCGGGGGTTGTATACATTGGCTCAACCAACCATCATTTATATGCGCTGCCCGCCTAATCACAAAACAAACATGGTGCTAAAATAATGAATATGATTACGGATTTGGACGAACCCGAAGAAGAGAACGCAGACAAAACCCCAGACAGTATGCCTGATAAGGAAACCGATCTGACGGCCGAATCCTCCCAGGAAGACGACGAAGAAACAGAAATCGTTATTCCAGAAACAACGCCACTGACGAAAAATCCCTTTTTAGATGTGGGTGGTATAGAACCGGCCAAAACGCGCCCCATTATTAGCAAGGTAACAGAGCCTCTGCTGGACGACGAACCGCATATGCGGGTGGCGAAACGCTGCCACGTGGGAGCCAGGCGAGACCGCAACGAAGATTCCAGCCTGACTCTGGTGTCGGAAATCGGTGGGCATTTTGCCGTTTTGCCCTTTGGTTTGTATATCGTCGCTGATGGCATGGGTGGGCATTCAGACGGGCATGTTGCCAGCAAGATTGCTTCACGCACAGCGGCCGCGCATATTATCAACCATATTTACCTGCCTTTGCTGCAAGCTGACGACAAAGGCTTTAAGACGCCCATCCAGGAAGTGCTGGAGCAGGCCGTGCAAAAGGCGAACCGGGCAGTATTTGAGCATGATCCAGAAATGGACAGTGGCACAACGTTGACAGTAGCCCTGGTATTGGGGCGGCGGCTGCACGTGGCCCATGTGGGTGACAGCCGCCTGTACTTATGGTCCAATGGCAAGTTCGATCCGATTACCAACGATCATTCTTTGGTGCAGCGGCTGCAAGATGTGGGGCAGCTAACGGCCGAAGAAGCGACGTTTTATCGTTATGGGCACATTTTACTGCGGGCTGTGGGCCAGGCAGATGAAGTGGAAGTAGATACATACATGCGACTGCTGCCAAAATCTGGTAAGCTGTTGATGTGCAGCGATGGTTTGTCTGGTTTTGTTTCGGAAGGGGAGATCCGCGATATTTTGGAACGAGAGATAAGTCTGGAAGAGATGGCCGACGCATTGTTCCGGGCCGCGATGGATGCCGGCGGGTTCGACAATATAACGGCCGTTCTAGTTGACTTCGATCTATAATTGGGCTTGGTATGAGCGGCGAATCCACCTATTATTCCACGTTAGGGCTGACACCCGGGGCTTCGCCAGAAGCGGTGCGGGATGCGTTTGCCACCCTGGTTGCCCAATTCCCTCACGACGCCACCCATTCGCCACAGTATCAACAGCTGCTCCAGGCGTATGAAGTCTTAAACGACCCAAGCCGGCGAGCGACCTATGATTCTTTGATCCAAGATATATCACCGGCGCGGTTGGTGGTTACGGCCCAGGTCAGCCGGTCTAAAATTCCCATCGCCAACGCGCCACAAATTTTTTACCTGCTGGTAGAGGTGAACCCACCACAGCAAACGGCAAGATCGCGACGGCCGTTAAATTTGTGCCTGGTTTTAGACCGCAGCACCTCCATGCAAGGCCAGCGACTAGATTTCCTGAAAGCGGCCGTCGAACTGGTCATCGAAAAACTGGCCCCAGAAGATGTCATCTCCCTCGTTTCCTTCAGCGACCGGGCCGACGTAATACAGCCACCCACCCACGCCACTCACAAAAACGCGATCATTGCCCACATACGCAGCATTCGCGCTTCTGGCGGCACCGAAATGTACCAGGGCTTGTCAACCGGCATTGAACAACTTCAGAAAACCACGCTAAACCAATACAACAACCAACTCATCTTGCTAACAGACGGCCACACCTATGGCGACGCCCAAGAATGTATAGATTTATGCGCCAAAGCCGCCACACAGCAGATTGGCGTCACCGCCTTTGGCATTGGCAATGAATGGAACGACGCTTTTCTAGACCGCCTGGTGACGTTCTCCGGCGGACAATCGGCCTTTGTCGAAGAACCCACCCAGATCATCACCCATTTGCAGCAGCGTATTCAGGGCCTCGGACTCATTCATGCCCGCAATCTGCGCCTGAAAAAAGAGCTGCCACCACAACTTACCTGGCAATATGGCTTCAAACTGCTGCCTTTTGCCCAACCATTAGACGCCAGCAGCCCAGAGATTAAACTGGGCAATATTGAAGGCAAAGGCGCGCTGTCTTTTTTGTTGGAACTGGCGCTGCAACCGCAGCAGCACGAAGCGCGCATCGTTATTCCCCTGGAAATAAGCGCCGACATCCCGGAGCACAACGCCAAAGACCAGACATTCAAAAGCCAGGTGCAAATAACCGTAACCGCCAATCCACTGGAAGCGCCGCCGCCAAAAGACCTGGTGAAAGCGGTCCGCATGTTAAACATGTATCGGATGAACGAAAAAGTATGGGAAGAAATTCAAGCGGGTAACGTAGGCATAGCCGCAACGCGCTTGCGCCATCTGACCACCCGGTTGTTGGAGGCGGGGGAGATTAAACTCGCCCAACAGGCGCACGCCGAAACCGAACGCCTGACGACCATCGGCGCATTGTCGGCGGAGGGTTGGAAGCGGCTAAAATATGGGACCCGCGCCTTGATTGGTGAAACCGTAAAAATAGATACCGATGATACGTTGTAAAGAATGTGGAGCAACACAGTATGAGGGCGCATTGTTTTGCAGTGAATGCGGCCGTTTTTTGTTGGAAGATGACCGTAAAGCCACCGATGTTTTACCATTTTCTGATTACTACAGCCACCGGCCACCGCCACCACCCACCGAAGATTTTCAGTTGGAGACGGGCGCAGACCACAAAAAAATCACCTTTGTCATTCCCCACAGCCGCAACCGGCATGTCATGGAACTGGTCGGCCAAATTCGCATCGGGCGGGGCAGCACAGACACAGACGACACCCCAGAATTGGACCTGGCGGAAGAAAATGGGGCCGAGTTGGGCGTCTCCCGGCTGCACGCTACCATTCAATGGTCTAATCATGGCCTGGTGCTGATTGACCTGGAGAGTACCAACGGAACCTTATTAAATAACCATCGGCTGCCAGCGAAACGGCCGTATCCCCTCCGCAGCGGCGATGAAATTCGTTTTGGCGATTTACTCATACACATATTTTTTGATGCGTGACACCCATATCAATCAGATTTTCTTTCGGTATAAAACCCTATGATTTCCATAATCGTACACATAGCCAACGAAGACCCTATCGTTTGTGAAGTAGAAACTTTGCCACAAGGCGAAGACACCCTGGTCCAGATTCACAACCCACGCCGCCGTGACGGCCTGGACGTTCATTACCTGGACGAAGATGTCACCTCCGTCATCTACCCCATGCACCGCATCAACTTCATTCAGGTACTCCCCTCCACCGATGTCAACGAAGTCGTCGGCTTTGTACGCGAATAATGGTCGAACAAATTCCCACATCCCTCGATAAAAGCCCTCCCCGGCTGATCCTCATCGTAGACGACGAAATCCGTATGCGGCGCTTCATCCGCATGAACATGGAACTAGAAGGCTACCAGGTGATAGAAGCTGAAAATGGCCTGCAAGCCCTGGAACAAATCCGCAAATACACCCCAGACCTGGTTGTGATGGATGTGATGATGCCCGAAATGGACGGTTTTGAGACCCTGCGCCTACTGCGCGAAGTCTCTACCGTCCCCGTCATCTTACTGACTGTCAAAAGCGACGAAGATGACAAAATTCAGGGGCTTGGCCTGGGAGCCGACGATTATGTCACCAAGCCGTTCAGCCCACGCGAACTGAACAGCCGCGTCAGCGCCGTCATGCGGCGGGCCGATTGGCCCGCACCCGCGCCGCGCACCATCCTGCACGTTGATGATCGCCTGTCTATTGACTTCAATCGTCACCAGGTCATCGTTGCCGGCGAACGGATAGACTTGCGCCCCACCGAATACCGCCTGTTGAGTCAACTCATCCAAAACGCTGGTTGGGTTGTGCCCCACGAATCGCTGCTGGCAAAAGTATGGGGGTATGAATATCGTGACGAGACCCATTACCTGCGACTTTACATTAACTATTTACGCAAAAAAAAATGAAGAGAGACCTGCCAATCCCAAATACATTCTCCCAGAACGCGGCGTTGGCTATCGCTTCGCAGACCACAAAAAGATAAGAGCGCCCCGACAGAACAACCCTCTGGATTTTTCTTTCCCAAATTTCCATTATCATTCAGGGCTATGCTGATGCAAACGCATCATACGACCACTGACGCTACAAAGTTCTTTGACCAGATCAACACCTATCTGGGTGTCGAAGATCGCCTGAAGGTTCAAGAAGCGTTTACCCTTGCGCGCCAGGAACATGGGGACCAGCGGCGAAAATCCGGCGAACTTTTTTTCACCCATCCCCTTACCGTTGCCTATTACCTTTCCCAATACCACCTGGACGCTCCGGCCCTGGAAGCCGCCCTTCTCCACGACATCGCCGAAGACACACGTGTTTCCATCGAGGAAATCGAGGCGATGTTCAGCCCAGAGGTTGCCCGCCTGGTGAACGGCGTCACCAAACTGAAAGATGTTACGGAAGGCGTTTCTAAAGGGAAAAAACTGCCCCCTGAAGAAATCCAAGATAAAACACTCCACAAATTGTTTACGGCTATGACCGAAGATGTGCGCACGGTCATTATCAAACTGTTTGACCGCTTGCACAATATGCGCACCATCAAAGCCATGTCGCCGGCCCAACAACGACGCAAAGCGGAAGAAACCATGTCGGTTTATGCACCGCTGGCGAATCGCCTGGGTTTGTGGGAATTAAAAAACGAACTGGAGACGCTTTCTCTGGAAGTGCTGCACAACAATGCCTACAACATCATCAAACGGCGGCGCGACGATCTGGAACGTGAGCACCAGGAAATCTACCAACTGCTCGGCGGGCAAGTTTTTAATTGTTCTCGAAGCGGAAAATTGACGTGCGCAAGTGGTGTTGACCCCGAAAATATCTATTCGGTTCTCAGACCTGACCAACAATGGCGCTTCTTATGATGATTTAGACCGCACCATTCGGCTGGTTGTTTTGGTGAATGAGTGGCATGAATGCTATCTGGCGCTGGGCCATTTGCACCAGATATGGCGACCTGTTCCCGGCACATTCGATGACTATATTGCCGTGCCGCGAGACAATTTGTACCGTTCGCTGCATACGACGGTAGTCCATGCCAATGGACAGGCCATTAAACTGCGAATTCGCACGGTGGCGATGGACAAGGTGTCCGAGTCCTTTTTGAGAATATTAACGACAACATCAACCTGGAGCCGCTTAATCCGGGGGCCGGCGTAAAGGGGGTAGGAAGATGTCTTCCGCAAGCAGATTCGGGTCTACACGCCGCGCGGCGACATTGTGGAGTTGGGCCAGGGGGCGACAATTATTGATTTTGCCTATGCCATCCACACCGGTCTGGGCAATCAGGCGCACGCGGCCTATGTGAATGATGTGTTTTATCCGCTTAATAAGCCGCTCAATGATGGCGACCAGGTGCGGGTGGTGAAGAAGGTGAATGCTCAGCCGCAGCGCGCCTGGTTGGATGATGATTTGGGTTATATTGCCACGAATTATGCCCGTTCTCATGCGCGGCGCTGGTTCCGGCGTTTGCCTGGGCATCGGGCCATCGCGGAGGGGCAGGCGTTGGTGCAAACAGAGCTGAACATTTTGGGTTTCCCCGACTTTTCTCATGAGGAGATCGCCCAATCTTTTGGTTACGAAGCGCCGGAGCAGTTGTATTATGCGGTGGGGCGGGCGGATGTGCTGCCAACGGCCGTTGCCATTCACGTTCTAGAGTACAAATGGGATACCGGACCGGCGCGCAACCTGGATAATATGATCCTCACGGATACCGGCGAAGAAGTGGTTATCACCAAATCGCCAACACGCCGCCTTGCGCCTGTGGGGACTTGCCAGCCACGTCCCCGTGAACCCATTTTGGGCTTTATGCGTAAAGACGGCGGACTGACGTGCATAAAAGCGCTGTCACCTGCTGCGCCCGAACGCGGCCGCACAGTCAAATTAGGGCTGGGGCGAGACAACCCGTGAAGCCCACGAAGTGACCGTGCAAGTCGATGTGTATGACCGACCAGGGTCTATTATTTGAGATTTCCCAATTAATGGAAGATGAGCAAATTAACATTGCTTATATCCATACCCCACCCCGGCGCGGCGGCGAATTGCAGATTATTCTAACGCTAGAAGTGCTTCGCCCCCGCCAATTGGTGCGCATTTTGCACCAAATTCACGCTTTACCGAACGTTTTTGACCTCAGGTGCCTGCCAGATGGTCCCCCAGACCACAAATGGCGGCGCCCCCTTCCCCTTATTTACCAGAGTAGCCAGATTTGACCGGTTAGAATCGGCCGTTATAATCTTACGCTGCCCTGTTCACCTGAAAACAAAAGGTGCGGCCTGATATAAAGATAAGATGCGAGTTAGTTTTGAAGGAGTTAACCCATGCTTAAGAAAAAATTCTTTAAAACCAACGACGAATGCGAAGTGACATTCGAGTTTTCAGCCCCCGAAGCCACAGAAGTAGCCCTGTTCAGCGACGCACACAATTGGGAACCGGTTGCCATGAAAAAGACAAAAGAAGGCGCTTTCCGGGCCAAGGTTCGTCTGCCCAAAGATGGAAAATACCAGTTCCGCTACTTCGTAGATGGCACAACCTGGGCTAACGATGAAGCCGCCGATGCCTACTGGACCAATGAACACGGCAGCGACAACAGCGTTGTGTTCACCAGCTCTGAAAACTAACCACCATCTTTTTCGCATTAAAAAGCGGTCTGGCAGCAGACCGCTTTTTGTTTTCCCCACTACCACCTCTGGTTGTACAGCGCCCTCCCTCACGTTACAATTTGCAGGTAAGAGAAATGGCCGTCCTGCCAAATTCCTTGTCGTACAGACCCTATGGGATTCCAGACCATCTTGGTTATTCAAGAATCAAAACGGCAAACCCCAAGGGTTTTCATCAAACCAACGGAGAAACCCTTGGGGGCTTCCAATTTCAAAAAGGAGCATTCATGGAAAAGAACATGTCATTATTATTGGCTCAGGTCCCGCTGGACTGGCAGCCGCCATCTACACGGCGCGCGCCCAACTACAGCCGCTGGTCATTGCCGGAACCCAAATCGGCGGGCAGGTGGCTTTAACTTCTGAAATAGAAAATTACCCTGGGTTTCTGGTCCCAGGAACGCCCGTTCACCGGTCCCGAACTGGTAGAAGTGATGCAGAAACAGGCCGAGCACTTTGGCGCGCGCCTGGAATACGACGAAGTGGTTGCGGTGGACTTTAGCAAAGGCTCGCCGTTTACCGTCAAAACTTACGGCAATGAATATCAGGCCGACGCCGTCATTGTGACGGCTGGCGCTTCGCCGCGCCGCCTGGGCATACCGGGCGAGGAAGAGTTTATTGGCCGCGGCGTTAGCTACTGCGGCACATGCGATGGCTTCTTCTTTCGCGGCAAAGAGGTGATCGTCGTCGGCGGCGGCGACAGCGCTCTGGAAGAAGGATTGTTCCTGACCAAGTTTGCCAACTCCGTCAGCGTTGTTCACCGCGCGGGATCCCTTCGCGCCGGGCCGGCGCTGCAGAAGCGCGCTTTCGCCAACGAAAAATCCGCTTTGTGTGGGACTCGGCCGTTGAGGAAATTGGGCAACGGCACTGTTCAAGCTGTTAAAGCGCATAATCTAAAAACCAACGAAGCCAGCGAAATGCCGATTGATGGTGTGTTTGTGTTTGTCGGCCATTATCCTAACAGCAAGTTCCTGGAAGGGCAGGTAGCTATGGACGAGCATGGCTATATCATCACCGATGAGCTGATGCGTACCAGTGTGTCGGGCGTATTTGCCGCCGGTGAAATTCAGGACCCCATTTATCGCCAGGTCGGCACGTCGGTAGGCCAGGGCGTGGCTGCCGGTATGCAGACAGAACGGTGGCTGAGCGAACGAGAGTAAGAAGTGAACAGTGTTCAGTCAACAGTTTACAGAACACTGAACACTGAACACTGGCTACTGGATACCGAACACCATCATGCTGCGTTTCCTTTGGGCTTATCTGGTTTACACCTGGGGCGGACTGCACCGCTATTTTGGCAACCAAAACGCCATGCGCAGCGAACATGAGGCGGCGGTACGTTATTTTACGAAGGCCTATGAGATTGACCCCACGTTTCTACGGGTGCGTTTGGAACGTGGGGTCTTATTGTTTCGGGAATTGGGGCGTTATGGAAGAGGCGTTGGCCGATTTTAACGCCTGGTTGGTTGAAGAGTCCGTTTTATGCAGCGGAACGCTGTTTAACCGCGCCTTGCTGGCCCAGCAAAATTGCTCGTTACCAGGACGCCCTGGCTGATTTAGAAGCCTATTGCCCTTGCCCCCTGAGTACCTGCCCCAATCATCTGCTAGTTGTCTTGCGGACTTTGGTCGCCTCCGATGACGAGGCGGAGTAGGAGGGGTGTTCAGTGTTCAGTTTTGGGGGATGATAAAAACTATGGGGTAACGGCCGTTGCTTCTAACCCCGCCTCTGCTGCCACCTGCTGTAAATCAGCAAAACTGCCAATCCGGGCCACCCGCTGCAAGAAATCTTTGAGCGATGGGCTGGCCTCGCGCAGCGCCAGCACCGTCGGGCCAATTGGATCGGCGCCGGCTGCGCCCGGTTCGTCAGCATAAGCGCCGTAGAAGGCAAAATAAGCCTGGTT
Source organism: Candidatus Leptovillus gracilis (assembly GCA_016716065.1). Taxonomy (NCBI): domain Bacteria; kingdom Bacillati; phylum Chloroflexota; class Ardenticatenia; order Promineifilales (SeqCode); family Promineifilaceae (SeqCode); genus Candidatus Leptovillus; species Candidatus Leptovillus gracilis. The sequence continues at coordinate 146,415 of JADJXA010000007.1, read as the reverse complement.
CAGTTTGCGAATGGTGTACCCGTTTGCCACAAACAGCTGCGGCGGCGGCTCCATATACGCTTCCGCGCCGTCCACGTCGCCGGCCGCCAGCATCGCGTCGGCCTGAATCCGGGTAGCGGCCATTTCGGCGGCAAAGTTAAATGGGGGTGGTGCGTCAGGGTCTAGCGGGGCGAGGGCCGTCGGCGCGGCCGGCGGGGGCACAAATTCCGGGTAAAACCGGGCGATCACCTGCTCGCCAATCTCCCGTCCCACAATAGAGGCCACCGTCTCGTTGATGGTGCGCACCTGGGGGTCGCTGACGTAATTCAGGCTCACCGGATAGGGCATGAGCCAATGATGGGTCCATTCGTGGGCCGTCACATCGGCCAGCCAGTTGATGTTGCTCGTTTCCATGATCATCGCCGGGTATACGGCCAGTCCGCCAATGGGCACAACCAGGGCTGAGAGGCTCAGGGTGTCGGCGACGGCCGTTTCCATCGCTTCCTTCTGCGGCGTGGTCAGGCCCACCGCCAGGGAAATCTGGTATTGGCGCTCAATTTTGTCTCGCGGCGAGACAATAAGAATCGTTGGCAGGGGGGTCATGTGCATCATCACCGGCGGCCACGTTCGCCCGGCTATTTGCAGCCCTTGTTCGCGCAAAATTTGCGCCACCTGGTCTTGCAAGACGGCCTCCGCCAACGGCTGTAGGCGGGCCATTGCGGCGCGGCTGGCGGCCAATTCGGCCTGCTGCGTCTGGGTGGCCGCATCCGGGTCGGCCACATCTGGGTTTACGTAAGCCTGTTCAATCTCCCAGTTGAGGCGGCTGCTGGTTTGCACCATGTTCAGATAGTCCAGCACCGCCTGGCGGCGCGCCGTCTCATCCAGAAAAGCGTGCCCGTTGCTCAGAATCGCCGTCCCCTTCGCCCAGGCAGCACGCAGCTCCCAAACAACAAAATCAAACTGGTTTGGCCCAACAATGGCTTGTAGTTGGTAGGCTTCCTGGCCAAAAGCGGGCCAATTAGGCACTAACAGCAAGGCCAACATGGTCAGGAGGGTGGCAACTTTTGCAAGCTGTAAGAGAAGCTGTTTACGCATAGGCTGGATGATAGTCAACTGGGGATGGGCGTACAAGGAAACGGCCGTGCGCTTCACCAGACGCTAAGCAACTTTCGGCGTCAAGCGTAAAACGCCGGGGGAGGTTGACGCCTGACGCCTGAGGCACGACAATACCATCAGGAGTAACGACGATGCGATTTTTAATTACCGGGGGGGCGGGCTTTTTGGGCGCGGCGCTGGCGAACTGGCTGGCCGAAGCCGGGCACATGGTGAGCGTGTTGGATGATCTGAGCAATGGGAATGCGGGGTATCTGGCTGCGGCCGTTACCTTCCACCAGGGCGACGTAGACAACATTCCCCATCTGTGGTCTTTGCTGCAAGGCGTAGACTGCGTCTATCACCTGGCCGCTCGCGTTTCCGTGGCCCAATCTATCCATCACCCGCGCGACTACACCCGCGTCAACGTCGGCGGCACAGTTGGGCTGATGGAAGCGATGCGCGATACCGGGGTGCGGCGGGTGGTGTTTGCGTCGTCAGGGGCGATATACGGCCGTTTGCCCAACCAGCCCGTCCATGAAGACGACCAACCCCAGCCCGATTCCCCCTATGCCGTCAGCAAATGGGCCGCCGAACAATACATCCACACCATCGGCCACTTGTGGGGAATTGAAACCGTCGCCCTGCGTATTTTCAACGCCTATGGCCCGCGCCAAAGCCTGCCCGTCTCTCATGCCCCGGTCATCCCCCGTTTTTTGCAGCAGGCGCTTACCGGCGGTTCGGTGGTCTTGTTTGGCGCTGGCGACCAGACCCGCGATTTTGTCTATGTAGACGACGTTGTGGCCGCGCTGGTAAGCGCCGCTACGGCCGGTCAGGTCAACCGGCAAATCATCAATATCGGCAGCGGCGTGGAAACCAGCCTCAACCAATTGGTAGACCAGATTGAACACGTAACCGGTCGCGCTGTCAGCCGCATCTACAACAACGAAAAAAGCGGCGGCGTTCCCCGCCTGGTGGCCGGCATCAGTCGGGCGCAAACGCTGCTCGGCTTCCGCCCCACCACCAGCCTGACGGCCGGCCTGCGCCGCACCCTACAAGAGGATGAGCGGTTTAGTCGGATAAAATAAAAAGAGCCGGAACAATGATGTTCCGGCTCTTCATGCCCAGGAGAGGACTCGAACCTCCACGCCCTAAGGGCACAGGCCCTCAACCTGCCGCGTATGCCAATTCCGCCACCTGGGCGATGCAGCGAAAGGTATTATAACTTGTGACCGGGTAGAGTCAAAAAAATTGGGTGGTGATAAAATACGTATCTTTCCCTGAGTTTCGTAGAAGGACCTGTTACCCAAACTGAACATGCTCCAATTCACAATTCACAATTCACAACTCTCCAGGAGTCTCCCATGAACCCCACTTCTATCACCTCCGTGGCCGATTTACGCCGCCACATTGTTGGTTTAGACCAACCTGTGCCGCTGCTAGACGGCCGTTGCCAACCCTACATCAACCTGGACAACGCCGCCAGCACCCCCGCCCTCCAACCCGTCTTGGACGCCATCGTCCAGTTCATGCCCTATTACGCCAGCGTCCATCGTGGCACAGGCTTTAAGTCGCGCCTCAGCACGGCCGCCTACGACCAGGCCCATCAGATTATCGGCCATTTTGTCGGCGCAGATTTAGCCACCAATACCGTCATCTTCGGCAAAAATTCCACCGAAGCGCTGAACAAACTCTCTTATCGCTTCCCCTTCCAGCCAGACTCAGTGGTCATCACCACCCAGTTGGAACACCATTCCAACGACCTACCCTGGCGGCAGCGGGCCAATGTGCGGCATGTACGGGCAATGAAGGACGGCCGTTTCGACGAAAACCACTTCGATCAACTCATGCGTGAAAATGCCGGGCGCGTCGCTCTGGTCGCCGTCACTGGCGCGTCCAACGTCAGCGGCTTCTTGCAGCCCATCCACCGCCTGGCGCGCAAGGCCCACGCCGCCGGGGCGCTCATCCTGGTAGACGCCGCCCAACTCGCCCCCCACCGCCGCGTAGATATGCGCCCCGACGACGACCCCGAACATCTGGATTTTGTCGTCCTGTCCGGGCATAAAATGTACGCCCCTTTTGGAACCGGCGCGCTCATCGGCCCCAAAGCCATTTTCCTGCAAGGCATACCCGACTATGTGGGCGGCGGCACGGTAGAAGTGGTGACGCTGGACGAAGTACACTGGGCTGGCGTGCCCGACCGCGACGAAGCGGGCAGCCCCAACGTCGTTGGCGCTATGGCGATGGCAGTGGCGGCGCAAATTCTCATGGACGTGGGTATGGAGCAGATCGCCGCCCACGAGGAAGAACTCATCGCCTACGCCCTGGAACGCCTGCCAACCGTCCCCGACCTGCAAATCTACGGTGAAACGGACCCCAGCCGCGCCCATGAAAAAGTGGGCGTCATTCCCTTCAATCTGGCGGGCATTTCCCACTTTAAATTGGCGGCGATTTTGGGTTACGAAGGGGGTATTGGCGTGCGCAGCGGCTGCTTCTGCGCCCATCCCTATGTGGTCCATTTGCTGCAATTGGATGACGCTGCGGCCGCCACGTGGCGCGATCAGCTGCTTTCCGGCGACAAATCGCATATGCCCGGTATGGTTCGCGCCAGCTTTGGCTGTTATAACAACACAGGTGATGTGGACCGGCTGGTAGAGATGCTGACGCGCATCGCTCGCGGCGACTACCGGGGCGATTACACGCTAGACACAGCTTCCGGCGAATACGCCCCGGCCAATTTCGTCGAGCCATTGGCCGATCACTTCCAGCTATTGTAAAAATAGACCCGACGGGTCTTAGAAATTCAGTAAGAGGCTTTGAACTGTATGAAACTGTGGCATTCATTATTTGTATCATTGATGTTGTTGTTGGCGCTGGCAGCGTGCAGCAACAAAGAGGAACTACTGCCAACGCCCATTCCTCCTGCGGCGGATGGGGTGGTGGGGGCAACGGCCGTCGCCCAAACCATCCCCACCATCCCCCCCACCACCGGGGCCTCTGGCCCGGCCACTTTGCCGCCACCACCTACCCTGGCCCCGGCTCCCACGGCCACGCCGCTGCCGGCCGCCACACCTGATCCGGCGCTGGAACCCGTTACCCTGCTGACGGCCGAGGATTTTGGCGACAACCGCAATCCCCTCACCGGCGAACTGGTGGACCCGGCCGATTTGCAGCGCCGGCCCATCATCGTCAAAATCCCCAATTCCCCGCCCAGCTACGTCCGCCCCCAGTCTGGCCTGAATGACGCCGACATCATCTACGAACATCTGGCCGAAGGCAGCGTCACCCGACTGTCGGCCATCTTCTACGACAGCCTGCCGGAAAAAATCGGCCCCATTCGCAGCGCCCGGATGATTGACCTGGAACTGCCGGCCATGTATGACGCGGCGCTGGTATACTCCGGCGCCGGCATCGGCGTCAGCCGCCTGCTGTTCGCCTCCGATTTCAGCTCGCGGATTTTGCGCTCCAACGCCCAGGGCTACTACCGTTCCGGCGAGAACAAACCAACGGAACACACCCTGTACATTGATCCCGTTGGCATCTACCAGGAACTCGAGGATCGCGGCCTGAACACCGCGCCCAACTTTAATCAGGTGATGGCTTTTGGCACCGAAGCGCCAGAGGGCGGGCAGCCGGCGACGAACCTGAAGATTGACTACATCTGGGAAGAAGTGGAGTGGCGTTACAATGCGGAGGACGGCCGTTACTACCGTTACGGCGACGGCCAACCCGTGTTGGATGGCAACAGCGGCGAACAGGCGCACACGGCCAATGTCGTCATCATCACCCCTTACCACGTGCAAGACCCATCTATCTGCGAACAGGTAGACGCCGCCGGCAACTGCCTGGCCCTCTCGGTGGAAATCCAGTTATGGGGCAGTGGCAGCGGCATTGTGCTGCGCGACGGGCAGCAGTTTCCAGTTACCTGGCAGCGCGTCGGCCGTTACGACCTGCTTACCTTTACCGACAAAGAAGGCAATCCCTTCCCGCTTAAAGTAGGCAACACCTGGGTACAAATTGTGCCTACCTGGCGCGGCTACGAAGGCGCGGTGCAGATTACCCCGTGACAGACAGCACGATGATCGCCGCGAAAGAAGCGCTTGAACGGCTGCAAGAAGGCAACGGCCGTTTCATTTCCGGCATTTCCGCTCGTGGTACCCTGGCCAGCCAGGCGCGGCGCAGCGAATTACTGGTCGGTCAGGCGCCGTTTGCCATCATCCTCGGCTGTTCCGATTCGCGGGTTCCGGCGGAAATCATCTTCGACCAGGGCCTGGGCGACCTGTTTGTCATCCGCGTAGCGGGCAACATTGTCGCCCCTTCATTGGTGGGCAGTGTGGAATTTGCCGCGACTAAATTTGGCACGCGGCTGGTGGTGGTATTGGGCCATTCCCAGTGCGGCGCCATTCTCACCACCCTGGACGAACTGACGCACCCCACAGAGCAGCGCTCGCCCAACTTGCGCTCCATCGTAGACCGCATTCGCCCCTCGGTGCAGCCGTTGTTGGCGACCGATCTGCGCCACGACCGGGATGAATTGGTGCGCCAGGCCGTGCGGGCCAACATCGCTGTCTCTGTAAACCATCTGCGGCACGGTTCGGCCGTTCTGGAACAGTTGATTCAGCGCGATGGCGTGCAAATTGTGGGCGCTGAATACTCGCTGGAGACCGGCGTCGTGGCGTTCTTAGACAGAGTTAAAGGGTGACTTGGTGACAAGGTACACCTTGTCACCAAGTCACCTTATCATCTCAACATCCCCTGCTTCACCAGCAGCTCTGCATTTAACACCGAGCCGCTGGCCGCGCCGCGTAGGGTATTGTGGGCAATTGCCATGAAGCGCAGCGTATTCACCGGGCATTCGCGCACCTTGCCCACCGTCCAGGCCAGACCATTGCCCGCGTCGCGGTCCTTGCGCGGCTGCGGCCGATCTGGTTCGGGGCGATAAATGAGCGCAGGATTGGGCATGGTGGGCAGTTCGCGGCAAATTTCCGGCGGCTGCCACTCCTGGAACAGGGCGATGGCTTCCTCTGGCGTCACTGCCTGCTGCAACTTCACTGAAACGCTGCCCAAATGCCCGTCTATCACCGGCACGCGGTTAGCCTGGGCGCTGACTTTGAAATCGGCTAATTCAAAACGGCCGTCCACATACCGCCCACACAACTTACGCGGCTCCGTCTCCAATTTGCCATCTTCGCCGCCAATGTACGGGATGATATTGTCCATGATGTCCAGCGAGGGCACGCCGGGGTAGCCCGCGCCGGAAATCGCCTGCATCGTCACCACCACGGCCGACTCGATGCCATACGCCTCATGCAAAATCTTCATCGGCAGGACGATGCTGGTGGTGGAGCAGTTGGCGTTGGCGATGATGCAGCCGGGCCAGCCGTATGCCTTTTGCTGGTGGGGGATGATAGCCGTGTGGTCGGGGTTCACCTCCGGGATTAGCAGCGGCACGAACGGGTCCATGCGGAAAGGGGAAGCGTTGGTCAGCACGGTGTAGCCAGCCGCGGCAAATTTCGGTTCCAACTCGCGGGCGTCGGCCGTGGGCAAGGCAGAGAACAGCACTTTGGGTTCCAGGTTCGGCTCAGTCGGCTGGACGATCATATCCGCCACCTGTTCGGGTGGGTCACCATCCAACAACCAGTTAACGCCTTCGCGGTACGGCCGTCCGGCTGTGCGCTCGGAACCGGTAAGTGCGACGATCTCAAACCAGGGATGATCCACCAGGTGCATAATAAAACGTTGGCCTACGGAACCCGTAGCCGCCAGAATACCAACAGGAATTTTATTGCTCATTTTCGCTCCATGCTGATTGACGATTGAGCGCATATTCTCAATCGTCAATCGCCAATCGCCTATAAAAAAAGCGCCGCCGCCCACATTGGGGCGATGGCGCTCGCGGTTCCACCCAAGTTTAGTATTCGGTGTTCAGTATTCAGTGTTCAGTGTTTGCCACTGAACACTGGTGACTGAATACTGAATACTCTCGCTTCCAGCCTGACGGCCGTGCGCTCTCTAAAACAGTCTCAGCGGTTACTCGTCCCGGTCATCGCGTTGTCGGCATCACCAGCGGCAACGCCCTTGTAGATTTCGCAGAATTATAGGAATGACAGACGGCTTGTCAAGGAAATAACCACCAGACATTGCCTGACCCGCTTGTTGCACATTGCCAGTTTTGGTACAATCGGATTCATCTGATTAATCTGATTTATTAGATAAATAGACGTATGCTGCTGCACAAACTCGATTCTGACTTCATCAAATATCTGATTGACCATCACGTCGAACCAGGTGATCGGCTGCCGACGCTAAACCAGGTCGGCGACGAGCTGGGTATCAGCATGGGCAAACTGCGCGAGCAGTTGGAAGTGGCCCGCACCCTCGGTTTTGTTTCTGTCAAAACACGCAAAGGCATCCAGCGCGAACCGTTTGATTTTGCCCCGGCCGTCCTGACGGCGCTGCTGTTTAGCCTGGGCACTGGCGAGGCACAGTTTGCCCAATTTAGCGCCTTACGCCAGGCCATCGAAACCCATATGTGGCACGAAGCCGTTGTTCGCCTGACCCCGGAGGACAAAGCGGCGATGCGCCGTCTGGTGGAGCAGGCGTGGGGCAAGCTGCGCGGGCAGCCGGTACACGTCCCGAATGGCGAACACCGCCAATTTCACCTGAAGACTTACCGGCATCTGGATAATCCTTTTGTACAGGGGTTGCTGTCTGCTTATTGGGACGCCTATGAAGCGTCAGAATTAACCCGCTTTGCCAATTATCAGTACTGGCTAGACGTTTGGACGTATCACGAGCGCATCGTAGACGCCCTGGACACCAATGATTTTGACCAGGGTTTGGTTTTGTTAACCGAGCATTTTGGTTTACTGCCAACCATTCCCTCAGGCTGATCTGGTCTGGGAAGGGTTGATATTTTTATGGATGAGGAGAGTGTTATGAGTGTTCCCACTGACCATTTTGAGGAACTAGAATCGGTTGTCATCCGTTTTGCCGGTGACTCTGGCGATGGTATGCAGCTTACTGGGACTCAATTCACCACAGCGTCGGCCGTGTTTGGCAACGACATCAGCACGCTGCCAGATTATCCGGCGGAAATTCGCGCCCCGGCCGGCACGTTGGCCGGCGTCAGCGGCTTCCAGGTGAATTTGTCGCAGCACGACATTCTGACGCCGGGCGATGCACCATTTATGCTGGTAGCGATGAATCCGGCCGCTCTGAAAGTCAGCCTGCCTGATCTGGAAATTGGCGGCATTATCATTGTCAACACCGACGCCTTTACCCCGGCTAATCTGAAAAAAGCGGATTACGCGGCGAACCCATTGGAAGATGGCTCGCTGAAAGGGTATGAGGTCCACGAAGTGCCCCTGACTTCGTTAACCCGTGAAGCGTTAAAAGGGTTAACCACCCTGACGACGAAGGAAAAGGACCGCTGCCAGAACTTTTTTGCTTTGGGACTGGCCTTTTGGATTTTTGATCGCCGTTTGGAAACGTCCGAATCTTGGATTGAACACAAATTCGCCCAGAAGCCGGAAATCGCTCAGGCCAACAAAATCGCGCTGGAAATGGGCTTCTTCTTTGGCGAGACAACGGAAGTTTTCCGGCGACGGTTCCATATTCGGCCGGCTTCTTTGCCATCGGGCACGTATCGCAACGTGACCGGGAATGAGGCGACGGCGCTGGGGCTGGTGACGGCCGCGCAAAAGATGGGCAAACCGTTGTTTTATGGCTCATACCCCATCACCCCGGCCAGCGATATTTTGCACGCGCTGGCGCCGCTGCGCAATTTCGACGTGCGCACCTTCCAGGCGGAAGATGAAATCGCGGCGATGGGGTCGGTGATTGGCGCGGCGTTTGGCGGCGCATTGGCCGTGACCGGGACCAGCGGCCCTGGCCTGGCGCTAAAAAGCGAGGCGATGAATCTGGCGATTATGCTGGAACTGCCGATGGTGATTATAGACGTGCAGCGCGGCGGCCCCAGCACCGGGATGCCAACGAAGACAGAGCAGGGGGATTTGTTGCAGGTGTTGTACGGCCGTAACGGAGAAAGCCCCATCCCTGTCCTGGCCCCACAAGGTCCGGCCGACTGCTTCGATATTGCCTATGAGGCGTGCCGTCTGGCGGTGCGCGCCATGACGCCGGTGGTCATTTTGTCGGAAGGCTACCTGGCGAACAGCTCAGAACCGTGGCACATCCCCAACCCGGACGACATTGCGCCGATTGAGGTGCGCCACCCTGAAGGGCGCAGCGACAGCAACGGCGACGCGCCGTTTTTCCCGTATTTGCGCGATGAGGAGACGCTGGCAAGGCCGTGGGCCATTCCCGGTACGCCTGGTCTGGAACACCGCATCGGCGGCCTATCCAAAGCGCCGATCACCGGCAATGTGTCGCAAGACCCGCGCCACCATGAGCAGATGATCCACCTGCGCGCCGAGAAGGTGGCGCGGTTGGCCGACGCTTTCCCCGAACAAGAGGTGTTTGGTCCGGCGGAAGGTGATCTGTTGGTGCTGACGTGGGGCGGGACATTTGGGGCGGTACGCACGGCCGTTACCCGCGCCCAAAGCAAAGGGTACGACGTGGCCCACGCCCATTTGCGCATCCTCAACCCCTTCCCGCGCAATTTGGGAAGTATTCTCAGGAACTACAAGCGTATCCTTGTTCCTGAACTGAACAGCGGCCAACTGGCGTTTGTTTTGCGCGGCACGTTTGGTCTGGACAACATCATGCCTTATCCGAATTTGCACGCACGGCCGTTCAAAATCGGCGAGGTGTACCAGAAACTTCAAGAGCTGTTTAGCGGTGAGTGAAGTGTTCACTGTTCAGTAACCAGTATTCACTGTTTCCCACTGAACACTGACCACTGACAACCGGGAGAAAATCATGACTGAAACAATTTCATTAGAACTAACACGCAAAGATTTTGTGTCTGACCAGACGGTGCGCTGGTGTCCGGGCTGTGGCGATTATTCGATTTTGGCGCAAATGCAGAAAGTGCTGCCGGAGTTGGGTATCCCCAAAGAAAAGATCGTCTTTATTTCGGGTATTGGCTGCTCCAGCCGCTTCCCGTATTACATGAACACCTACGGCATTCACAGCATACACGGCCGTGCCCCCACGCTGGCCTCTGGTCTGGCGGCAGCCAACCCCGACCTGAACATCTGGGTCGTCACCGGCGACGGCGACGCGATGTCGATCGGCGGCAACCACCTGATCCACGCCATGCGCCGCAACGTCGACCTCAAGATCCTGCTGTTCAACAACCGTATCTACGGCCTGACCAAAGGGCAATACTCGCCCACTTCACGCAAGGGCAAGAAAACCAAATCATCGCCCATGGGGTCCATCGAGCAGCCGCTCAACCCTCTGACATTGGCGCTGTCGGCCGAGGCCACCTTTGTCGCCCGGGCCATGGACACCGACACGGTGCATTTGGGTGAAGTTTTGCGCGCCGCCGCCGCCCACGAAGGCACGTCGTTTGTAGAAATTTACCAGGATTGTGTCATCTTCAACCCCAACGAGTGGGCCGGCATAGACGACCGCCGCACCCGCCCCGACCATGTGATCTATCTGGAGCATGACAAGCCGCTGATTTTTGGCAAAAACAACGACAAGGGCGTGCGACTGAACGGCTTTAAGCCGGAAGTGGTGGAATTGGGCGGCGAATTTAGCGAAAAAGACTTGATTGTCCACGATGAAACGTCGCAAGAATTGGCCTATATTCTGGCGCATATGGAGCACCCCAATTATCCGCCGCCGATGGGCGTGATTCGCCAGGTGCGCAAACCGACGTATACGGAAGAATTGATGGGGCAGGTGCGCATGGCCCAGGAACGTAAAGGCGTTGGCGATCTGCAAAAACTGTATCACGCGGCCGACGTGTGGACGGTTTAGCTGCGATATTGGGACACGGATTTGACGGATTTTCGTGGATAAATCTTAGGAACGAGATTTGAATAATCTACACGTTTAGATTGGACAAATCTCAGAAGATTTGTCCAATCTTCCGTGTGATTTTTGTGGGGCGGCGCGTAGGCGTCGCCCCTGGCTTTTTTAAGGAGCGTCTCTTATGGCTGTGATAGAAAACGCGGTGGAGGCAACGGCCGTTGCCCAACCTCCCACCGACAAACCCATCATCAACGATTTTGCCATTGTCGTGGCTACCGCCAACGGGACCGGCAGCCAGACGGCCAACATGGCCCTGCTGCGGGCCATCTTCAAAATGGGCGTGCCGGTGAACGGCAAAAATATCTTCCCGTCCAATATCCAGGGTTTACCCACCTGGTACCACATTCGCGTCAGCCAAGATGGCTATACCGCCCGGCGTGAAACCAACGAACTGCTGGTCGCCTTCAACGAAACCACCATTTACCAGGACGTGCGCGACCTGCCGCCCGGCGGCCTTTGCCTTTACAACGCCGACTTCCGCAGCCTGCCCACGCGCGACGACGTGACGATGGTGGGCATTCCGGTACGGCCGTTTGTGGCCGAAAGTGGGCTAAAAGGCAAGCTGGGCGACTACATCGCCAACATGGTTTACGTGGGCGCGATGGCCTATTTGCTCGGCGTTCCCCTGGCAAAAATTGACGAAGCGCTGGACGTTCACTTCAAACAACGGCGCAAATTTGTGGATTCCAACATGGCGGTAGTGCGCGCCGCCTACCAGTGGGCCAACGACAACATCGTCTACAACAGTCTCTACCGTGTGGAGCCGATGGCCGCAACGGCCGGCAAGATGCTCATCACGGGCAACGAAGCGGCCGCCCTGGGCGCGGTCTTTGGCGGCGTTTCCTTCGCTGCCTGGTATCCCATTACCCCGTCCACCAGCCTGATTGACGCCCTGAACGACTACCTGCCCCGGCTGCGGCGCGACCCAGAAACGGGTCAGGCCACCTACGCCGTGGTGCAGGCCGAGGACGAATTGGCGGCCATCGGCATGATTTTGGGCGCGGGCTGGAGCGGGGCGCGGGCGATGACCGCCACTTCTGGGCCGGGCATTTCGCTGATGGCCGAGTTTGCCGGCCTGGGTTACTTTAGCGAGACGCCGGCCGTCATTTGGAACGTGCAGCGAGTGGGGCCAAGCACCGGCCTGCCCACGCGCACCGGCCAGGGCGACGTACTGTTCACCTATTACCTGGGGCATGGCGATACGCTGAATGTGATTTTGTTCCCGGCGTCGGTTGCCGAGTGTTTTGAATTTGGCGTGACGGCGTTTGACCTGGCGGATGAATTGCAGACGCCAGTGTTTGTGCTGAGCGACCTGGACCTGGGCATGAACAATTGGATGACGGAACCGTTTGCCTACCCGGAGCAGCCGATGAACCGGGGCAAAGTGGTGACGGCAGCGGATTTGCAGCGAGACGGCCGTTTTGCCCGTTATCTGGACGTGGATGGCGATGGCATCCCTTACCGCACCCTGCCCGGCAATCCGCATCCGCTGGCCGCCTGGTTTGCCCGCGGCACCGGCCACAATGAGCACGCCGTCTACAGCGAAAAGCCGCAAGATTGGGAAAACAACATGCTGCGGCTGCGGCGTAAATTCGAGACTGCCCGGCAGTTGGTCCCCGACCCGATTATTCAGGAAGAGGCAGATGCGGCCTTTGGCATCATCGCCTTTGGCACGACGCAGTACGCCATTGACGAAGCCCGTGACCGGCTGGCAAAACAGGGCGTGGCGACGGGTTTCATGCGTTTGCGCGGCCTGCCTATCAACGACGACGTGCGGGCGTTCATCGGCCGTTATGAGCGATTGTATGTGGTGGAACTAAATCGGGACGGCCAAATCCACAAAATTTTGCAGACCGAAGCGCCAGAACAGGCGGCGCGGCTGGTTTCCCTGGCCCACATGGATGGGCTGCCGCTGACGGCGCGTTGGGTGGTGGAAGCCATCGCAGCGCAAGAAGCCGGGCGCAAGGAGCAGACAAGCGATGATTAACGAGACAAAACGGGGTAAAGAAAATAAATTAGGTCTGACGCTGAAAGAGTACAAGGGGCTGCCTTCGACCTTGTGCAACGGTTGCGGCCATAATTCCATCGCCAACCAGATTGTGCAGGTGGCCTATGAATTGGACATTGAGCAGCACACCATCTTGCGCATGAGCGGGATTGGCTGCTCCAGCAAATCGCCGGCTTACTTTTTGGGCGGGTCGTTTGGCTTTAATTCGCTGCACGGCCGTATGCCTTCCATTGCCACCGGCGCGTTAATGGGCAACCACAGCCTGCACGCCATCGGCGTCAGCGGTGATGGTGATACGGGCAGCATTGGCCTGGGGCAGTTTAAGCACATGGTGCGGCGCAACGTGCGCATGGTGTACGTGGTGGAAAACAACGGCGTCTACGGCCTGACCAAAGGGCAGTTTTCGGCGACAGCCGATGAGGGCCAGGTGTTGAAATACGCCGGCGAAAATGAATTCCCGCCGGTGGACCTGTGTATGGAGGCGATTGTCGCCGGGGCGGGGTTTGTGGCGCGGAGCTTTTCTGGCGACGCGAAGCAGGTGCGAGAATTGTTGAAGGCGGCGCTGCATTTTAATGGCACGGCCGTTCTGGACATCATCAGCCCGTGCGTGGCTTTTAACAACGCGGATACGTCTACCAAGAGTTATGGGTACGGCCGTGAACATGAAGCGCCGCTGCACGATTTTGGATGGGTTCCGCCGGCCGAGGAAATTGAATTGAACGACCTGGAACCGGGCGAGACGCGCCTGGTGGAAATGCACGATGGTTCTTTCATCCGACTGCAAAAGCTGGAAGAGGCGTATGATCCCGGCAACAAAATCGCGGCGCTGAGCCGCCTGCAAACGGCCCACGACAATCAGGAATTTATCACCGGGCTGATCTACCTGAATGAATCGCGGCCCACGCTGGCTGAAGTAAATCGGATGGTGGCTACGCCGTTGGCGCAGTTGGGGGAAGAGGTGTTACGGCCGTCGCGTCAGGCGTTGGCGGCGCTGCTGACGGAGTTCTAAACAGGTTTAGCACGGATGCAGCCGATTTTCGCGGACAAACATCATAAAAATCCGCGTGAATCGGCTGCGTCTGTAAAGGTCACGGTTAAGGTCATTCTGAGCGGAGTCTTCGGCCATCCGGCTTCGGAGCGAAGAATCCCTATTTGTCGGCAGCAAGGGGATTCTTCCTCGAAGACTCGTCAGAATGACAGCGCTTCCAACCAAATCGTGAGCATTACATTAATCGGCTGCATCCGTGGAAATCCGCGTCCCATTTTTTATCTTGTCGCAAGGGATCGGTTACTCGACGACAAACGTGGTGTAAAGCCGTGCCGCCAGGGAACGCAGCTGCTTATAACTCACTGGTTTGTTTAATACAAAATCCACTTTCTGGCTCAAAAAGCTGGCCCAGGCGCCATCGGCGCTGGCGACAATAATGCGCGTTTGCTCAAAGCGCGGATTGTCCACCATATAGTCCAGCACTTTTTCCCCCGACACATACGGCAGATGCAAATCTACCAGCACCAGGTCTGGCGCTGTCTCTTGCAGCCGCTCCAGGGCAATTTGCCCGTTGTTCAGCCCTTCGACCTGAAAACCGGCTTCTTGCAAAGCCTGCACATATAACTCGCTGAGCATCTCGTTATCTTCAATTACCAGCGCTATCATTTCGTTTACTGCTCGCCTCACTACCCACCAGTTGTTCAATTTTGCGTAACAACCGCTCGAAATTCACCGGCTTTGGCTCATACTCGTCGCAACCGGCAGCCAGACTCTCCTCACGGTCGCCTACAAGAGAGTGGGCCGTCAGGGCAATCACAGGAATCATACAAGTTTCCGGTTGTGCCTTAAGTTTTCGCGTCGCCTCCCAGCCATCCAGAACAGGCATCCGCATATCCATCAGGATAATATCTGGGTGATGAGCCAGGGCAAGGTCAACGCCCTCTTGCCCGTTGCTGGCCACCTCCACCCCATAGCCGCGCAGGTTGAGCCGCTCGGCGAGAATTTCTTGCAGCATATCGTCATCTTCGACGATGAGTATCCGAATCACACCTGTTCTCCTGCACGAGGTTCGCCCGGTGAGTGCGGTTACCTCGTTAAATGAATGCTATAGACATTCAGATAATGATTTTGGGTAGGGGCGGGCCTTGTGCCCGCCCCTTCACCAGAGGGCGACCACAAGGGTCGCCCCTACCAGCCAAAATGTTTTTCTGACAATCTATAGTTTTTGCGCTGTCGGAACGGCCGTTTATCCCCCCACCGCTTCCTGTATCGGCATAACCGCGTCGGGAAGGCGGGCAGGGTCTGGCGTCTGCACCGGCAAACGCACGGTAAATGTTGACCCGACGCCCGGCGCGCTTTCAACAGTGAGCGTACCACCCATCATCTCGGCAAAGCGCCGGCTGATGACCAACCCCAGGCCGGCGCCGTTGTAGTTGCGCGTCGGGGAGGCGTCTAGCTGGGAAAATGGTTGGAAAAGCCGTTTCACCTCGTCGGGCGACATGCCAATGCCGGTATCTTGCACCTGGATAACAATGGTGGAAGAGGGTCGGGAGGGGGGAACGGCCGTTAGCCCCTCAACCCGCAGCGTCACTTCACCTTCCCTGGTAAACTTACCCGCATTGCTCAATAAATTCAACAAAATCTGCTGCACTTTCGTCTTATCCGCATATAAAGTTCCCACGTCCGGCGGACACGCCAACACCAACCGATTCTGGTTCTGAATCATCAACGGTTCAGCCATTATCCGCAGCTCTTCCACAAAAGAGGCCACATCAAACCTTTCCGGGTACAGCTTCATCTTACCCGCTTCAACTTTCGACAAATCTAAAATGCTGTTCAAAATCGTCAGCAAATGATAGGCGGCCGCTTCAATGTTGCCCAAACGCTTGGCCAACAACCCCTCCCCCTTCGTATCCGCCTGCTCACGCAGCATCTCGCTGTAGCCAATAATAGCCGATAACGGGGTTCGTAGTTCATGGCTCATGTTCGCCAAAAAGATACTTTTGGCCCGATTTGCCAGTTCTGCCTCTTCTTTGGCCACCTGTAACTGCGCGATGGCCTCTTTTCGCTGCGTCACGTCTATCACCGCCACCTGCATAGCTGGGCGTCCTTGAAACTGAATTTGCGACGCCGTGAGTTGCAGCCACAAGGTCTCTCCCGCTGACGTCAGCAGACGCAGTTCCGTTTGCTGAGCGCCATGAACCAGCGACTCAAATGAGGACTGGTCTTCCGCGTGTACGCGATCACCAATCATCTCCAATGTTACGTCCGACAGCGCTTCAACCGTCAGACCGGTGATGGCGGCCAGCGCCGGATTGGCAAACCGAATCTGGCCGTCTTGGACGACAGCCAACCCTTGCAGCGAATACTCCACCAACGTGTAATAAGCGTCTTCGGTTTGTTTACGGCTGGTAATATCACGCAGGATCACCAACCGCCCTGACGGCCGTCCCCGTCTGTCGCTCAGGCCAATGATGCGCAGATCATAGTATAGAGCGCCATCTGTGCCAGGCATAGAAAGTTCTGTATTTACATCGGTGAGCAGATGTAACTGTTCCACCAGCGTGCCCCAGCTTTGCAGGCCTTGCGCCGCTAACAAACCGATCACATCGCTGGCGCGACAGCCCAAGATCAGTTCCGCCGCCGGATTGATGTCTATGATGCGCTGCTGTCTGTCCAGCACAACCAGGCCATCGGTGAGGTTTTCGATCAGGGTATCTCTGGCAAAGGGCATGGCGTCTATAAACCGGTAACCAAAAATTGCCCAACCAAACAGCAAGCCGGAAATGCAAAAGGCCACGGCCGTTGGATCGAAATAAGCCATCGCGCCCAATGGAAAAACGTAGAACAGATTCGCCAGCCAGGGCACAAACGCCCCTACCAAAATAATGCCCGACTGCCGGCGATAGAGGCGTGGAGCGCGGGCAAAGGCGATGACGAGCAGCGCGTTGCTCATAACAAAAAGCAAATAGGAGTAGGCGGTATGAACCCAAAATGCTGGTCCATAAATCATCTGGGCTTTGGGAAGGGCGCCGGTGAGGTCCAGAACCATGCCCTGACGGAACAGCCCATGGTAAAAGTTACTCCAGATCAAGATCAGTATGACCAGCGGCTCGGCAAACAGCGCGGCAATTTTAAGGCGGGATAAGCCTCGGATACGGCCGGTATATTCCAGGGTAAACAGGAACCAAAATACCGGCACTGTGGTGACGCCAAAAAAGGTGGCGTTTGACCAGATCAAGCGCCAGGTGGGGTGAACTGTCAGAATCTCCAGCAGGTGACAAAGCGACCAGAGAGAGACGGCCGTCATAAGCAAACTAAAATACAACGCGCCTGTCGTGGGCCGCCGACGCCAGGCATAAACAGCCAGCCACAAGGTAATCGCGGCTGAAGCAAGCAGCATCACGGCGGGGATAATCAACAACTGGTTCATATTTGGGTGGTATGAAGGGACTGGTTCTTCAATGAATTCTCCGGTTGGGTTGGCAGAAGTAAACGACAGGTTGATCCTTGACCCGGATGGCTGTGGATTTCTATGCGTCCGCCCATCAGGGTGGCAAAATTCTGGCTAAGGGCTAACCCTACCCGTGCGCCGTCGTATTGAACATTGGCTTCAGTATCTCCCTGAACAAAAGGTTGGAAGATGTGCGGCAGACGGTCTGGCGGGATGCCCCTGCCGGTGTCTGTGATCTGAAAAATGATCTGGTTGGGGGGAGTCACGGCCGTTTCCACCCAAACTCGCACTTCCACTTCGCCATCACTGGTATATTTTGCCGCGTTACGCAGCAGATTCACCAATATCTGTATCACGCGCGCCGCATCCCCCTCCATCACGCCTACGTCATCGGCGCAAACTACTGTCAGCCGGTTGCCATTTTGGGCCAGGAGCGGTTCTACCGCGGTCACTGCCTCGGCCACCAACGGGCGCACGGCAAAAGGCGCAATAGACAATTCTAATTTACCGGTATCAATTTTGGATAAGTCTAAAATATCGCTGACCATTTGCAGAACAGCGGACGCGGCCGTCTCGATTTTCTGCAACCGCGGCCGGATCAAGTCGGGCGATACCGGTTCAGCCAGGTCATCATCGGCCACCGGCAGCAGCTCTTGCAGCAGCTCGCTGTAACCGATCACAGCCGCCAGCGGCGTGCGTAATTCGTGGGTCATGTTAGACAGGAAGATGCTTTTGGCCCGGTTGGCCGCCTCCGCCTGCTCTTTGGCCGCCGACAGGTCTTGAACCAACTGCTGCTGCGCGTCGTACATCTGCGCGTTGCGCAAGGCCAACGCCACCTGGCTGGCGACGGCCTGCATCAACTGCAGGGCATCATCGTCAAAAAAGGCGCGCTCCGTGTGCGTCAACGTGATCAGGCCCAACAGGGTATCGCCAATGAGAATGGGCACAGACATCACCGAATTGGCCTGGTAGGGTTGGTCGGGTAAGGTGATCCAACGGCCGTCCTGTGTTGTATCGGCAATCAACACCGCCTGATGATGCTGCGCCACCCACCCGGCCAGCCCGCCCTTCATCACGTCCGCCTCAATCTCTTTTTTCACTTCCACCGACAAATCGCCCCGCGCCAGAAGGCTGTTCACCACCTGACCCTGCTCATCCAACAAAAAAAGGCTGCCCAGGTCGGCCCCGGTGAGCAGACGCGCCACTTTCAGGGTTTCCAGCAGCGCATCCGGCAAATTGTAGTGGGCTAAAACCGCGTGGGTGATGCCTGCCAGGTTTTCAAACAAATGCTTTTGCCGGGCCAGGGCAATTTCCGCCAGTTTACGCTCCGTCACGTCATGCAACATCATCATGCAGCCAATAATATCCTGGCGATGGTTATGCAAAGGGGAGACTTGCACATCGAGAAAACAAGGCTGCTCAGACCGGCTAACATCCACTTCGCCCTGTATCTGCGCTTGCTGCACATAGGCTTGTAACGGCAACAACCGGTCGCTAAATAGACTGTCTGCCCGCTGGCCCAACACCGCTTTCTCCGGCAAATCCAGCAAGCCCACCGCCGAGGCATTCAGGTCAATGAGCAATGTGCGTTGATTGAACACCAGAACGCCGGCGGCCATATTTTGCAAAACGGTATCGCGGGCAATGGGGTGATGTCCAGGAGCTGCAACCGCCACACGCTGAAGCCCATCAAAATGCCGGTGAGCGCAAAACCAAAGGGAGTTAAATCCAGATAAGGCGACACACCCAACACATATAAGCCGTTGCCCACCCAGGGAAAGATGGTCGCCAGACCCAGCAGCCGGATTTGTCGCCGATAAGCGTCGGGCACGCGCCGTGAGAGATTGAGCAAAATAGCGCTGCTGGCCAGCAAGACGGCGTAAGAGTAACTGACGATCAGCCAGAAAACCGGCCCATATTCAAAAGTAAGCGCCGGAAAAGGGCCGCTTGTATCCAGACTGATTTCGCGCCACAACAGCCCGGCTTGTGGCTCCAACCAGGCCACGCCAACGGTCACGGCCGGGATGATAAATAAAAGCGTGAGACGTCCCAGAGATGGCTGCCAGTGGCGGGCATATTGCAGGGTGAAGATGAAGCAGAAGACGCCAACGGTGGCGATGCCAAAGTATTGCACTTTGGCCCAGAAGAGTTTGGTGTCGAGGGAAACGGCCGCTATCTCCAGCCCATAGGCCAGGCACCATAACCCGGCGGCCACCATAAATAAAGCAAACGTCACCGCGCCAGAGGCCGGCCGCCGTCGCCAGGCAAGAATGGCTAACAGGCCGGTTAAAAGCGTCGCAGCAAACAGAGGAATGGTGTAAGGCATGGTCTGTTGCCAATTCATCTTGTGAGTTTATTGCAGGAAGCTGGCAATTACTGTTAAGAGGCAGGGAATTTTTATAGGAAATTGGTCATGGGTATGATGTTGTTTGGTGGAAGACGTGGGGAACGGCCGCTGCGTCAGGCTTTGACGGCGTTATTGGCAACACTTGAGACTATGGATGGCGATGGCAAAGGCGAATACCCATTTACCAGTTTTCCAGACTTCCGCCGATCTGCGGTAAAATAGTTGTTTATGGAGACTTGTACGATGAAGGAATTGGATCATCTACGCTTACGCTTAAAACAGAAAATGCCTTTTCTGGCAAAAACGTATCAGGTAGAAAGCCTGGGCATTTTTGGCTCCTTCGTGCGAAAAGAACAAAATGCCCAGAGCGATCTTGATTTGTTGGTCACTTTTACAGAAACGCCCAGTCTTCTGCGGTTGATCGAACTTGAATACTATTTGGGCGATTTATTAGGGGTGAGGGTGGATCTTGTCATGAAAGATTCGCTCAAACCGCGTGTTTCAGATAGGGTTCTGACTGAGGTACTTGCTGTATGACCGAGACAGAACGCATCCTGACCTACCTGGATGACATTTTGACAACCTCGGTCAAAATCGGTCAATTTATTGACGGTTTGACTTATGACGAATTCCAACAAGATGAAAAAACCATCTTTGCTGTTGTACGTGCATTGGAGATCATAGGCGAAGCGGCAACAAAACTTCCAGAATCTTTCCGAGAAACTCAAGCAGACGTCCCTTGGCGTTCTATGTCTGGGATGCGCAACAAGCTCATTCATAATTATGCGGTGATTAATCCGCTTGTCGTTTGGAAAACGGCTATTGAGGACATTCCCAAGTTATCACCTAAACTTGAGCGGATTATGGCTTCTTTACAGTAAGCGCGTGAACGGACGGCCGTTTTCCTTGGGTAGAAACGGCCATTTTTGATCCCCCTCCCCCCATGACCCTGCCCGACCTCTTGGCCCAACTGCGCCTCAACCGCGACTTCATCTCCCAGGTCGTCGCCTGGGAGCGCTTCCCCCCCCGCCCGGCCCAATTCCAGACGGTGAACGCGCCGGTTGACGGCCGTATCCTGGCCGCCCTGCAATCCCGCGGCGTCAGCCAGTTCTTCACCCATCAAGCCGCCGCCATAGACGCCGCCCTGAATGGCGACAATACCATCATCGCCACGGCCACCGCCTCAGGCAAATCGTTGTGCTACACCGTGCCCGTGCTGCAAAAATTGCTGGTACGGCCGTCCGCCCGCGCCCTCTACCTCTTCCCCACCAAAGCGCTGGCCCACGACCAACTCGCCGAAACGGCCGCCATCCTCAGCGCGGGCAAACTGCCCATCGAGGTGCATACCTACGATGGCGACACGCCGCAAAGCCGCCGGGCGCAGGTACGCCGCGCCGGCGGCATCCTCATCAGCAACCCCGACATGCTGCACGCGGGCATGTTGCCCTACCATCCCACCTGGCGCGACCTGTTCGCCAATTTGCAGTTCATCGTGCTGGACGAAATCCACACCTATCGCGGCGTGTTTGGCAGCCACGTCGCCAACGTGCTGCGCCGCGTGCTGCGCATTTGCGACTTTTACGGCAGCCAGCCGCAGGTGATTTGCTGCTCGGCGACCATCGCCAATCCCCAAGAACACGCGGAACGATTGGTCGGA
Source organism: Candidatus Leptovillus gracilis (assembly GCA_016716065.1). Taxonomy (NCBI): domain Bacteria; kingdom Bacillati; phylum Chloroflexota; class Ardenticatenia; order Promineifilales (SeqCode); family Promineifilaceae (SeqCode); genus Candidatus Leptovillus; species Candidatus Leptovillus gracilis. The sequence goes on along the minus strand of JADJXA010000007.1, from coordinate 124,945 downwards.
CGGCCGTTCACCCTCATCGGTGAAGGGCAAAATGGCGCACCGACGGGGGAAAAGCACGTCATCCTCTACAACCCGCCCATCATCAACGCCGAATTGGGGCTGCGCGGCAGCGCGGTGATGGCCGCCCGCGACGCGGCCGTCACCTTCCTGGCCCACGATGTGCAGACCATCGCCTTTGCCCGCACGCGGCAGACGGTGGAACTGCTGCTGACCTATTTGCAGGATGAGATGAAATATTTGGGACGGGAGGCAACGGCCGTTTCCGGCTATCGCGGCGGCTATTTACCCCTGGAGCGGCGCGATATTGAGCATGGTTTACGCAGCGGCGCGCTGCGCGGCGTGGTCGCCACCAACGCCCTGGAACTGGGCATAGACATTGGTGAACTGGATGCGGCCGTGCTGACGGGTTATCCCGGCTCCATCGCCTCGACGTGGCAGCAGATTGGCCGCGCCGGGCGGCGGGCGGCGCAGTCGGCGGCCGTCATGGTCGCCAGCAACAACCCGCTCGACCAGTACATTTGCCTTCATCCGCGTTATCTCTTCGGCCAGACGCCGGAACACGCGCTGACCAATCCCGACAACCTGCGCATCATGGTCCGCCACCTGCTTTGCGCTGCCTACGAACTGCCCTTCCGCGCCGATGAGCAATTTGGCGGCCAACCGGCCGAGATTTTGCTGCACGCCCTGGAAGCGGAGGGACTGCTGCACAAAACGCGGCAGCAGTATCATTATGTGGGTGAAGGAGCGCCGGCCACGGCCGTATCCCTGCGCACCAGCGGCGACGACAACGTCATCGTCCACGATTTGGGCCACGAGTTGGACGAGACGAAGACGCGGGCCATCGGCGAGGTGGATTTGGAGCGCGCGCCGACGGTGGTGTTCGAGGGGGCCATCTACATGCACCTGGCGCGAAGTTATCTGGTGGAGCATCTGGATTGGGACGGCCGTATCGCCTATGTGCGCCCGGTGGACGTGGACTATTACACGCAGGCCAGTGTGGGCAGCACGATTCGGGAATTGCGGGCGACGGAAGACAATCAATTGACAATTGACAATTTGTACCGCGCGTGGGGCGAGGTGACGGTGGTGACGAAGGCGACGGGCTACCGGCGGATTAAGCGCTATACGCAGGAGACGTTGGGGTTTGGCGAGATTGATTTGCCAGAGATGACGCTGGAGACAGACGGCTACTGGCTGATCTTTGGCGAGGCGCTGACGGAGAAATTGTACGACGCGGGGATTTTGCTGCGGCCGAATGATTATGGCCCGAACTGGCAAACACAGCGGCAGAAGGCGCTGGAGCGCGACGGCCGTCGCTGCCAGATTTGTGGCGCGGGTGGGGATGGGGTGTTACTCCATGTGCATCATAAACGGCCGTTCCGCGAATTTAGCTACGTGCGCGACGTGAACGAGAACTACCTGGACGCCAACAAGCTGGAAAACCTGGTCACGCTCTGCCCCTCCTGCCACCGCCAGGCCGAAGCCGGGCAGCAGACGCGCTCGGCGCTGGGCGGGCTGGCCTATGCGCTGGGTAACCTGGCTCCCCTGTTCCTGATGTGCGATCCGGGCGACATCCAGGTCACGGCCGAAAGCCGCAGTCCCCTCACACAAGCGCCAACGGTGGTGGTCTATGAGCGGGTGGCGGCCGGCGTCGGCTTTAGCCAGCGCCTCTATGAACTGCACGACACGCTGCTGGACGCCGCCCTGGAACTGGTAACGGACTGCCGCTGCCGCGATGGCTGCCCGGCCTGCGTCGGCCCGCCGGGGGAAATTGGCCCGGAGACAAAGGGCGTCACTCGTCGCCTGCTGCGGATGTTAAACGGATCAATTGTTGACTCTTGAGCAGAAATCATTGTCAATCAAAGTTATAATAAGAACACATCTCTGCACCAATAAAATGTTGAGATAGAAGAAAATTCCAGAGCATTATCCGATTTAATATATCAAGGCGCTATGCTAGCAAAAGAAGCTTATCTCAAAAAATTATCCTCATATTTGGCATTGCTTCAGACGCACATCTCAATGAGAGGCCAAATGGCTTTGTTTGATGTGAATATCGTTGCAGAAGACATAGTCAAAGAATTGCTCAATCTAGCTTTTGGCCTTGAGCTGATCAATCTCAACAAAAACACCTTCAATCAAGCCAGTATTGATTTAGGGGATTTGAAGAATGGCGTGGCAGTACAGGTAACATCAACAAAAACATCTGCAAAGATTGAGACAACTATCAATCTGTTTTTAGAACACGGGCTTTATGAAAAGTACTCAAAACTGTTGATTTTTGTTCTCCAGCCAAAGCAAAAGACCTATAAGAAGTTTGATACCCATAATCTGTTCAACTTTGATCCAGAAGAACACATTATAGATTTTGAATCATTCATAAGATCTGTTCAGTCGCTTGAAACAAGTCAGCTAAAGCAACTGGTGGACTTGCTTGATACAGAAATAAGAATTGATGGCCTCAAAGAAGATAGATCTAAAGATAGCCCTGATGCCCTCCAAGAATTTTTCAATCAACTAACTCAATGGTTCAAAGTTCTAAATTACACTATCGAACCTGAAAGCGTCGAAATACAAAAGGGCTACTTTAGGTTGATTATCAATGTTCCAGAACGTCGAGGTTATTCTCGGATTTTTGTTCGCGGTATTAGCGGCGTAGCGGAAATGAAAGACTTGCATGCATTAAATGCAGATATACAAAACCACAGAGTTAATGAAGCTTGGTTGATTTCTGCCCGCAGGGTTGCCCAGTCAGTTAGGAACTCAGTACAGGATTCTGTCTATTGTTACACTTTTGATGAGCTTATCGACTTGGAGGCTGATTTCACAGGGTATATTGATTGGCTTGAACGAGAGATCGTGAGGCGTGGTATCAAGGATAATTATGTAGACATCGCATGTAAACGAGATGAGACAGACCCTCTAACGCCCAAAAAAGTAACGCCAAGCACATATGATCGATCAAATGGCTGGATTGATGGTTATATTGATCAATGGCTAGATGATCCTGCGAAAGAACACATATCTATTCTTGGGCAGTTTGGCATGGGGAAGACCTGGTTTGCCCTGCATTACGCCTGGGTCATGATAAGGCGTTACTTGGACGCAAAAGAACGGGGAATTAAGCGTCCGCGGTTACCTCTGTACATTCCTTTACGTGACTACGCTAAAGCCGTAAGCATAGAATCTTTGTTTTCTGAATTCTTTTTCCGGAAGCATGAAATCCCTATACATGGCTACTCAATTTTTGAAGAACTGAACCGCATGGGCAAGTTTCTTTTGATTTTCGATGGATTTGACGAAATGGCGGCACAAATTGATCGTCAAAAGATGATCAATAATTTTTGGCAGTTAGCGCGAGCTGTAGTGCCTGGAACAAAAGTGATTCTTACATGTAGGACGGAACACTTTCCAGAGGCAAAAGAAGGCCGATCACTTTTAAGCGCAGAACTTCGGGCATCAATATCAAATCTGACAGGTGAACCGCCCCAATTCGAGGTTTTGGAACTTCTACCATTTGATGACATACAGATAAAAGCTTTGTTGGCTAAACAAGTTAGCCCAGATGTTGCAACCAGAATAGTAAATGACGTTCGGTTGTTGAATTTAGCGCGTCGCCCTGTAATGACAGAGTTGATAATTGAAGCACTTCCAGAAATCACCGCAAACAAAGCTGTTGACATAGCCCGTATTTATTTGTATGCCATTCAGCGCAAGATGGAACGCGATATTAAAGCAGAACGCACCTTTACTTCAATGAGCGATAAGCTGTATTTTTTATGCGAATTGTCATGGGAAATGTTATCGACAGACAGAATGCAGCTTAATTATCGTGAATTTCCAAACCGATTAACAAAACTTTTTCCTCATGCCGTGAAAGAGCAAAAAAACCTTGATCATTGGCATTATGACATGATGGGACAAACCCTGTTGATCAGGAATTCAGATGGAGATTATAGCCCTGCGCACAAGTCTCTGCCGGAATTTTTTGTTGCTTATAAGTTTGCAGCACAACTTGGCGGTCTCCTTCAAGATTTCTTATCACCAATATTTCAACAACCGGAAATCACCTCAAATCGAGCAACTCAAAAATACACGTGGACATCTTATTTTCAACGGGAAATAGTTGACGCCATTAAAGAAAAGCACCCGATTTTTGAAACTTTTGGCTGTGAGACACTGAGTACTCTGGCAACAACCTTTGGGAAAGCACCCCTTTCTGAGGCTTTGATCGAATTCCTAAAAGATATGGTTGATAAAGAGAGTTTGTGGAATCTGGTTTTTTTGACACGAAACAAATCATTTGAAGAGACTCGTTTTATTGGGGGGAATGCTATCACGCTTCTCCGTAGAATGAATGCAAATCTTTCAGATCAAGATTTGAGTCACACAATTCTAGTAGGCGCTGATTTATTCAACGCCGATCTATCTAATACAAATCTGTATGGTGCGAGCTTGACGCAAGCGAATCTAAGCGGCTGCACCCTTGCAGGAACTGACTTGCGTTTCGCTGATTTAACAGACTTGCAAATAGGAGAAATGGGGGAAGTATTAGATGTAGAATGGAATCCAAATGGCCGCTGGTTAGCGAGTACGAGTGATAACACAAACCTGTACCTGTGGGATTCTGAAACTTGGGAACAGAAAATCCTATTTAAATCTAACAATGGCCCAGTCGTAAATGTGCAATGGAGTGGTGATGGGAGGTACTTGATTGCTCTTACAGAGACTGGAAATCTTAACCTTTGGAGAGTGGTAAATTGGCAGACCATTCAATTAAACGGGTTATTCGCGATCAGCACTTTCTCAAGGTTTGCACACGACGATCACCCTAACTTGGCTATTGGCTATTCAACCGGAGCGGTCCAAATCTTTCATACTGGAGATTGGAGTGTAGGTCATTGGTGGTTACCTGATTTTTCATCTCCAGTGACCGCATTATGTTTCAGCGAGGATAATGAATATATCGCTATTGGTTACCTGAATGGTTGTGTGCACGTACGACGCGAGCATAATGGGGAGTTGGTACAAGAAATTGAACGATTGCTGTCACCAATAACGTATTTACAATTTCTAGAAGGAAACAACTATTTGCTCATTTACATTGGCGGTTATGAAATTCAAGGCTCTGTAAGTGGAGGGAGAGTGTTATCCGCAGAGGCAAATTATTTAGTTGAAGGCTATATAGAGCAGGCTGCTGAGGAATTTGAGGTGTTTTATGAGGACAACAAGGAGCAGTTTGAGGAAAAGTATAAGCGACGATTGAAAAGAAACCTGAGCAAGCAAAAACTCTTCAAATTAAAGAAGGATTTTTACAAAGAAACAAATCCAGAGGGTTATAGAGAACTGCTTTATTGGGCAGAGGCCCGTGCTGAAGAAGATCTCATGGAAGCCACTTGGCTAGACGAAGAGGCTGAGGAGGAGGCATATTTTGATTGGCCTACTAGAAAAGCGTTTGTGGCAGGTTTCGTAGAGAAGTGGGATATAAGAACTGGTAAAAGACTGCTCCTTCGTTGGAGTCTAACACATGAAGGTATGTCTATGGCTTATTTGGACAACGGCTGCTATTCAGTAGGACGGTTCAATGGTAGTGTGTTGATTTGGGACAATGATTTCATCAATATAATCAAATATTTGCCAGATCACACCAAACCGATTCTTGCTCAGTCCTTTAATCATTCGTCCAAAAAACTTGCCACAGGTAGTGCGGATACAACAATACGGGTGTGGGATGTTGACAAAAGCAGTCCTTCATTTGGGAGATGCATCAAAACACTAAAAATCAAAATGAATTGTAAAGGGTTACAAATCGAAGGCGCTCGTGGACTAAACGTGTTAAGTCCAGATGGAGGAACTTCTCTTAAATTATGGTTCGTGAGACGTGGCGCACTTTATAGTTAACAACTAAGTGTCATGGTTATTAAATGCATATCATCGTGACCTGGTTCCCGGTTTATTGGTTTACCGTGAACCAGGTAAAAACGGCCGTTCCCTCACCCTCACCCTCACCACAACCAATAAAGGCAAACGGCCGTTTTGCGCTATAATACCCTGCGATACAAATCATATTGGCTAAACAGATAAGATAAGATGCTAAAAGAAGTATTACACGCTATTGAATCGGCCAACGGACCTGTCCATGTCGCCCAACTGAGCCGACAGTTGGGCATCGAGCGCAGCGCTCTGGATGGCATGATTGCTTACTGGGTGCGGCACGGCCGTCTCTACGACGACGCCACATCCCAAGAGAACGCCTGCCCACCCGGGCACTGCGGCTCCACCTGCACCGGTGCAGCCACCTGCGCCTTCGTCGCCAAAATGCCCAAATCTTATACGGTGAAACGGCCGTAATCGCCCACATTCACCCAATTACCTGCCAGGAATGGGGCTTGACACAACCAGCGGGCTATGCTACCTTCTTAACCATGAAACACACGCACACCAAACACCTTTTATTAGGCCGCTTATTACCTGGCAACCTTGTTGCCGGGGTGGGTTGGCGTGTGCCCCAAACCTGGTCTGCATGACACTATCTCCTTGTTGATTTTGTAAAAAGGCCACAGGCACATGTCCTGTGGCCTTTTGATTTTCCAGCTTTGTTTTCCGGCCACGAGACCCACCTCGTGGCCTTTTTTGTTTTTCAACCAATACCCAAACTGCACACTTCACAATTTACAGTTCACAATTCATTATGGAGCGTAACCGATGACCAACAAATCCAACCCATCACCCGGCCGTTACCCCTTCCCGGCCATCGAAGAAAAATGGCGCGCCGCCTGGCAGGCCAGCAACCTGTACCAGACCGGCAGCGATCCGGACAAACCAGATGTGTACATCCTGGATTTTTTCCCTTATCCATCAGGCGATGGGCTGTCGGTGGGACACGGCCGTAACTACGTACCCACCTGCGTCAGCGCCCGCTTCATGCGCATGAACGGCCACAACGTGCTGCACCCCATGGGTTGGGACGCCTTCGGGCTGCCGGCCGAAAATTACGCCATCACCCACGGCATTCATCCCCGCCAAAGCAGCGCCCAATTCTGCGCCACCTACAAACGCCAGATGCAGCTCCTGGAATGCTCCTATGATTGGTCCCGCGAATTGAGTTCCACCGACCCGGCCTATTACCGCTGGACGCAGTGGTTTTTTCTGCTGCTGTTCCGGCGTGGGCTGGCGTATCGGGCGCTGGGCAGCCAATGGTGGTGTCCCCAGTGCCAGACCATTCTGGCAAACGAACAGGTGGTAGATGGTACATGCTGGCGCTGCGATGGCGAAGTCAGCCGCAAAGAGCTGGAGCAGTGGTACTTCAAAATTACCGCCTACGCCGACCGGCTGCTGGCCGACCTGGACACAGTAGATTGGCCGGAATCCATCAAAACCATGCAGCGCAACTGGATCGGCCGCGCCACAGCCGAAGATGGACAGACCGTCAGTTACAAAATGCACGACTGGCTGATCTCGCGCCAACGGTATTGGGGCGCGCCGATCCCCATTATCCACTGCCCGGCGTGCGGCCCGGTGGCCGTGCCGGAAAATCAACTGCCTGTCCTGCTGCCAGACACAACCGATTTTGCCCCGGCGGGCGACGGCCGTTCCCCGCTGGCGCGCATCACCGATTGGGTGCAAACCATCTGCCCGCAGTGCGGCAGCCCGGCCCGGCGCGAGACCGACACCCTGGATGGCTTCGCCTGTTCCTCCTGGTATTTCCTGCGCTTCGCCAACCCCAATTACGACGAGGGGCCGTTTGACCCAACGGCCGTGCGCCGCTGGCTGCCGGTGGATACTTACGTCGGCGGCGCGGAACACGCCGTGATGCACCTGCTGTATGCCCGTTTCTGGACAAAGGTCATGGCGGATGCCGGTCTGGTGGATTTTGTGGAACCGTTTAGTCAACTGCGCAACCAAGGGATGCTGCTGGCGGCCAGCGACGGCCGTAAAATGTCCAAATCACGCGGCAATGTGGTCACGCCCGACGAAATGGTCGCCCGCTACGGAGCTGACGCCCTGCGCGCCTATCTGCTGTTCCTGGGTCCGTTCGACGCCGAAGTGACCTGGGACGAGGCGGGGATTCGGGGAGTGACGCGCTTTCTGGACAAATTTTGGCGGCTGGTGGAAGAATTTAATCCAAAGGCACAAAGGGACGAAGAGACAAAGGAGGACGGGGAGTTTGAGCGGCGGCGGCATCAGATCATTCAACGGGTGACGGCGGATATGGCGGGATTTCGCTTTAATACGGCCGTTGCCGCCCTGATGGAATATGTTAACTATCTGAATGATTGCCGCGAGAAACCGATTTCCTATGCCCAATGGCGGCGGGCGCTGCAGAGCCTGACACTGCTGCTGGCGCCCATCTGCCCTTTCATCACCGAGGAGGTGTGGCAGGCCAGGCTGGGACATGCGCAGTCTGTGCATCAGCAGACGTGGCCCACCTTCGACCCAGACTATCTGGCCGAGACGTTGGTAACACTGCCGGTGCAGATAAATGGCAAAGTGCGTGACCGGATTGTGGTGGCTGTGAACGCGACGGAGGCGGTGGTGCGGGAAACGGCCGTTGCCTCCCCCGGCATTCAAAAACACGTAAACGGCCGTGCCATCCACCAGATCATCATCGTACCCAACAAATTGGTGAATATAGTTATTGGTTGATAGTTGATAGTTGTTAGTTGTTAGTTGGTAACCATTGATAACTAAAAAGACCTGCGGCGCTGGCGTCTCGCAGGTCTTCCTAACAACTAACAACTAACAACTTACGGAATGCACAACACCTGCCCGGCGTAAATCAGATTCAGGTTGTAGATGCGGTTGGCCTGGGCGATGGACCAGGGGTTTGTGCCATACCAGGTACTAATCCGATTAAGGTTATCGCCATAGCGCACCGTGTGATAAAACCGGCAGTAGGTGGTGGGCGGTGGCGGGGGAGCTGGTGGCACAGACCCACTGGGAATAAACAGCACCGTACCGGCGAAAATGAGATTCGGATTCCAGATATGGGGATTGGCCGCCAGAATCGCCTGAGTTGTCGTACCATACAAGCGGGCAATACCGGAAAGCGTTTCACCCCAACGAATGGTGTGATAGACGCCACCTGTCTGCTGCGTCGGCGCGGCCTGCGTGGTGGCAGTTAACCCCAGCAGCAGCACCAACGCCAGCAAAAACACAACCAACATCTTTTGCTTGCGAAGGCGTAGGATAATATTCATGTTTCCTCCTGCGTGTGATGAAATGGCCGTCTTACTAACGGCGCAAACGACCCAACGTGCCAGCCTGACTCTGCCCGGCTGCGCCTTAACATAAGGACAGGAGTACTATAGCATATTTTTCCGCTGGCTGGCAAGAGGCGACGTCCTTCGTTGAAGCGAAAAGAACGGATTTTTCACGCCAAAAGAAAAGACGGCCGTTAAACGGCCGTCTCATCACCATAAATTCTTGGAGATACCGGGACAATGCCTACTGTGGCTTATTAGACGCGGGTACTATACTCGCCTGTTTCCGTGTTGACTTTGATGCGGTCGCCCACCTGAATAAACAGCGGGGTCTTCACCCGCAGCCCGGTGTCGGTGACGATTTCTTTAGTAGCGCCGGTGGCCGTATCGCCAGCGACCGCATTTTCCGCCTCCACGACCTCAAATTCCATAGACTTGGGGAAAATATAGTCCAGGATTTCACCTTCGTAAGAGAGCAGTTCCAATTCCATGTTATCGCGCAAATAATATTTGTCGTCTTCCAACACAGCGTGGGCAACTTGCTTCTGCTCATACGTTTCGGTGTTCATAAAAACGTGAAACTGCCCATCGTCATACAGATACTGGTAAACACCCTTGTCCAGACGAATATCTTCCACGCGGTCGCCAGAGGTGAAGGTAATTTGCAGGTTCGACCCGGTGCGTAAATCTTTGACGTTTACGCGAATGGTTGCTTTGCCGCGCCCCGGTTTGTTGTGGCTGTATTCGGTCACTTTATACAAATTATCGTTGAGGGTGAAAGAGACCCCACGACGTAGTTGATTGACATCAATCATTTCGAAGCTCCTGTTAACAAATATAAATTATGGAAAAACTTGGGCTGATGCCCTGACCGGCAGGGACGCTGACCTGTGGTTTAAACGAAGGGATCGCGCCGCGCGCGACGATTCCACCACAAAACGGCCGCCGACGACCCCGCCAACAGAAACACCCCGGCAATGAACCACAACAATTCATTCAAAGGCGTTACGCTGGTCAGGGAAAAATTGCCTAACTCAATGACAAGCGGCCAACCATTCATGGCTCCAGTTTATCATATTTTGCAGCCATGTTAAAATAGGCTGATTGTAGGAGTTTAGGCGTGACGATTGACGATTAACGATTGGCTGGAAGGAGAACATAGTTATGGGCAAAGAAATAATTCACACCGATCAGGCGCCGGCGGCGTTGGGTCCTTATTCGCAGGCGGTGAAGGTGGGCAATGTGATTTTTACGGCCGGGCAGGTGGGCCTGGACCCGGCGACCGGCAAGTTGGTTGAAAACGACATCACGGTTCAGACGGAGCGGGTGCTGCAAAATCTGACGGCCGTTCTCGCCGCCGCCGGCGCCACCCTGGACGACGTGGTGAAATGCACTGTCTTTTTGCAAGACATGGGCGAATTTGCGGCGATGAACGCGGTGTACGGCCGTTACTTCACCCACCGCCACCCGGCCCGCTCGGCCGTGCAGGTGGCGGCGCTGCCGTTGGGGGCGCGCGTCGAAATCGAAGCCATTGCCCTGCTGCCCGGTTAGAGGCGCTTGATGAGCAAAGAGACGATTCTGGTGGTGGACGACGAGGCCAACATCCGCGACCTGGCGCGGCTGTATTTGCAGAAAGATGGCTACCGCGTGGACACCGTGAATAACGGCCGTGACGCCCTGGCCTACATCAAACAAACACCGCCTTCTCTGGTGGTGCTGGACCTGATGCTGCCAGAAGTAGACGGCTGGGAAGTGTGCCGCCGGGTACGCGCCGAAAGCACGCTGCCCATCCTGATGCTCACTGCCCGCGACGACGACATAGACAAAATTGTCGGCCTGGAGATGGGGGCGGACGATTACCTGACCAAGCCATTCAATCCACGGGAACTGGTGGCCCGCGTGCGCGCCATCCTGCGGCGGACCACTTCAGCCACAGACCCAACGGCCGGTAAAACACGCCAGGCCGGTAATGTCATTGTAGACCCATCCAGCCATCTGGTCACAGTGGGCGGCCGGCGGATTGACCTGCGCACCAAAGAGTTTGACCTGCTCGTCACCCTGATGGACCATTTGAACATGGTACTGTCGCGGGATCAGTTGTTGGATCTGGTGTGGGGTTATGAATTTTACGGCCGTACCCGCACCGTAGACGTCCACATCGCCAATCTGCGGGAAAAATTAACCGGCAGCAGCCTGACCATCGAGACGGTTTGGGGCAAAGGATATAAGCTGATCATAGTTGATAGTGGGTAGTGGATAGTTGATAGGTGTAAGCTAATCACCCAACTACCAACTACCAACTACCAACTACCAATTCCCATGTTTAACACTCTGCGCAGTCGTCTGCTGCTTTCTTATGTTGGCGTCATTGCCATGGCCCTGGTGGTGATTACGATGTCGCTGTTGTTTTTTGCCACGCGGCCGGGTGTGCGCTATCTGGCGGCCATGCAAAATCTGGCGGCCGTCAGCACCAGCAATCGTCAGGAGCTGCTGCGGCTGTTGGAAATGGGGGCAGCGACGCCAGCTTATGAACAATTGTTGCAGAAAACGGCCGTCGCCAACAACGTGCGCGTCCTCATCGCCGACATGACCTCCAAGCAAATCTTGTTCGACAGCGCCACTGAAGGGAGTTGGCAGGGGGACACCATCGAGGGGGTGCAAAATTTGCGCAGCCTGCTGCCCAATGTCGCCAGCAACGCCATCACCGGCATCTTTGAACATACCGACAGCACACGCTGGCTGGTGTATTCGCAGCCCATTTCCAGCCTCGGTTTCGGCCGTTTGCAAATCTTTTACGCCGCGCCAGAACCAACCACATTGGCCTTTTTTCGCCAATCATTTTTGCGGCCGATTGGCGTGGGCGCGGGGGTGGCCTTGCTGTTGGCAATTTTGTTGGCCGCCGCCATTGCCAATTGAGTGACACGGCCGTTGCGCACCATGGCCACCGCCGCCGAAGGCATCGCCCGCGGCGATTATGACCAACAGTTGTCGCTGCAAGGCCCAGACGAAGTGCAGCGGCTGGCGGCCAGTTTTAACAGCATGACCAGCCAGGTGAAAATGTCGCAGCAGGCGCAGCGCGACTTTGTCAGCAATGTTTCCCACGACCTCAAGACGCCGCTGACGGCGATTCGCGGCTGGAGCCAATCGCTGTTGGATGGCACGGCCGTTACCGACGCCGAGCGCCAGCAGGCAGCGGCCATCATCCACAACGAGACGGAACGGATGCAGCGTCTGGTGAGCCAACTACTGGACCTGGCGCGCATCGAATCCGGCCAGTTAAAATTGGCGCTGGAGCCGGTGGATTTGCGACAAGTATTGGCCGAGGTGCAAGACAACCTGGCCTGGCGCGCCCAGGAGCAGGGAATCTACCTGACCGATGAGTTGCAATCCACACCGCCGATTGGCGGCGATTATGATCGCCTGATGCAGTTGTTTACCAACCTGGTGGACAACGCGCTGGCCCACACGCCGGCCGGCGGGCGGGTGCATGTGAGCCTGAAACCGCATGGGGAAACGGCCGTAGACGTGTTGGTGCAAGATACCGGTTCCGGCATCGCCGCCGAGGATTTGCCGCGCATTTTTGAACGGTTTTATCAGGTGGATAAGTCGCGGGCACGGGGAAACGGCCGTCGCGGTTCTGGCCTGGGTTTAGCAATTGTGCGGGAATTGGTGGAAGCCCATCAGGGAACCATTCGGCCTTACAGCCAGGTGGGGCAGGGAACCGCCTTTTTGGTGCGGCTGCCCGTATACCAGGAAACGCCAACCAACAACGCCAACGCCATTACCTGACCGTTACGCGCGCCCGTTCTCCGCCCAGCCCACAAATCGCAGCCTCTCGACAAATTCGCTGAGCATAATGGCGGTGGCCCCCCACACTTTATGCCCCTGCACGGCAAAGTAAGGCACTTCCACCTGATGCCCACGAAAATCCCACGGTTCACGAACGGCCGTTGCCGGGTCCAACAACGTGGCTAAAGGAACTTCGATGATTTCTGCCACCTCCGTTGTCGCCGGCCGGAATGTTGGCCGCTGCGCCAACGTATACCAGGCAATAAACGGGTGAACCATGAAGCCGGAAGGGGGAATATAAATGGGGGTTAGCTGACCGATGGGAGTAACGGCCGTGCCGTCCACGCCAATTTCCTCTTCTGTTTCACGCAGGGCGGCGGCCAGCAGCGTTTCCGCCGCTTCCTGCTGGCCGCCGGGAAAGGAAATTTGCCCCGCGTGCGACGACAAATCATCCCGCCGCCGGGTTAACACCAGGTGCATCGCCTCGTCGCGCCAATACAGCAGCAGCAAAACCGCGCCGATCCGCGCCTGGCTCAAATCATCCGGCGGGCGTCGGCCGGCGCCGCCAAATGGCATCATTTTCTCCTGAGCAGCCAGCGTATCAAACTCCTCTAAGCCGAGCGCCTGGCGAATGTCATCTAGTTGACGCATTGGGTTCATAAAGCAATCATCCGTTATACCTGACAAGATGACAAAGTGACATCTGACAAGGTGACAAAAACGTCAGATTATGACATGGCGAGAATAACCAGCAGCGGTGTTATTGTTCGCTGTCAGTGTGGCGCGATGGGTCGGCATCATTGTCACAAACCCAGGTCTTTTCACCCCTTCACCCCATCACCCCGTCATCTCTTCGCCTGTCTGGATGCCCTGATTGTCAGCCACCGGGACCAGCAGCTTGCCATGAAACACATACCCTGTACCCCGTTCAGACACAATGTAACGTGGCCGGGAGGTGTCGGCCGCGTCTTCGATTTTGCGGCGCAGGCGGTGCATGTGGACATGCAGACGGTCCTCATAGGCCGGTTCCAGCGGCCACAGACGGCGCAGGATGTATTCGGTGGTGACGGTATGCCCGGCCTGGCGCATGAGAATGTATAACAATTTGGTCTCAGTCGGCGTCAGGGCTGTCGGCGCGTCGTAAATCAGCGCCCGGCGCTGCGGAAAATCCACCGTGAGCCGTTCGTCCACATGGGTCAGGGCGTCCAGATGAAAGGAAAGCCCGCCCAGACGGGACAACACGCGCCGGACGCGGGCTACCAATTCGCCGGGATTAAACGGTTTGATGATGTAATCTTCGGCGTATTTTTCCAGCCCTTCAATGACCGTTTCTTCTTCATTAACGGCCGTCAACAATATCACCGGCAAATCGCAAAACTGGTGAACCATGTGGCAGAACTCAAACCCACTCATGCCGGGCGGCATGTGGATATCTACAATTGCCAGATGCGGCAAACCCTGGGTGTGCATCAGCTTCAACGCCTCTTCGCCCGACGAGGTTGTAACAGCCTTAAACTCAGCATTTTCCAGCGCAAATTGCACAATGCGCTGGGTATATTGGTTGTCGTCAACAACAAGAATGACAGGTTTTTGCTCTAAGGTATCCATGTCTATGTGTCATGCCTCGGCAGATCTTTTGCCCATATCAGGCATCGGTTGATGGCGTCAGCGCCGGCGTTAATCGCTGAGCCAGAAAGTGTAACCAATGCCCCGCTGTGAGCGGATATAATGTGGTTTGGTAGGGTCTACTTCAATTTTGCTGCGCAGCCGATGAACGTATACGCGCAGCCGTTCTTCATGGCCCGATTCATGCGGCCACAGGCGTCGCAGTAAATAATTGCTGCTGACTGCTTTGCCAGCCGAACGCAAGAGAATGTACAGCAGCTTTGTTTCCGTAGGTGTCAACGTTGCCGGACGGCCGTTCACAATCACCTGACAGCCCACCAAATCAACGGTCAGCCGCTCATCCACCCGCGTCATGGGATCCAAAGGGTAGGCAAAGTGACCAATGCGCCGCAAAACCCGGCGGGCGCGGGCGATGAGTTCGCCCGGCAAGAAGGGTTTGGTCAGATAATCTTCCGCGCAGCGGTCAATCGCCTGGGCCTTCGTCTCCTCGTCTTCAATCCCCGTCAGCATCATGATTGGCACGTCGCTGAAAGTGTGGACCGTTTCACAAAATTCCAGGCCATCCATGCCAAACGGCATGTTGATGTCTACGACAGCCAGATGTGGCAGCCCATGCCGCTTCATCCAGCCCAGCGCATCTTCGCCCGAAGTGACGGCCGCAACCCGAAAACCGCCTCTGTTCAAGGACTCTTCTATCATTTCCAGCACAAACACGTCATCGTCAATTACCAGGATGCGGAAAGTTTTGGGATCAAATTCATTCATAAGCTGTCTTTATCGGCTAGAATTTAGGCTACGCTGCCTCATCTTACCAAACCTTGCTCTTGCCGGAACATCATCGCGCCGATGAGCGCTTGTTTTATGCCATTTGGCCTGGCAGCCAGCGACATTGCATCTGACAATGATGGTTCAAGCCGCAGGCAAGTATGTTGCTGTTATTGGCGGTTTTGCGTAGGTGTTGAATATGAATTGTAACAAAGCGTTGATACTCTCTCAACTTTATCACAATCCGGTCAACATTTCCCATTCCGTCTCTTTTTGACCAGCAATTTGCTCTTTTTGCTTTGCAGTTCGCCGAAATATTTTATACTTACGGCCGTCACCAGAAACACTCTGTAGTCGTACCTGTTAGCAGCTTGGTAAAAGTTTGGTTCTAACGCTGCTCGCCAATCCGTTGGAACCACCCCAAACCGATTATGACGATTGTTGTGGGCACAATTGCCTGGATGACCGGCATCTGGCTGGCCTCGTTGATGGGCTGGTCGTTGGCTGTCTGGTTGGCTGCGGCCGTTCTCGCCCTGGCTGCCGCTTTGTTTACCCGGCGCTGGGGCCAGCCGGCGCTGCTCTTGGCCGCGCTGGCGGCGCTGGCTTTGGGCGGTGCGCGTTACAGTCTGGCCGTGCCAGACATCAACGCCGGCCACATCGCCTATTACAACGATCTGGCTGCGGACGTGGGCGTGGTGGGCGTGGTGGTGCGCGAGCCAGACGTGCGCGACCGGTACACCAATTTGCAAATCGCCGCCGAACGCATCACCCTGGCCGATGGCGCAACCTATCCGGTGACGGGGCGCGTATTGGTACGCGCCAACCGTTTTCCAGAGGTCCCGTACGGGGTGCAGGTGGCGGTGAACGGCCGTCTACAAACCCCACCCGAAGACGAAAACTTCAGCTACAAAGATTATCTGGCCCGGCAGGGTGTTTACAGCAGCATCTCCCAGGGTCGCGTCAGGGTTCTCGGCGAAGGGGCCGGCCAACCGGCGCTGCACGCCATTCTATCCCTCAAACAGAAAGCCCAGAACGCCATCAACCGCCTGATCCCCGACCCCGAAGCGGCGCTGTTGAGCGGCATTTTGCTGGGCAACGACAACGGCATCCCGCCCGACCTGGCCGAAGATTTCCGCGTGACCGGCATGACCCACATCATCGCCATTTCCGGGTTCAACATTGCCCTGCTGATCGCCATTCTCATCAGCCTGGTGGACCCTTTTTTGCCGCGCAAAACGGCCGTTCTCGTCGCCGTCGTGGGGGTTATCCTCTACACCATCCTGGTGGGCGCGGAGGCCTCCGTAGTGCGGGCGGCCATCATGGGGTCGCTCTTTCTGTTCACCAGCCGTTGGCTCGGCCGGCGCAACTTCGCCTATGCCTCCCTCTTTTTCGCCGGTTTCCTGATGACATTGTTTCGGCCGCTGACGCTGTGGGACGTCGGCTTCCAGCTCAGTTTCACCGCCACTCTGGGACTGATGCTGTACGCCGACCCCTTCACCACCTGGACCCGCCGCCAACTTTACCACGTCGCTGACCGCCCGGTGAGCAATCAGGCGATGGGCATTCTGTCCGAGGCCGTGCTGCTGACCGTCGCCGCCCAAATTCTGACCCTGCCGCTGATGATCGGCTATTTTCGCCAGTTGTCGCTCATCAGCCTGCTGGCGAACGCTTTTGTGCTGCCCATTCAGCCCGGCGTGATGCTGTGGGGCGGCGCGGCGACGCTGGTGGGCATGGTCTGGGCGCCGTTAGGCCAACCGCTGGCCTGGGTGGCCTGGCTCTTTCTGACGGCGACAATTCGTCTGGTGCGGGCGTTTGCCGCTGTGCCCTTTGCCGCCGTGCCGCTGCACGTGCCCCTGACCGGTATATTGCTGATGTATGCCGTGATCGGGGCGGTCACCTGGTTTGTTAAAGCGACGCCGGAAAGGCGCACGGCCGTAAGCGACTTTTTGCGCCAAAATATTTCCCAACGTTTGGCGCTGGGCGGCAGCCTGGTTGTTCTGCTGTTGGTGGGCAGTTGGTGGGCGTCGCAGCCAGACGGCCGTTTGCACGTCGCCTTTTTAGATGTCGGCCAGGGCGACGCCATCTTCATTCAGACGCCCACCGGGCGACAAATTCTGGTGGATGGTGGCAATTTCCCCAGCGTCCTCACCGACCGGCTGGGCCGCCACATGCCCTTTTGGGACCGGGATATTGATATTCTGATCGCCACCCACCCCGACGCGGACCACGTGACTGGTCTGACCGCGCTGTTTGACCGGTATCAGGTGGGGCGGGTTATCACCAACGGGCAGGGGCTGGGCGAATCGGCCATCTACGACGCCGTTTTGCAGGCGGCAGCGGCGCAGGGGACGCCGGTGCATCGCGCCCTGGCGGGCGAAGTGATTGAAATTGGCGATGGCGTGCGGCTGGAGGTGCTGCATCCGGGAGCCGTGTTAACCGGCGACCGGAACGAAAACTCGGTGGTGCTGCGGCTGGTGTATGGCGATTTTTCCGCGCTGTTAACCGGCGATGCCGATGAGGCGTCCGAAGCGGTGATGTTGGCGAACGGCCGTTCCCTTGCCAGCCTGGTTCTCAAGGCCGGTCATCACGGCTCCCAAACCTCCAGTTCACCCCCTTTTCTGCAAGCTGTACAACCACAGGTGCTGATCATTTCCAGTGGGGCAGACAATAAATTCGGCCATCCCCACCCAGAGGTGCTAGAATGGGCGCAGAAATTGGGCACGGCCGTGCTGCGCACCGATGAATTGGGCACAATAGAAGTGAGTACCGACGGACAACAGATGTGGTGGCAGGCCGGTCCCAAAAACGGCAGCGCAGGTCGCTGACACCGGTTTGCGGGGTTAAAGTTTTGGAGGAAGTGTTAAATTGAGGATTCCCATGAACAATTTAGACCAACAACTGAACGAAACAATCACCTATCTTTACGACAACGCGCCAGGTTTTCAGAAACGGCTGCAAGCGGCCGGTCTGACCCCCCATGATTTGCAAGGCGTGGACGATCTGGCGCGGCTGCCCGTGCTGCGCAAAGACGATCTCATCGCCTTGCAGCAGGCTGATCCCCCTTTTGGCGGACTGCTGGCCGTGCCCATCAGCGAACTGCGTTACGTCTTTCAGTCGCCCGGTCCTATCAACGAACCTGGCGCCCAGCAGCGGGATTCCGGGCGATGGGCCGGGGCGCTGGCGGCCGCCGGTTTCCAGCGCGGCGACGTGGTGCTAAACGCTTTTAGTTACCACCTCACTCCGGCCGGCGCTTCATTCGACGACAGCCTGACGAGCATGGGCTGTGTGGTCATCCCCGGCGGCATCGGCGCGCAGGAGCAGCAAATTCAGGCCCTGGCCGCCTTTGGCGCGGTGGGTTACGTGGGGCTGCCCAGCTACCTGAAGGCGCTGCTGGATAAAGCGGTCGAATCAGGCGTCGAATTACCGTTGTGCAAAGCCTTTGTGCTGGCCGAACCGCTGCCGCCTTCGCTGCGCCAGGAGCTAAACGCGCGCGGCGTGGCTGTCTACCAGGGGTATGGCACGGCCGAATGCGGCAATTTGGGCTACGACGTGGCTGGCTACGCCGGCTGGCGCATCCCCGACCAGACCATCGTGCAAATTTGTGACATCAACAGCGGCCAACCGCTGCCTCATGGCCAAACAGGCGAAGTGGTCGTGACGCTGCTCAATCGCCACTACGCCGTCGTGCGTTTTGGCGTCGGCGATTTGTCGGCCATCCTCCCCGAATCGGCAGTGGATGGCGGCGGTCTGCGGCTGATGGGCTGGTTGGGGCGCGTCGGCGCGGCGACGAAGGTGCGTGGCATGTTCCTGCATCCAACGCAGTTAGCAAACATGATGGCTCGCTTCCCGGAAGTGGCGGCTTATCAAGCCGTTATCAGCCGCGTCGAGCATAAGGACCATCTGGCGCTGCTCGTGGTGACCATGCCAGATACCAACAGCGCCGAATTGGCGGAACGGCTGCAAAACACAGCCCGCGAAGCGATCAAGTTCCGTCTGGATGTGGACGTGGTAGCCGATCTGCCGCCCGACGCGCCGCCCATTCGGGATGAGCGAACCTGGGAATAGACGGTGGATTGGGTTAAACACCCTCTCAATGCACCCATGAAGCCCCTCTGGGATTTCACCACGGAGGCGCGGAGGCTTGTCCTGAGCGCCGTCGAAGGAACACAGGGTTCTTACAGGGTCAATCTCTGCGCCCTCCGTGTCTCTTTAGTCACTACTAGCCGCAAAGCGCGCAACGGTTTTGGGTTCTCTTTGCGTTCTTCGCGTTCTTTACAGAGGAACTGGCAAAAGGATTCAAATTGCCGCTTACGGTGTACGATTCGCCAGGCTTGCACTATAATGTGCCCATCTGAATCGTCGCTTTGAAAACAGAAGGAGTTTCCCATGCTTGTCAAAAATAGAATGTCTCAGCCTGTCATTACCGTGGAACCGGATTTGCCTATCATGGATGCCCTGAACCTGATGCGGTCTAAAAGTATTCGCCGTATGCCGGTGGTAGATAAGCAGGGCAAACTCATCGGGATTGTTTCCAATAAAGACCTGCTCAACGCCAGCCCATCGAGCGCAACTTCATTGAGCGTGTGGGAAATCAACTATCTCGTCGGCAAGATCAAAATCAAAGATGTGATGACAAAAGCCGTCCTCACCATCTCTGAGAACACGCCCATTGAAGAAGCGGCGCGTCTAATGGTGGACAATAAAGTCGGCGGACTGCCGGTGATGCGCGGGGATCAGCTTGTGGGTGTGATTACAGAATCGGACTTATTTAAGGTTTTGCTGGAGTTGATGGGGGCGCGGGAAACGGCCGTGCGCCTGACAGCCATCGTACCCGACGTGTTGGGTGAACTGGACAAACTAACCCACGCCATCGCCGAAGCCGGCGGCAGCTTCCTCTCTTTTGGTCAATTCAATGGCGAAGAGGACGACAACCGGATCGTAACCTTCAAGGTATCCGGCCTGGACGAAGCGCAAGCACGTGAACTCATTGCCCCGCTGGTCATCGAAATCAGTGATATTCGCACAATCTAAGAAACGAGATTTGAATAATTGGCACGTTTAGATTGGACAAATCTCAGAAGATTTGTCCAATCTTCCGTCAATCGCCCATGTCAACCATCTCAGGGCAGCCATCTGGGCTGGATGCCTGGTGAAGCTACTTCTCGCAGTTCGCCAGAAGCCACGTCTACCAACCACAATTTGGGTTCTGCCCCTGGTTCGGCCAGGTAATAGCCCTGCATCACAATGGCGGCGCCGTCTGGCGACCATGCCGGTTGGCCGTAATGGACCTCGCTGTTGGCGGTGACGGCCGTTGCCCCACTACCATCGGCCCGCATCAACCACAACTGTTTGCCCATCGGCGCGCGCGGCTTTTTGCGGCCGAAGGCAATCCATTCGCCATTCGGTGAAAAAACCGGCAGGCCGTCGTTGGTGTCCATTTCCACGCCGCTTAAGTTGGTAAGGTCCGCGTCGGCCAGATTGGCGCTGAACAGGTGGACATTAAAGCGCTCGTCCATGATCAACATTTCACTCACCAGCAAGCTGGCGCTGTCTGGACTCCAGGCGGCCGGTTCACCCGTCTTGCTGGGGATGATGAGGCTGTCGCCGGTTTCCAGGTTGTAGGCTTGAATCTCCTGATTGATGGGAGCGATGTAGCTGAGCCAACGGCCGTCGGGCGAAAAACGCGCGCCCAGACCCAACCATTGACTGTCCTGAAAGACGGCTAACGTTGCGCCTGTTTCGCTGTCCAGCCACCACAGACGGGGTGGTCCGGGCGGCGCGCCAGGCGCGGGAATGGTGCGCTGCTCATACACCAGACGACGGCCGTCTGGCGACCAGACGGCCTGGGTGCAGGCGGCTTCCGGGCAGGCCAGCAGTTGGCGACGGTTACGGCCAAATTCATCCATGATCCATAAATCGGCGCCGTTATTGGCGTTGCTGGCGCTGTAGACAATGCGCGTGCCATCGGGCGAGATGGCGTAATCCAACACGCCGCGCGGTTCGCTGGTCAGGGCGGCGCGGCCGCTGCCATCTGGGTGAACCACGTAAAGCTGATTGGCGTCGTTGGCCCCGGCCCAGCCGATGTAGAGGATGCGCGGCGTTGTGGAATTGGCGAAAGTAGGCAGAGCGTTACGGCCGTTCCACCAGGCGAGAACGGCCGTCAGCAGCAGCGCCGCGCCAATCGTTGCCCACACGGCCAAGTCAAAACGGCTAAATCGGCGCGTTGCCGGAGTTAAAGCAGCAGAATCAGAGACCATGATTGATAGGTAACAGCTTACAGATAGAGATAGGGCTGCGCTGGTGGGTCTGTAGGCACGATGCTGTCGGCGACGAGGATGGGGATTTGACGGCCGTCAAAAACGCCAACCGCAAAATGGCCGGTCACTTCAACCCACTGGTCGGCGGGGATTGCGGCGGCGTCCGGCCACTGCACAATCAGGCCGATAGGCGCGGCGTCGGCGACGCAGCAGCTTACAGTGAAGCGGGCCACCATGAAGGTATCGTCGGCAAAACGTGGGTCGCGGTAGACAAAGCCGATGATGTGGGCCTCCTGGCCGTTAAAAGCGGCCGGATCGCTCTGGCGCTGAAAATCGCTCAACCAATCGAGTATATTTTTTTCGCCGGCTGTCAGCCCCAATGCGCTGCCCGGCTGCGGTGGCGCAACCGAAGTCAGCGACCCCATCGTGCCCACGTTAATTTCCCGGTTGCCAATGGCCGCTGCGCCTAACGGCCGTGGCGGAACCAGCCAGCCCAACAGCAGCGGTAAGGACACAATCAACAAACCCGCCCACGTCAACACGCCATGATCATGGTCGTGGGCATGGGCATGGGCATGCTGGCCGGAAACAAGATAATAACTGGCCGCCACCAGCAAAAATCCCCCGGCCGCCAGCCAGGTCAGCAGCACAAAACGTTGATTGATGTAATACAACACCGTGCCATCCATTACGCGCATAAACAAAAACGCGCCCAGCAACAGCAAAATGCTTGTTTTAAGAAATCGGTCCATAGCTAAAAATCCTTGCGTTAGCCGGTGAGCAAATTAATGGCTACGCCCATAAGCAAACTCAGGGCCATCGGCAGAAAAATCAGATAAAGAACCGCGCGCTTGCGGAAGACCCCCAGGAACATGAGTGAACTTTTGATGTCTACCATGGGGCCAAATACCAGGAAAGACAGGATAGAGCCGGTGGTGAAGGTGTTGACGAAGGAAAGGGCCAGGAAGGCGTCCACGGTGGAGCAGATGGAGAGGACAAAGGCCAGCACCATCATGACGACCACGGAGATGACCGGGCCGCTGCCCAGGGCCAGCAGGGTAGATTGGGGAACCAGGGTTTGCATGGCCGCGGCCATCATAGAGCCGACAATGAGGTAGCGCACCATATCCATGAAGTCATCGCCGCCGACAGCCAGCGCTTGCCAGAAACGGCCGTGTCCCTTCCCGCCCTGTTCGCCAGATTCCACGTCACACACTTCACCGTCAGCGTGATGATGGTGATGGTCATCATCGTGGTCAAGAGTGGCCGGCAGCAGCACCTCTTGCGGCGCGGCCAGGGTAAACAGCAGTCCGGCAGCAAAGGCGATGAGTACACTGAACACCACCCTGCCAATCAACACCGGCCCCCAACCAAAAGCGGCATAAGTGCTGAGGATGACGATGGGGTTGACCACCGGCGCGGCCAGCAAAAAAGCCACGCCCACAGACAGCGGCAGCCCCTTTTGGTACAAGCGCCGAGTCACCGGCACGACGCCGCACTCGCACACTGGAAAGGCAAAACCCATGAGTGCGCCGGTCAGGGCGGCGGCGGCGGCGCGACGCGGAACCAGGCGGGTGAGCATGTCGCGGTCAATAAAAATTTCAATCAGGCCAGAGACGATGGACCCGGCCAGCAAAAAGGGCACCGCTTCAATGAAAATGCCCAGAAAGATGGTGGTAAACGTCTGAAAACGGTCATAGATGGGGCCAGTGGTGAAGCGCGTCAGGCCGATGACCACCGCGGTCAGAACCAGCAGCGCCACGAGGAGGCGGGTTTGTGAGCGTTTGGCGGGAACGGCCGTTTTTGTTTCCAGCCCGCCTGGTTCTGTCGTTTCTAGTTTCATCACCCTGGCAGTGTATAAGCGTCTGGCGTCAGCGTCAAGCCGCCGCAAAACCAGGCTGTGCAAGCCTCATAGACCACTCACCGACCGGGCCATTTATGAAGATTTGCGATGAAAAGGACATACGCGCCGTAAACTGATATACTATGTTGCGTTTATCCGTGAACAATCGTACCTGTTTATCTCGGCAAGTTTACCTATGACCGAAGGAAAAATTATGACTCTACACCCTCAAGGCAAAGCTGGCGTTCGTATTAGTCAGGCAAAATACGACGTGCTGCGCGCCGCCATTTTATCCGCTCTTACCGATGAAGGGGAGATTGCTTTTGGCGACCTGCCAACGGCCGTTGAAGCGCGTCTGCCCACTCCCTTCGATGGTTCGATTAACTGGTACGTCACCACCGTGAAGCTAGACCTGGAAGCCCGCAACGAAATCGAACGCATTCCCGACCGCAACCCACAGCATTTGCGGCTGGTGGGGTGACAGCCAGGTCTGTTTAAACAGAAAAGCCCCCAAATGGGGGCTTTCGCTGTGGAAGAGGAGAAGAAGAGGGAGGAGAAAAGGTTTTGTTTGTTGCTCATAGCATACGATAGACCGTCAGCGGGCACTGTATCCACCTATACACCCCATCTGTCTACTGCCTGGCAAAGCCCACGAGGGTCTCATAGTGAGCTTATGTGCCGCTAACGCGGTTCAAAGACACATCCATTACGCTGTTACTATTGAAATGAAATACATCGGGCTGCGTCATGGGCCGTCGTTTTTCCAGGCGGCAAACGCATGGCACAGCACATTTGGTGCAGTTGGCGCTGGTTCACCGACCAGTGGCAGCACACCGGTCAATAGGAAAAACACAATGGGACGTTCGTTGAAACTATTTTCTGTGCGTGGGATTGACATTCGTCTGCACTTCACATTCCCTCTAATTTTACTCTGGGCGGCGCTGCAATTTGGGTTGGCAGGCGGCGGCGGCGAAAGCGCTTTATTTGGCGTCATTGTCATCTCGCTGCTGTTTGTGTTGGTAACGCTGCATGAGTTGGGTCATAGTTTTGCAGCGCTGTATTACGGCGTGCCGGTGAAGCAGATTGTGCTGTCACCCATTGGCGGCGTGGCCCAATTGCAAGAAATGCCGGAAAAGCCCGTTCAGGAATTTGTCATTGCCGCGGCCGGTCCGGCGGTGAATCTGGTGGTGGCGCTGCTGATGGCCCTATTTATCCCGGTTTTGGGATTGGATCGGGCGGATTTTGTGGCGGCGCTGACGTTGAACGCGGGATTAACGGCAACGGCCGTATTCGCCTACCTCTTCGTCTATAACATCTTCCTGGCCCTGTTTAATCTCATCCCCGCCTTTCCGCTAGATGGTGGGCGCATCTTTCGTTCCTTGCTGGCGATGAAGTTGGACTACATCCAGGCTACCAACATCGCCGTCGGCGTGGGGCGGGCGACGGCCGTGATGCTGGGGATTTATGCCCTGTTCAACGGCGGCATCTTCCTCATTTTTATTGCCGTGTTTATTTACTCGGTGGGTGGGCAGGAGGCGGCGTTCGTGCGCACGCGCCACACGCTGCGCGGCTACGCCGTGCGCGACGCCTATTCGCCCCAGGCTTACACGTTGACGCCTTACACCACTTTGCAGCAGGCCGTTAATCTGATGATGGTAAGCGGGCAGGGCAATTTTCCGGTGGTGGATGGAGATAATGAAACATTGGCCGGATTTGTAACCCAGCAAGACCTGGGCCAGGCCATGCAAACGCGGGGCGGCCACGCCTGGGCCAATATGATCATGCGGCGCGTGGCTCCGGTGGCGTTGGGGACGCCGCTGTTAGACGTACAAAAACGACTGGAAACAGAGCAGTTGGGGGCGCTGCCGGTGGTGGATAACGGCCGTTACCTCGGCATCATCGGCCAGTGGCAAATCCGCCACTTCTTCACCCTGATCAGCCACAAATCCAACACCCACCCGCCGACCATCATTCAATCCGTCTGAAGAAAGGGGCTGTGTCGGGAATCAAGATCAGTGTTTACTGTTCAGTAATCAGTGTTCAGTGTGGACTAATCCCGGCAGATCCTCACTGAACACTAAACAACTGAACACTGAACACTGAACACTGGATACTGGATACTGAACACTGAATCCCTTACCCCATCTCTTGCTTCAACTGGCTTTGCAGGCCAACGATATGGGCTTCCAGGCTGGCTAACTGGTCGTGCTGCCTGGTAATTTTGTCTGTTTCGGCGCGGACGAAGCGGGCAAAGGGGGCCACAGTATCTTCGATGCGCTGCGTGCTGCGGCGCATTTCGCGTTCAAACTGCTCTGTCAGGCTGCCAACGAGCTTCTGGCGCAGTTCACTCAACTTGACTTCCAGTTCTTGTTTGCCTTTGCGCCGCCGCGCCGGCAAAATCAACAAGCCCAAGGCGGCGGCAATCACCGCCGCCGAAATGCCCGTCACGTCCAGCCAGACAACGTGGGCGGCGACGGCAATGGCGACGCCGATGCCCACGCCGACGCCTGCCAGACCGGTATTGACAACGGCCGTGCGCGCCGCTTCGGCCATGTCGGCCGCTTCACGCTCTTCATCGTAGGTTTCCACCGCCAGCCGGGTTGTCTTGCCGATGGAATCTATGAGGTGCTGGCGGTTGTAGGCCAGCGTGCCTTCACGGGGACCGGTCTGGCCGACAATGCGATCGCTTTGACCGTCTTTGCGTTTGGCTAAATGGTCGGCGACGGCCGTCCACTGGCGTAAATCCTGCTCTACCAGCCAATCAATCAATTCAGTCACACGGGCATCTATTTGACCCGGCACATCGGCCACCACCACTTCCTCGAATGCCGATTCCACCCGCTTGCTGCGGATCAGGTCTGGGATGCGGCCAAAACGCATCATCTCATCAAAAAATTCGTTGCCGCGCTTTTCCATAGCGAGCAAAATATTGTCAATTTCGCCCAAACGGGACTTAAAATTGCGCTGCATGTCCTCGTTGTAATAGAGCATTTGGCCGTCAATATCGGTCAGCAGATCGCGGTCTTCTTGCAGCGAGGCCAGGTCGGTTTCGGCGTCGGTGAGCTGTTTTCTGACCAGTTTGTGGGCCACGCCCAGCGGGTTGAGGAGTTTGAGGCGGAAACGGCCGTCATCGTCCAACGTCTCGCGGATATACGCTTCCAACGCTTCAAAGCCGCTGGGGGCCCAAAATTGGGGCTGGCCCGATTTGGCTTTTTGCGCCTGTTTGGCCGACACGGCAAACACCGCCTGCACTTCGCCCACCAGTTTATTGGCCGCGTCGGTGACAAAGGTGATCACCTGCGCCTTTTCCGCCGGGTCGTCGAGGATGTCTATTTTGTTCACCACCAGGATGACTTTTTTGCCCCAGGCGCGAATCTGCGCCAGGAAATTGCGCTCGCTTTCGGTGAAGGGGCGGTCAGCGGAGGTGATGAAGAGGACGAGGTCGCTGCGGGGGATAAATTCGGCCGTCAGCGCCTCGTGTTCACGCAGGATGGCGTTGGTTCCCGGCGTGTCTACAATGACAATTTCACGCAGGATGTCTACCGGGGCTGTTTGTTCCCACAGGCCAGAGGTTAACGGCCGTTTGCCCACCGCCTCGCCATATTTCAGCAAATAAATCTGGCTGGTGGTCGGCGTCACCCCTTCCGGCAGCAAATTTTGCCCCAGCAGGGCATTGATAAAGGCCGATTTGCCGGCGTTGAACTCGCCGGCGATCACCAGCAAGAACAAATCATCTAATTGGCGAATGGATTCGATGAGGGCGGCGCGGTCTTCTTTGGAGACGGCCGTTTGCCCCAATGTATCGCGCAGTTCGCCCAATACGTCCCGCGTGCGCCTCAGCAGCGCTTCCTGTTCCTGGCTCAAGATAGTATCCATAGTTGGGCAAAGTATAACATGGGCAACCGGCGGGGCAACTGGCTGAGCAATTGCCGCTTTTTGCGTCTGGCTGCATTTCAGAGATAATGATCCTTGTCTGTGCAATATTTCACAAAATGATTTGGTTTGAGGGAGGAAATCCACATGAAAAGCAGAAGTTTTGACACAATATGGTGGGTTGTGCTGGTGCTTGTTTTAGCTGCTTGCGGCCCTGGCGCAGCCGATCTGGCGCTGACGGTGGAAAGCCAGGTGGCCGCGGCCGTGCAGTCTACACAAGCGGCCTTGCCCACGCCGACGGCGCAAAGCACGTTTACGCCTTATCCAACTTATACGCCCCA
Source organism: Candidatus Leptovillus gracilis (assembly GCA_016716065.1). Classification (NCBI taxonomy): domain Bacteria; kingdom Bacillati; phylum Chloroflexota; class Ardenticatenia; order Promineifilales (SeqCode); family Promineifilaceae (SeqCode); genus Candidatus Leptovillus; species Candidatus Leptovillus gracilis. Next base: position 97,248 of record JADJXA010000007.1, on the reverse strand, counting down.
GGCGACGTTTACCCCTTATCCCACACTAACGCCCTATCCTACGCAAACGCCGCTGCCAACGTACACGGCCGTCCCCACAGAAACGGCCGTGCCCACCGCTGAACCCACGGCAACGGCCGTGTCTTCGGCCACTCTCCCCACAAACCCGGCGGCGCCAACGGCCGTTAACAATACCACCTCCGACCGTGAACGGCTGGCGAACAGCATCGCCGCAGTCTTGAGACATATTGATTCATTTACGTATGAACTCCAGCCCCGGTGTACAAGCGTTTCGGCGTCTGGCAGTTGCCAGGCTGATTTCAAGGCCAACTGCGGCTCGCTGGTAAATGCTTATGATGGGGTTATCAACGGCCGTCCGCCCGGTTTCGCGCCGACCGATCCGCAGCTGCAGGGCATGTACGCCAGCTTTGGCGCAGAAATAGACAAATTTGCCGCCACAAACCAGGGTTGGGCCGATGGCTGCCGCGAAGCATTGGCCGCCGGACAAACGCAAAAAGAGGTGCCCCACCCGCAATTCGCTTTACTAATACCTACCATTACTGAAATAATCAACGCACTCAATCAATTGGCAAGCCAACTAAGCCAATAGAAAAAGCTCCCATACGCGCAGCGATGCGACATTCTCATTATCCACGAACATCTGCTAATCTCCCGGTTCGTAGGCAATGCCCGCCTCGTCCAGCAGGCGCATTCGCTCCCAGGCGGGTATGTCGTCATCGCCACCCGCCTCCTTCAGGGCCATGATCTGCCGCAGTTCCATAACCTGGTCGCGCAGCACGGCCGCTTTCTCAAACTCCAGGTTCTGCGCCGCCTGCTTCATCTGCTTCTCCAAGTCAATCACCATATGCGCCAGTTCCGCTTTGGGCAGCTCACGCACCGTCGTGTACTTGCCCTTGCCCTCGGCCAGGGCCATCTCCCGCTCCTGAGCGATGTCGTCAGTCAGGTCGCGCACCGCTTTCATGATGCTGCGCGGCTCGATGCCGTGCGCTTCGTTGTAGGCGCGCTGCACCGCCCGCCGCTCGTTGGTGGTGTTGAGCGCTTTCTGCATCGAGTCAGTCACACGGTCGGCGTACATGATCACACGGCCGTCCACGTGGCGCGCTGCCCGGCCAATGGTTTGTGTCAGCGACGTTTCCGAGCGCAAGAAGCCTTCTTTGTCGGCGTCCAGAATGGCGACCAGTGACACTTCCGGCAAATCCAACCCCTCGCGCAGCAGGTTGATGCCCACCACCACGTCATAGACACCCATGCGCAAGTCGCGCAAAATTTCGGTGCGTTCGATGGTGTGGACTTCAGAGTGCAGATAATGGACCTTGACGCCCATTTCCAAGAGGTAATCGCTGAGGTCTTCGGCCATGCGTTTGGTGAGGGTTGTAACCAGGACACGCTGACCAACGGCCGTGCGCTTTTTGATCTCGCCCAACAAATCGTCTACCTGCCCTTTCACCGGCCGCACCTCCACTTCCGGGTCTAAAACGCCCGTCGGCCGAATAACCTGATGCACCACGCTGCCAGAATGTTCAATTTCAAAGGCCGATGGCGTGGCGCTGGTGAAGATGGCCTGATTCACACGCTGTTCAAATTCGGCAAAGTTCAGCGGGCGGTTGTCCAGCGCGCTGGGCAGACGGAAACCATAATCTACCAATGTTTGTTTGCGGCTGCGGTCGCCCGCATACATGCCACGCACCTGTGGCAGCGTCATGTGGCTCTCGTCTACCACCAGGAGGTAGTCGGCCGGGAAATAATCCAGCAGGGACCAGGGCGGGTCGCCTTCACCGCGCTGGTCCATGTGGCGGCTGTAGTTTTCGATGCCGGAGGTGTAGCCCACTTCGCGCAGCATTTCCAGGTCGTACATGGTACGCTGTTCGATGCGCTGCGCTTCCAGCAGCATGTTATGCTCTTTGAAGAAGGCAATCCGCTCGCCCAGCTCCTTTTCTATGTCGTTAATGCCATCGGCCAACTTATCTTCATCGGTGACAAACTGGCGCGCCGGGAAAATCTGGATATTGGTCAGATCGCGCAGCACTTCGCCTGTGAGCTGTTCGAACTCGGTCAGACGCTCCACCTCATCGCCCCAAAATTCAACGGTGAAGGCTGTTTCGGCGTAAGCGGGGAATATTTGCAGCGTGTCGCCGAGCACGCGGAATGTGCCGCGCCGCAGTTCCAGGTCGTTGCGGTCGTATTGGATGTCTACCAGGCGGCGCAAGATGGTGTCGCGCCGGTACTGCTTGCCTCGTTCGATCTCGACGGTCACTTTGCCCCACGCCTGCGGGTTGCCAATGCCATAAATGCAGGAGACCGAGGCGACGATGATCACGTCTTCGCGGCTGAGGAGGTTGGCGGTGGCTAACAGGCGCAGCCGGTCTATTTCGTCGTTGATTTGCGTCTCCTTTTCGATGTAGAGGTCGTGGCGAGGGACGTAGGCTTCGGGTTGGTAATAATCGTAATAGCTGACGAAGTAGCTGACGGCGTTTGTGGGGAAGAATTCGCGGAATTCGCTGTAAAGCTGGGCGGCCAGGGTTTTGTTGTGGGCCAGGACCAGGGTGGCCTTCTGGGTTTGCTGAATGACATTGGCGATGGTGAAGGTTTTGCCGGTTCCGGTAGCGCCGAGCAAAGTCTGGTATTTGTGGCCGGCCTTGACGCTTTCGACCAGTTTTTCGATGGCGGCCGGTTGGTCGCCGGTAGGTTGAAAATCGGAAACAAGTTCAAATTTGGGCATGGAAACCTCGAAAATAGGACGCGGATTAACGCGGATGCACAGGGCTATTTAGCTGATTTTAATAGAACGTCAGTTCGCTATTTTAGCATAAATGTGGGGGATGGGAAACGGCCGTTAACCCAAATTATTCCAATTCAATCACCCCGGTCAGACCATCGGCTTGCGCTTCGGTCAGGCGGGTGGGGGTGACGCGGTTGAACAGATCGGCCGGGCCGTAGGCGTGAACGCGCATGTAGTTGTCGGTGTAGCCCACCCAGCGCAGCCCGGCGTTGTCGGCGCCAACGGCCGTTTCCCACAACACAGCGCGGGTATCACCCTGAAAGCGCTGGTGAAAAGCCAGACTCATCTCGTGTCCCAGGTCAATCAGGCGGCGGGCGCGTTCTTTTTTGATAGGACCGGGAACCTGACCCGACATTGCAGCGGCGGCCGTGCCGGGGCGCTGGCTGTAGGTGAAGACGTGCAGCCGCGAGAAGCCGATGGCGCGGGTATAGGCCAGACTTTCGTCAAAGTCTGCATCCGTCTCGCCGGGGAAGCCGACGATGAGATCGGTGCTAAGGTTAAGGTCGGGGATATGGGCGCGGGCGGTATCGGCCAGGTGGCCGAAGGCGGACTGACTGGTGCGGCGGGCCATGCGGCGCAGGGTTTTGTCGCTGCCAGCTTGCAGCGGCATGTGCAGGTGGGGCAGCAGACGAGGATTGTCCCATAGGGTGAAAAAGTCGGCGGGGATGTCCCAGGGTTCCAGCGAAGAGAGGCGCAGGCGAGGGATGTCGGTATGCTGCAAAATGGCGCGGACCAGTTCGCCCAGGCCGGTCTGGCTGCCGAAGTCGTGGCCGTAGCTGCCCAGATGGACGCCGGTGAGTACCGCTTCCTGGTAACCAACAGCGGCCAACGCCTGAATTTCGGCCACCACGTCACCCAGGTGGCGGCTTTGCCCGGCGCCGCGGGCGATGGTGGTGACGCAGAAGGTGCATTTGTTGTTGCAGCCATCCTGGACTTTGATGAAGGCGCGGGTATTGCCGGTGGTCCCGGCCAAAAATTCGCGCAGCACCGGCTCCTGGTCGAAGACGGGCAAATCCAGGCGCGCCTGCGGGTCTAGCAGGGTGACGAGTTGGGCTTTGTCCTGGTTGGCGACGATGCGCCCAGCGCCCTGGACGCGCCCCAATTCGGCCGGGGCAATGGTGGCGTAGCAGCCGGTGAGGATGATTTCGGCCGTGTCGTTTTGGCGGTGGATGCGGCGGGTGAGGGTACGGCCGTCGCGGGCGGCTTCGGCGGTGACGGCGCAGGTGTTGATGATGACTTTGTCGGCAACGGCCGTGTCGTCCACAATCTCATGCCCGGCGGCCAAGAGTTGGCGGGCCATCGTCTCGATCTCACTTTGGTTCAGACGGCAGCCGATGCTTTGTAGATATACTTTCATGGTCCGGCCATTTTAGCGCAGGGTGCAGCGTGGCGCACATCCGATGATACAATTGGCTAGATTGGACAAATCTCAGAAGATTTGTCCAATCTTCCGTAAAGGTCACGGTTTGGGCAAAGTCATTCCTTCGACAGACTCAGGACATGTCTGAGCGGAGTCTTCGGCCCTGAGCGAAGTCGAATGGGGAAGAATCCCTATTTGTCGGCAGCAAGGGGATTCTTCCTCGAAGACTCGTCAGAATGACAGTGTTTCTAACCAGATCGTGACCATTACAGTTTGTCCAATCTTCCGTACTGCGCAAGAAGTTGGTTCGTAAGGTACTGAACACTGGCGAAATCTGAATTTCAGTCGAGCGTAGAGGCGTTGCAATGCAGCGTCTCTACCAGAGGTGGAAACAAAAATCGCCAGACTCCAGTAAGGTATTCATGTGGAGGAAACAGAACATGAAACATACAGTTAGCCGAATAGCGTGGTTGTTGATTTTCGTTGGGCTTGTGGCGTCTGCCTGTCAGGAACCGCCGCCTTCGCCAACACCGACGCCCACGCCGCAAGACATCATCCAGCAGGCGGTGGCGCGGCTGACGGGCACAGCAGGCTTTCACTTTAACGTGGCGCTGAGCGGTGCGCCGGCGTATCTGGACCCCACCGGGAGCATTGCGTTCCGCACGGCCGTTGGCGATTTCGCCGCGCCAGACAAAGCACAGGCGGCCGTGCGCGCCGCCGCCTTTGGGCTGATCACCGACATCAACGTCATCAGCATTGGCCCCGACCAGTGGCAAACCAACCTGCTCAGCGGAAAATGGGAACAACTGCCGCCGAATTGGGGCTTTAACCCTGGCGCATTGTTTGATTCTGAGGGGCTGCCGACGATTTTGACGGCCGTGTTAACCAACGCCGCCTTCACCGGACGGGAAAAACTGGAAGGGGGACCAGACCAGGAGTTATACGTTATTACCGGGCAGGTGGATGGCGAACGGCTGGCGGCCATCAGCGGCGGCCTGATTGGGCCGCAGGCGGTGAACGTGACGCTGTGGATCGCCCCGGACAGTTACGAGATCATCCGCATCGTCGTCACCGAACCGGAACCGGGCAGCGAAGCGGGTTCGAGCGTGTGGCAGCTTGATTTTTCTAATTACGACCAGGAGTTGGCGATTGAACCACCGCTGTGAAGATGACAAGGTGAAGGGGTGACAAGGGAGTCTCTTGCCGTCACCATGTCACCCCGCCAGGCGTTTGATGATGTAGATGCGCCCCCACTGGGCGCCAACTTTGACGGAATAGCCGGTCTGGATTTCCAGGCCGGGGCGTTCGCGCAGGCTGCTTTTAACCAGGTCATATTCGCGGCTGAGGATGATGGCACGGCCGTCGGGCTTTAGCACGCGGCCAATTTCCTGGAATACGGCCGTATACAGCCGTTTCATCTCCCGTTCATTCCCCACCTGGGCGGCGTCAGGCAAAATGGTGGCTGCTTTGCCCACACTGCCCGTTTCCAGAGCCAGCCCATCTTCCGCCCAGGGCTGCAACGCGATGTTCTCCGGTAGTTGCCCTTTGCGGCGGGTGACCAGATTCTCGGCGGCGAGGGCCAGTTGTTCGGCGGACGGGTCTGCGCCCAGCAAACGGCCGTACCGCCCCAACAGACGCCGGGTATAGAGGAGACGGCCGTTGCCACACAAAGGGTCCAGGAACACGTCTTCGGCTTCCGGTTCAGTCAGGATAACCAGGGCGGCGGCCAGAGACGGCCGTATCACTTCCCCCCCCTTCTGCTGCAAAATTCGCGCCTTTCGCGCCGGCTTATCCGTGATGTTAAAGCCACACAGCAAATGCGACCCCAACAAATCTACGCCCAACTCCACCTGCGCGCCCTCTGTCACTGGCGTCCAGCGCGGGTAGCGCGTTTGCATCCCCTGCAAAACCGCCTTTTGCAGCTCCTTCAGCGGATATTCGTGCTGGCCGAATTTGCGGCTGACCACCCGGTAAGCCGGTGGGCGGCTGAACTGGCGGAAGCGCATCAATTGATTCCCGGCTCGTCCCAGACTCTCGGCTTTGGTCACCATCTCCCGAATCTGCGTCAGATCACGCTTGCCGCGAGACAGCTTGGGCACAGCCAACCCCAGCAGAAACACATCTTCCACCGCCTCCAACTGCTGCACGTCGGCCATGTCACCGGCATAGTCAAAGATGACAATGCCATTTTGCTCTTTGGCAAATAGATACTCGCCAAATTTCGCCCCCGGCAAACGCCACCGAATCTCCAACCAGGCTATTTCTTCTGCGCCCGGTACCGTTTGGGCGTAATAACTCACTGTTTGATTGCTCACAAGTTACCTTTTCAATCGTCAATCGTCAATCGCCAATCATCATTTGCCAAAGCGGTCTTCGCTGCGTGCGCGGTAGATCAGGCGCAGCGGCGTGCCTTCAAAGGGATACAGTTCGCGCAGGCGGTTTTCCAGATAGCGCTCATAACTAAAATGCACCCACTCCGGCTTGTTGACAAACAAAATAATGGTGGGCGGGGCCACGCTGGCCTGCGTCGTATAGAAAAACTTCACCCGCCGGCCACCGCTGCTGGGCGGCGGATGTTGGGTGGTTACTTCCCGCATCCACCGGTTTAAATCGGCCGTAGGGATGCGTTGATGGCGCATCTCGTGCACTTCCAACACTTTAGGCAAAATCTTGTTCACCCGCTGCCCGGTTTTGGCCGAAATATAGATGACCGGCGCGTAAGGGATAAACTTCAACTCTTCGCGCAGCACTTTTTCAAATTCGTAGATGGTATAGGCGTCTTTATCCAGGGCGTCCCATTTATTCACCAAAATGATCACGCCGTTCATTTCTTCCTTCAACATACCGGCAATATGGGTATCCTGAGAAGTGATGCCCGCTTCGGCGTCTATGAGCAGCAGGGCCACGTCGGCCCGTTTCAGCGCTTTGATGGAGCGCAGGACGCTGTATTTTTCTACGCCGGGTTCAATTTTGCCGCGCCGCCGGATGCCGGCCGTATCTATCAGGGTAAATGGCTGTCCCTGCCAGGTGAGATGGCTGTCTATGGCATCGCGGGTGGTGCCGGGAATAGGGCTGACAATGGACCGCTCTTCGCCGATCAACTTGTTTAACAAGGTAGATTTACCGGCATTGGGTTTGCCGAGGATGGCGATTTTGATGCTGTCGTCGTCCTCGTCTTCCTCTTCCAATTGGTTGGGCAGCGCGGCGACGATGGCGTCTAACAGATCGCCGGTCCCGGCGCCGTGCAGGGCCGACACGGCAAACACTTCGCCCAGGGCCAGTTCGTAGAATTCGTAGGCGTCATCCCACAGTTTGCTGGACTCTAGTTTGTTGGCGGCGATGATGATCGGCTTTTTCGATTGGCGCAGGATGTCGGCCACTTCGCGGTCGGCGGCGGTGATGCCGCTCTGGCCATCTACAACCTGGACAATCACATCGGCGTCTTGGATGGCAACGGCCGCTTGTTGGCGGATGAGGGGCAAGAATTGTTCAGAATCTTCGGAAAGGGGTTCCGTGTTCCAACCGTCGGTCACTTCAATGCCGCCGGTATCTATGACGGTGAAGTTGATGCCGGTCCATTCGGCATCGGCATAGAGCCGGTCGCGGGTGGTGCCGGGCACTTCAGAAACGACGGCCAGACGACGACCGACGATACGATTAAAGAGGGTAGACTTGCCCGCGTTGGGGCGGCCAACCAGGGCAACTAATGATTTATCAGGCATAGGTTTTCTTCTTTTGGCAGCAGGCAGAAATGGGGCACGGCCGTTGCCGACCAGACCAGACCACGCGCCGGGTATTGGGTAGATGGGGATAAGAGAGACGGCCGTATCGTCCTGGACGTTGACGGGGTAGGTTTGAAGCTGTTGGTCTGGGTATCGGTGATGTTAGCTGTAATGCTGACCGTGACGAGTGGCGGCTGCACCGACCGCAGTTCAATCCCGCGTTCTGGCAGGTCAACGTCTGGCTCCAGATTATATGTACCGGCCGTCAAACCAAAAACGTCAACAGTCACCCGAACCTCGTCTTCGGACAGAGAGTCTAACACCGGAAGAGGTCCAAACAAAACGACTCGCACCTGGTCTGGTTTTAACGCGGCCGTCAAGTCACGGCTCAACCCTATCACTTCTATCGGGCGATTGTACACGCTGGTGGTAAAGATAGGTTCAATTTCCACAACGACAGATACAACCTGCACTTCATCCAGGCTAATTCCCGCTGGCAGCGCCAGCGTGACTGTTTGGGTAAAGGTTCCCGTTAGCCCGGTAATATCAATCGGTTCGGTGCTGATTTGGGTGATTTGGCTGAGCCGGGTAGGGAGGCCTTGCACCAGGACGCTGGGCGGAAAGACGTTAATGCCCAACAGACGGTAGCCATCGGCCGGCGTGCCGCTCCAGTTGACTTCAATAAACTTTTCGGCAAAGTCGGCCGATTCTTCCACGGGAATGGTCACGCGGACTTCCTCATGACTGACGCTTTTCAGGGCGCTGGTGCCGGACACCCGCCCCTGACGATCATAAAAAATGGGTGAGGCTGAGGTGCTGACTGTTTCGACAACGTTGTTTAGAAATACGGTGACGCGGGCTGAGCCGAATCGTTCTACCTGCGCTTCTGTGCCAACAATGACAATGGTTTCCGGGTCTACCAACGGCGTGCCCTGGGTATGGCCGCGCGCCACGCTGCCGCGAATGTCTAAGACCACCGGCACATTACGGCTGACGAGCTGCTCCAACCGCACACTGATTTGGCCGGGCGACGAGGAGGTGATGGTGCTGCCGCGTCCCCTAGGCTGCACTTCGACCTCAACGGATGTGTCTTCCCCCAGATCAATCTGGCTCAGGTCTACAACGGCCGTAAAATCGGCTGCCGTTAACTGGTTCAATACCGAGGAGCGCGCTTCGACAATGATTACCACATTTTCATCCGACGACGTGAGCGTGCTGTTCTCTAACTGACCGATAAACTCAATAGGAATTTGAAAAGAGCGCAGGCGTAGGGGGTCGTTGGCCTGGGAGGCGTTCAGCCAGATGAGTACAGCCAACATCAGCGAGAGCAAGAAGGTGAGAAAATTGGAGAAGAGGTTGCGGATGATGCTCACAAAGCGCTCCCTCGTCCTTGTTTTTGGCGGTTTTGCAAAAAGGCATTCAGGATTTCATCCAAACGGGAAGGATCCTGGCGACGAATGATACGGCCGTTATGGGCAATAGACACCTGTCCTGTTTCTTCAGACACCACCAGGGCCACCGCGTCACTCACCTCGCTGATACCCAGCGCCGCCCGATGGCGCAGCCCCATTTGCCTGTCCGACAGGCTGCTGGTAGACAAGGGCATCACGCAGGCCGCCGCCGCCAACCGGTCACCACGGATGATCACCGCGCCATCATGCAGCTCGGTGTTTTTATTAAAAATGGTCAATAGGAGTTCCGGCGAGGCTTCCGAATCGAGCAATATACCCGTGTCAATATATTCTTGCAACCCGGTATCCCGTTCAAACACGATCAACGCGCCATGACGGCGCTGTGAAAGACGCAAACAGGCGTCCTTCACGGCAATGACAATCGGGTTTGCCTCGTTACGGCGCAGCAAACGCAGCACACTGCCGCTGCGCCCCACCTGTTCCAGAGCGCGGCGAATCTCCGGCTGAAAAATAACCGGGATAGAAACGAGCAGCAGGGGCAACGTGGTATTGGTGATCAGGGAACTAAAAGCGGGCAGTTCAACCGTGCGCGCCAACAACCAAAATACAAGCGCCAAGACGACAAACCCACGCAGCACCTGAACGGCGCGCGTGCCACGTATCAGCATAAAAATGCTGTAGATCATAAACGTCACCAACAAGATGTCGAGTACGTCCAGCCAGGTAATGGCGCTTTGATAGTTGAAGAGGTTGTTGAACACCGCATTCTCCCTATTGATGCCCCAAATTATACCCCAATCCCTCTCTGGCGTCTGTCTGTGTTTGGCCTGGAGCCTACTTCTTACTGTTGGTAAAAAAGCGCGACAGAGCATTCAGGCGCATTTCATCCAGGGAAATAAGCATCCCGATCAGATTGTCCAGCGAATCAACAAATGTTTTCATGGTCTGCAACCGTGTTTCATACAATGCGGCCAATTCGTCGGTGGGGTTGGTTGTTTTTACGGCCGTTACCGCTGCCAAACTTTCGCCAACCGCGTGCAGGGCCTGCCCCAGCTCGTTGTGCTCGCGCTCTTTGAGCAGCGTGCGGACCACTTTCCAAAAATCAGTCTCCGGCAGGTAACGGGTACGGCCGTCGTCATCTTGTATTTGCCCGTGAATCATGCCCAGGTGTTCCAGCAGCTCCACGTTGGCGCGCAGCAAATCTGGGCTGCCCCCAACCTGCTGCGCCAGTTGATCTAGTGAAATCGGCTCTGGGGCGAGATAAACAACGCCGTACATTCTCCCCATCCCTTCGGGAAACCCCCAAAATTGTGTTAGACGCCCCATCCCCTGGACAAAATGCTCTCTGGCTTCGGTCAATGGTTCACTCATGCAAGCCATCCTTTGCTTGTAAAGCTGATGTGAATGATACGCAGTGTACAGTGTACACTGTTCACTGTTCAGTGATGGTTATTTCTGGAAACCATCTTTGGGCAACGGCTCACGGCCGTTCACCTTCCCTGCCATGTCAGCACCAGCAGCCCGGCAAGCAGCACACCCATACCCAACCAGGCAGCCGGCCCCAACTGCTCGCCCACCACAAAAATGCCTGCCAGCCCGGCGGTAAGTGGTTCAGCCAGGGTCAGGCTGACGGCCGTTGCCGCCGACACCCGCCGCAGCCCGTGAGTAAACAGCAGATAAGCCACAGCCATGGTCACCACGCCCAGGTGCAATCCTACCAGGATGCCGCGTGGCTCGGCCAACCAGCCCATGTCCAGCCGCCACCATAAGGGCAGCAGCAGCAGCGCCCCCAGGCCAAACACAACCCCGGTTACGCTGTGTGACGGCCGTTCTGCCAGCAAAATTTTGCCCGCCATCGTAAAAATCGCATAAGACAACCCGGCCCCCAGCGCCAGGCATATGCCCCAGACGTTCACCTGTACATTGCCTCCACCGGACAAAACCAGCAGCGTGCAGCCGAGGAGCGCCAGCCCGGTGGCCGCCAACCAACGCGCCCCCGGCCACTGCCGCCAGATTAGCCAGGTCAGCAGACCGGACAGGATGGGCGAACTGCCAATGCCCACAATCGTTCCCACGGCCACGCCGGTGCGGGCGACGCCGGCAAAAAACAACAGTTGATACGCGGCCACACCGAGCGTTGCCAGGAGCGTAGGCAAAACGGGCCAGCGCGGGCCGCCGCGCCAGCCACCCTTCACCAGCGCCCACAAAACCAGCGCCAAACCGCCAATCACCATGCGGGCGGCTCCAACAGCCATTGGCGACACGCCAGGCGGAGCAAAGGTTTGCGCCGTGCCGGTTGTGCCCCACAAAACGGAGGCAGTCAGCACCAGCAGTGCGCCGGAAGTGGGTTTGGCAGGCATAGGTGAGGCACAAGGCGGTTGCTTTGATAGTTGGTTGGTGGTGAGAAGATCAACCCACCAACCAACTAACCAACTTCCCCAGAAAGCCAATTCAAGATAGTTTCGGCGACGAGAGACGGCCGTTCCATCGTCAACAGATGCCCCACCTCTTCAAGCTGCACAAAGGTGGCCTGGGGCTGTCTTTCTTGCCACAATTGCCACGTTTCCGGGGTGATGGTATCCGTCTCGGCGGCGCGCAGACCCAGAGTGGGCTGCTGTATCTGGGGTAGGGCGTCCCAGACGGCTTGCGGCGGTGTGGCGTAAATGCGCGCCTCCCACTCCGGTGGAAAAATCAGCGACACGGCATCCTCATTTTGCCGCAGCGCAAAATTTACATAATCCCACAAAGCCTCATCAGACCAGCGGGCAAAGATGCTTTTGCTGCGGAAGCGGTCGAAGGCGTCCTGGCGGTTGGGCCAACGGCGGCGGCGGTGAACAGCGCTTTGCACCAACGGCATAAGGGCAGACTGTTCCGGGTGCGCGGCGGCAAGCTGCAAAATGTGGGGCGGCAAAAAGACCGGTTCGATGAGAATGAGGGCGCGGAAGAGCGACGGCCGTTTCACCGCCGCGTACAGCGTGGCCACCGCCCCCAGCGAATGCCCCACGCCCACCACATCTTCCAACCCTTGTTGGTCAAAAAAATCAATCAGGTCATCGGCAATGATCTGCCAATCGCCCTGTAGATCGGCCGGGTCGCTGCCGGGCCACAACGGGCGATGCTGAACAGCTTGCACGTGGTAATGGCGCAGAAAAGGGGCGATAAACTGCTGGTAACTGGCCGGCGGGTAGGCGTTCGCGTGGGCAAAATGCAGAATTGGCCCATCGCCGCCAAAATCATGAAATGGAATGATATGTGCCACAAGTTGATCCCTTAAGAATGTAGTGGGCTTTACCAAAGGATGCGTTTCATTATCCCGTATTGCGTAAACCGTAATTCGTAATTCGTAATCCGTATGCCGTAGGCTGCTAACTCTGGCAAATGCCAACGGAAAACGGTATACGGACTGCGGTGTACGGCCGTTAGCTTCTGCCCCTGTATCTCTGAAAGTCTAGCGGACAAACAAGCGCATCGCAACTCCGCGCTCGGCAATTTTCGCGCTGCCGCCGCAAAATCTTTTTCACGCTCTCGCCCCCCGCAATGGGTGTGTTTCACAAGTAAACCAATTAGCCAAATAAAAAAGCCGGGCAGCGCCATTGAAGCGCTGCCCGGCTTTTCATTTACCGGAAAGTTTTTACTTGATCGTTGGCGCTTGCGAAACGGCCGTTTGCAAACCTGGCTCATCGCTGGCCGATTCCTGCCGGTCACTACGGCGCACCGACCAGACAATCAGCACAATGCAGGTGACAATAATAATTATAATCGGCAGCGACAGGCCCGTGTACTGCACCACAATTGGGGCCAAAATCAACGCGACCAAATTCATCACCTTGATCATTGGGTTCAGAGCGGGGCCGGCCGTATCCTTCAACGGATCACCCACCGTATCGCCCACTACCGACGCCTTGTGGTTTTCGCTGCCTTTGCCGTTAAAGTTACCATCTTCCACAAACTTCTTGGCATTGTCCCAGGCGCCGCCGGCATTGGCCATAAACACTGCCAACAACTGCCCAGAAACGATGACACCGGCCAGGAAACCGCCCAGCGCCTGCTCCTTCAGCAGCAAACCCACCACAATCGGCGAAAGAATCGCAATCAGGCCCAACGGAACCAGTTCCGACTGTGCCGCTTTGGTGGAAATTGTCACCGCGTTGGCGTAATCAGGCGTCCGTTCGCCGCTCATAATTTCCGGGATGCGCAGCTGCCGCCGCACTTCGGCCATAATGTAACCGGCCGCCCGATTCACCGCTTTGATCAACAGCCCACCAAATAACAAGGGCAGTGCGCCACCCAACAACAAGCCCACAAACACTGTCGGGTCGGCCAGGTTAATCACCCGCTCAAACGAATCCATGCGCTCCACCGGAATTACCCGCTCGATGTCGGTGAAAAACGCGCCAAACAGGGAAACGGCGGCAATCACCGCCGAACCAATCGCAATGCCTTTGGTGATCGCTTTGGTCGTGTTGCCCGCCGCATCCAGGTCCGCCAGAATTTGCCGCGATTCAGGCGTAAAATCTTCATGGGACAGCTCGGCGATGCCGTTGGCATTGTCGGAGATAGGGCCAAAGGTGTCCATGCTGACGTTGTTGCCGGTATGCGACAGCATCCCCACGCCGATCAGCGAAACACCAAACAAGATATAAATGAAGGGATCGCCATTCGCCACGCCCTCGCCTTGCATACTGATGAGGAACAACACCGCCACCATCGTCCACATGGCAAAAAACAGGCCGCTAATGGCGTCCTTTTTCATAAAGCCGCGCACAATAAAGCCCACCGCGATGATGGCCCCAACTACCAGAGCCGGTATATATAACGACGCGGGGAAGACGACTGTATACACCAAAATAGAGGCGGAAATGCTGGCGACAATCACCAACACCGACCAGACGCTGGACAAATACCCCAGCGACAACCCTTCCAGAATGACCAACGCCGGGCCAAAAGCCGTCGCTTTGGCAATATTCTGCACGCGCGGACTGTGGGCGCTGGTTGCCAATGAAGTGAGCGGATTAAAGACCACCGCTAACGCCACGCCAACAGCCACCAACGCGCCCAAAGACAAATGAGAAATCATCCCACCGGCGGGGTCCTGGGCGCTGGCGTAAAAGACGGAAAGCAAGAAAGTGGCGATGATGGTGATGCCGCTGGAAAGCTCATAGCTTTTGTACATCGCCTCTTCGGCGTCATCCACATTCCAAATGGAAACGGCATACGTGCCCACAATGGAACTAACTACGCCGATGCCGCGCACCAACAGCGGCAGCACAATCCAGAACAACTGTCCGGTCAGAGCCGTGAGCGCCAAACCTAAGATCAGGCTGGAGACGATGGTCACTTCGTAAGACTCGAAGATGTCGGCGGCCATGCCGGCGCAGTCACCAACGTTGTCGCCCACCAGGTCGGCAATAACGGCCGCATTGCGCGGATCATCTTCTTCCATGCCAGCTTCCACTTTACCCACCAGGTCTGCGCCCACATCGGCCGCTTTGGTGTAGATGCCGCCGCCGACACGCATAAACAGCGCCAGCAGCGTGCCGCCAAAGCCAAAGCCCAGCAGCACATCTGGCGCAGCCTTGCCAAACATGATAAAGATAAGCGTGCCACCCAATAACCCCAGGCCATCGGTAAGCATTCCGGTGATAGTGCCGGAGCGATAGGCGATGGTCAAGGCTTTTTTGAAGCTGACCCGTGAGGCGGCGGCGACGCGCACGTTGCCTTGCACCGCCATATTCATGCCAATAAAGCCAACGGCCGCGGAGAACGTCGCGCCCATCACAAAAGCCACCGCCCGGCCGGTGGCAATCCACCACGTCGCTGGGGTGCAGGAAACTGCCGCGCTGACCCGTTCCGGCTTAAAGTCGGCATAGCCATAGGTTAAGGCCACATCTTTGGCTGTTTGCTGTTCTAGGAGGGGTAAAATCTGGGCTTCGGTGAGAGAGGTATTGGCGGCAATGTCTTGGGCAAAGGCTGCTTCCACGGCGCTGCCACAGAATAGTTCATTGGCCTCTCCGGTGGGCTTCACCAGGGCCACACTCAGGAACATCGCCACCGTTAAGACGGCTATCAGGATGACGATGGTGCGTAGTTGGGTACGCAGATAGGCATTAGCGCCATCCCGGATAAATCCCCAGATACGCTGCATCGCTTCGCTGCCTTTGTCAGCGGCAAAGGTTTGCCGGGCGAGCCAATAAGCGTATCCCAACGCAATGAAGGCCGTCGCTAAAACCACGTAAATCATGGTCTGTTCAAACGGCGAGATCCCATGCATCGCAGTCATATGTAACCTCCTGGGAAGAACTACGGCATTTGTCGCAGCCCTGCTTGCCCCCACAGATATATTTTTGTATGCGTGGAGGTATTGTAAATCGCCAAATCGCGGGCATTGTCTCATATTCGCCAGGACTAAAGAAAGGATAAATGTCACATCTATACTTGCCGTCTGTCACCAATCGTAACCGCCTGAATGAACGCTGTCGGGTAAGGGCTGGCAAGTAAATATGTTTGCTGTATGATCGCCGCAAATTCATTGGTGGCTCCCGGCCACCCCTCTGGAAGATAACCATGACAAATAGGCAACACCACCCCTTACGCCGCTTATGGCAGTACACCCATAATTACCATCGCACCGTTGTTCTGGCGACCGTTTTCTCTACGCTCAACAAGGTTTTTGATCTGGCCCCGCCCATCCTGATCGGCATGGCAGTGGATGTGGTGGTGGCGCGGCAAGATTCTTTTCTGGCGCGGGCCGGCATCCCGAATGTGATGACTCAGTTGGTGGTATTGGGGGTGTTAACGGCCGTTATCTGGGCCTTAGAATCGCTTTTCCAATACCTCTACGCCGTGCAGTGGCGCAATCTGGCGCAAACCATCCAACACGACCTGCGCCTGGACGCCTACGACCACGTACAACGCCTGGATATGGCTTTCTTTGAAGAGCGCAGCAGCGGTGGCCTCATGTCTATCCTTAACGACGATGTCAATCAACTGGAGCGCTTTTTGGACATCGGGGCCAACGAGATCATTCAGCTCATCACCACCATTTTGGTCATCGGCGGCATCTTCATGGCGACGGCCCCTTCGGTGGCCTGGATGACTGTGCTGCCCATGCCGGTGATCATCTGGGGATCGGTGCGTTTTCAGGGCTGGCTGGCGCCCCGTTACATGCGCGTGCGCGAGCAGGTGAGTGTGCTCAATGGGCAGCTTGCCAACAATTTAGGCGGCATCGCCACCATCAAGAGCTTCACCGCCGAAACTTATGAACTGGAGCACGTGCGGCAGGAGAGCAACGAATACCGCCAGCGCAACCGAGACGCCATCAGCCTAAGCGCGGCCTTTGTGCCCCTGATTCGTATGGTCATTGTGCTCGGTTTCATCGCCATTATGGTCTTTGGCGGCCGGCTGGTGCTGGAGGGGGCGCTGGCAGTGGGCACGTACAGCGTGTTGGTGTTTATGACCCAACGGCTGCTGTGGCCGCTGACGCGGCTGGGCGAGACCCTGGACCTGTACCAGCGGGCGATGGCCTCCACTACGCGGGTGATGGATTTGTTGGATACGCCTTCTACCATCAACAGCGGGCCGCAGTCGCTGCCCCGGTCGGAGGTGAGCGGCGAAATTGTGCTGGCGGACGTCTCTTTTTCTTATGGCGATGTCGGCAACGGCCGTGTACCCACCAACTATCCCACCGTCATCAAAAATCTCTCCCTGCACATCCGGGCCGGCGAAACGGCGGCCATCGTCGGGGCCACCGGCGCTGGCAAAAGCACCCTCATGAAGCTGCTGCTGCGCTTTTACGACGTGACCGGCGGCCACATTTTGCTGGATGGGCATGACCTGCGCGATTTGCAGTTGACCGACCTGCGCCAGACCATCGGCTTTGTCAGCCAGGACGTCTTTTTGTTCCATGGGACTGTGCGCGAAAACATCGCATACGGCACGTTCGACGCGCCGCTGGAACAGATAATCGCCGCCGCCAAACTGGCCGAAGCCCACGACTTTATCATGGCCCTGCCGCTAGGCTACGACACCATTGTCGGCGAGCGGGGTCAAAAGCTGTCGGGCGGCCAACGGCAGCGCGTTTCCATCGCCCGCGCCATTCTCAAAGACCCCCCGGTGCTGGTGCTGGATGAAGCCACTTCATCCGTAGACAATGAAACCGAAGCCGCCATCCAACGTTCGCTGGAACGGATCGCCGTGGGGCGCACAACCATTGTTATTGCCCACCGCCTGTCTACGGTGCGGAATGCCGATGTGATCTTTGTGTTGGCAGACGGCCGTCTGCGGGAGCAAGGCCGCCACGACGAACTGGTGGGGCAAAAAGATGGCATTTACGCTGGCTTGTGGCGCGTTCAAACCGGGCAGGCGTCCCACCGTACCCCCCATGTGGCAAATCTTAACTAATAAAGTAAGGTTGGCCGCCTAGAGTACTATTTGTAATGTGTGAAAATAACGTTTATACTGTTTGCAGCTTGAACGCTGACCCAAGGTAGTCACCGAAAAATGAATAAATCTTTATCTTCCGCGCTTGACGTATACGATTCCAAAAAGAACCACCTGGTGGCTAAAATTGCCTTGAATGGCTACGACATTAAAGCCGGTGGGCTGCTGCCTTCCACCGGAGCCATGCGCAGCTTCGTTATTTTACAGGGCGACTTGTGGGACCAATGGAATGCCGTTGCGCCGCTGCGTCTGCGCCATGAAACCGGTATTGAGGTTGCCGTTCGTGTGGCGGCGCTGCCGGTTGAAGATGATGGGTACGGACTCATTGAGTTTTTGTAAGCGCTGCGGCAACAATAGTTGATTCATAAAAAGCTCTGACCTCCCAGAGCTTTTTTATTGCCTGCGGGGATTTGGCGCGGCGCTGCCGTCTTTCCTATTACCGGTTATACAAAAACTTTCCCCCCTCATATGATCTTTGTAGTTGTAGATAGTAGGGCCTGTGAATATGTGGAAAGAAAGAGCGCCCCCCTTTATGTGGCTGTGCGCGTTAGGAGAGGGCTGCATATACGGCCGTTTAACTGCACCGTTGTTTTGTGAGTTGTGGAGGATTTCACGGCCGTTGTGGGTGAATAGAAATCCTTGCTTTTGTGGTCTCAGCCCACGCCCTCCCATATGCAGCCCTTCCGTTGCTTTTGTCCCCATATCTGGCTTTTGGCCGCCGGACCAGCCTGACTTTCCCGGCCACCTTTTCCACAGTAAACCCCAGTTCTCCACAGTTATGAGTGACTTATCCACAGAAACGGCCGTTTTCCTCTTGACAAAGAGCCGTTTGTCGGGTAAGTAACAAAAAAGCCAGTCCTTACGAGGACTGGCTCAAAACACGACTCCGTGCGGATTTTTGGGGTCTATAACTCGCAAAGGTCATCATCGGACATTGCTGTCACTTTGTCAGATATAGGCAACTTCACCCGAACACTTTGTCCGAGGCTGGCGATACCTGACGGCCGTTGGCCTCATAAAGCGCGGCTTTGATTTCTAGCATATCTCGCCGCGCTGTCGCATCTACGTCTAACAACGTCGCAATTTTTTCATACCCATACAAAATCGTCGTATGGTCCCGGTTGCCCAGGCGCGCGCCAATTTGCGGCAGCGAACTGTCCGTCTCTGTGCGCGCCAGATACATCACCATCTGGCGCGGGAAGGCGATGGTGCGGCTGCGGCTGGTGCTGCCCAACGCCTCTGGCGTGACATTATAATACGCGCACACCGCTTCTATCACTTGCGCCATCGTCACCTTTTCCGGCCGGCGTACCAAATCAGCCAAAGCCATGTTCACCAATTCCCTATCCACCGTCCCCGTGCCCGAAAGCTGCGCATACGCGATCACTTTGTTCAGCGCGCCTTCAAGCTCGCGGATGTTGTTGCGCACATGATGGGCAATGAGATCAATAACATGATTCGGAACCGCCACCCCGTGATCTTCGGCTTTGGCCTGCAAAATAGCTTTGCGCGTCTCTGTGTCAGGCAGTTGAATATCCGCCATCAATCCCCACTCAAAGCGAGATTGCAGCCGTTCTTCCAAAGTCGCCATCGCCTTTGGCGGACGGTCGCTGGACAGGACAACTTGCTTGCCCTGACTATGCAAATCATTAAATGTATGGAACAACTCTTCCTGCGTACTCTCTTTACCGGCAATAAACTGGATGTCGTCAATCAACAGCACGTCTGGGGTGCGGTAACGTTCGCGGAACTGGGCCATTTGTTTGTTGCGAATGGACTGCACCAGATCATTCGTAAATGTCTCGGAAGAAATGTAACAAATGGACAAACCATCGCTAATACATTTATGCCCGATAGCATGAAGCAAATGCGTTTTGCCCAGGCCCACGCCGCCATAAATAAAGAGCGGGTTATACGTCTGCCCCGGATTTTCAGACACAGACAAAGCGGCCGCATGAGCCAGCCGATTGCTCGTTCCCACAACAAACGAGGCAAATGTAAACCTCTGATTGAGCGCCAGGCTGATGGAATCTTCACTTTGATAGGCAGGGGACGGACGGCGTAGCGGTTTAGCCCCATTCACGGGACTGCTGCCATTCATAACCGGCGGGGGGGGCGCAATGATCTCATCAGACCAAACAACAAACCGGACACTCACCGGTTGATTGAGAATCGCGGATAGCGTGCGTAAGATGGTGTCTTGCAGACGGTTTTCCAACCAATCTTTGGCATAATCATTACGGACGCCAATAACATATTCGTCGTTTTCGCAGGCGAGGAGCCGCGCATCCTTCAACCATGTGTTGAAGGTTGCTTTGGTCATTTGTAACTCTAACTCGCCCAGAGCAGCTTTCCACGCAATTTCTGGAGACATGGGCTTAGACCTGTTCGATGAATGCTCGGCCTGCAAAATAGGCAGGCGCGACTAACTTGTGGGCAACAGCCACACATACATAACTTACTTGAAGTAGTGGGGATTTCAGGCCGTCAAGTCAGATAGCTTTTATTGAGACCCTCAACTCAATAAAAATCTGCCGCACTGTAGATTGGCTCCCTCTTGCGGTTCGTTACGACCCATAACAAACACATACGCAAATTCGAGCAGTTGTGATTGGTGACGACGGTTCAATCATTTTAACAAATGGGGTAGCGCTGCGCAATGAGATCAGTCCTAAATTGCCTTAAAAGGTTTAAAGTTTTTAGGAAGGTAAAACCTTAAAAAGAGCCATATTTTAAGATGGATTGCTTGACAAACACGCCGTCTACCTAAGTTTAGGTATTAAATTTCCTCACCCCCTAAATGTTGGGGTACTATGTTGTTTATTATGAAAAGTTAAAGAGATGATTCTGTTTTGTGTCTGTGGCAGTCACGTCTTTTTCACGGTCCGATCAATACGCCATCATGAATTTAGGGCTTGGGCAAATACAGCTTCCCGAAAACCTGCCTACTTAAACGGATTCATGAGTTTATCCTTCTTATTGGTCGCCTTGATAGGTGAAAATAAGGCGTATCTCCGTAAAATGGCATATGCTTGACAAGGTTGGCGCAAATTGGCTAGAATTTTAATGTCCCAAGATATGAGTAAGCTCAGCCTTAACGCTTGGAACCCGACACAATGAACGTACATGGAGGCTCTTTATGAATGTAATCAAAGTTTCTGCTCGTTCCCGAACGGCTGCGGTAGCGGGAGCTATCGCCGGTGTGATGCGCGAAGTAAACCGGGCAGAAGTACAGGCTATTGGGGCTGGCGCCGTCAATCAGGCGCTTAAGGCAATTGTTATTGCCAAAGGGTATCTGGCAGAGGAAGGTGTGGAAATTGTCTGTGTGCCATCATTTGTAGAGGTGAGCATTGATGAACAGGAGCGCACAGCGATCCGTATCGTTGTTGAACCGCGCAGTTAATAGAACTGGTATTCAGTTGAATTTTGGACACGGCGTGAGCCGTGTCCTTTTTGTTTCAGTCGGCATTGTGATTGGGTGAAGTTTCTGAGGCATCAGATTCTTGAATCTGTCGCTGTGGAGAAGTGCTATGAAGTTATCTGGTAGATTAGGCGCTGTAGGCTTGTTGGCTGGCTTGTTTTGTTTGCTGGTTATGACGGGTTGGCAAAACGCAGCAGGATTGTTTGTGCCATTGCCCGCACCGCCTGTTGTTGCCAATTCTGCGGCTAATCCTGATGGTCTGCTGGTGGTAGACGCCTTTGTCCTGACGCCCCATGCCGATTGGACCTCTTTTATCCCCCAAGATGCCAATTATGGTTTTTCGCTGAACACGGCCGGCGACGTGAATGGCGACGGTTTCGCGGACGTGATTATTGGGGCAAACTGGTTTGATGGGGGTGAGGTGGATGAAGGGGCCGTGTTTGTCTTTAGCGGCGGACCAGACGGCTTGCAGCTGCCGTTTAGTTGGCGGGTGGAGAGCAACAATGAGAACGAGGAACTCGGCATTGCCGTCGCCGCGGCTGGCGATGTGAATGGCGATGGCTTTGCTGATGTGATTATTGGGGCAAATTCGCCGCTGCCAAACGTGGGAGGGAAGGCTTATCTCTTTTTGGGTTCGCTCACCGGTTTGTCGCTTACGCCGGATTGGGTGGTGGCTGGCGAACAGCTGGATGATCTATTTGGCACGGCCGTTGCCGCGGCCGGCGACGTGAATGGCGATGGTTACGATGACGTGATCGTGGGTGCGCCCAATTACCGGAGTGGGGCGGTTCCGTTAGGGCGCGCCTATGTTTATTATGGTGGACCTGATGGCCTGTCACCGTCGCCCGATTGGATCGCCGAGAGTGACCTGCCGTTGGCCCGGTTTGGCGTTGCGGTGGGCACGGCCGGCGACGTAAATGGGGATGGGTATGACGACGTGGTCATCGGCGCCAGTGAATATGCGCCGGATGGCGAGACGGGTATGGCCGCTGTTTTTCTGGGCAGCGTCAGCGGTTTACCGGCCGGTCTGCCGGTGGCTACGCCGGCTGATGCCATTAGCGTTGTGTATGGCAGCTATACGATAGGCAGCCAGTTTGGCTTCTCTGCCGGCGCTGCCGGGGATGTCAATGACGATGGTTTTGCCGATGTGATTGTCGGCGCGCCGGGTTATGGCGACCAGCTTGTCGTATATGGCGCGGCTTTTCTCTATTACGGTACTGAACTGGGATTGGATTTTTCGCCTACGTTTCTGAGCGAATATCGGCCTGATTCGATGTTTGGGCGCGTGGTGGGCATGGCCGGCGACGTGAATAATGATGGCTACGACGATGTGATTATCGGCGCGCCGGGCTATGAAGTGGCCTTGCGTGATGGCCCGGATAGAGGGCCAACGGCCGTTGGCGGTGGTGGCGCGTTTGTCTATTTGGGTTCCTCCGCCGGTGTGGACAGCGCGCCTGTCTGGTCGGGTGGCAGTCTGGTCGTGGATGCCCGGTATGGCACGGCGGCCGCCACCGCCGGCGACGTGAACGGTGATGGCTTTGCCGATCTGCTGGTCGGCGCGCCCCTGCTGCCCAACCCTGCCGGTTTTACGGGGCAGGCGTTCGCTTATTATGGTTCAGGTCTTATTCCGTCGCTGACGGCCGTCAACAGCAGCCCCACCGCCGTCGGCCAGCCGACCTTTTTCCAGGCATTGGCCCCAGCGGCCGGGTTTTTGCAGTACGAGTGGGCCTTTGGTGATGGCGGTACGGCCGTTGGGCAGAATGTGACGCATGATTACAACGTGCCAGGAGCGTATACGGCCGTAGTCACCGCCACCAGCCTGACACACATACTCACCGCCACCACACCGGTCACAATTACCGTAGACGCCGCTATCACGCCGGGTGACGGTGGGGAACTGATCTTCACGAATCCGCAGACCGGCCTGGGACTGCGCGTCAATGTGCCGCCAGGCGCGGTGGCGGAGTTGATTAAACTCGCCTACACCCCGCTGGCGATGATTCCCCAGCCTTCGCCCACCAACACGATTCGCTATTACTTTGACCTGGACGCCGTCGCGCCGGAACGGCTGTATTTGCCGCTGGTGGTGAAGGATGCGGGTGATGGGGGAACGGCCGTGCTCCCCACCAATCTTCCCTTTAGTCCGGCCGCCAGCTATCCCTTTTTACTGCCGGTCAGCGTCACCATCTTTTACAACGAAACCACGCTGCCGCCGGGAACCGATGAAAATGCCATGCAGCTTCAGTTCTGGGACAAGGCCAGCCAGACCTGGATAGACGCGGCCACCACCTGCATCCCTACCTCTACCTACACCTACAACCCGGCCGAAAACTGGTTCCGCGTAGACATCTGCCACCTCACCCGGTTTGCGGTTGTTGGCGGTTGATCCAGATTCGCAGCGGCCTGTTACAGGTGCTAAGGCGAGGTATCAGGCGCTACCTCGCCTTTTTTTGTTCGAATTGGGCGATGATTTGACGTTGGGCTAAAACGTTGTGGAGAAAGGCATGACGTATATCGGGGTCACTGATCTTTTGGGCTTGCTCGATGAGGGAATGATATGTCTGGTTAAGTAATATGTTGGCACGTTCATGCGCGCCCACCGTTTCCAGAACGGTGATACAAATGAGGTAGGTTTTCCAGAGGTATTCAATGCCGTCGGTTCCGTTGGCTTCAATCCAGATCAAAATGGCATCTACATAGTGTTGCGCACCGGATAAATCATTCTGACGCACGGCAATGGCCGCCAAAGCAGCCAGATTATCTATGCAGGTGGCATCTTGTTTTAAATCCCGTCGGATTTTGATGGCTTCCTGATGAAACTGACTGGCTGCCGTTAATTCGCCCAATCCTTCCAATGCCCTCGCCAGAGACGTGAGGCTGTAACCTTGTCCGATGCGGTCGCCAATCTGCTGGTCAATTTGCAAGGCTCTTTGCGACAAGAAGCTCGCTTGTTGGTAGTCACCCAAATCGGCAAGCACCATCGCCAAATTACTGGCAGCCAAAGATTCTCCGAGGCGATCTTTTAAGGTTTCAGAAATGAGCAAGGCTTGTTTGTGATGTTCTTTAGCAGCGCCAAAATTGCCCAATCCGTAGTAAATAGCGCCGATATTGTTCAAAATGGCTGCTTCTTTGGCGCGGTCGCCAATCGTCTGCACAATTTGCAAGGCATCCTGGCAGGCGATTCGCGCCTGAGAAATATCACCTAACGCATGGTAAACGCCGACCAGGTTTGTCAGGCAGGCAGATTGCAGCTTTAAATCTTTTAGCCCACGCGCCCGATTCAGGGCGTTTTCATATTGTTCACGGGCCAGCAGATTTTCGCCCTGGAAATAGTAGACAATGCCTGAACGCAGCAGCGAGACGGTCTGGTTCAGAACATCGCTGGCGGTTATGGCGAGTTGATGGGCTTGTTGCAGCAGGTCGCGGGCCTGTTCCAGGTTCCCCTGGCGCAGTAGGGCGAAGGCCCAATCGTTAAGTCCCTCGGCTTTTTGGCGTGGGTTGTTGGCTTTTTCGGCGTGGGTTACGGCCGTTTTTGCCTGCATCACGGCCGTTGGAAAATCACTGATCGCCTGATAGTACGCCGCAAACTTCAGCGCCACGTCGGCGCGACGGCCGTCCGAATCGGCCAGCGCTTGCAGGGCGTCCAGGTCTGCTTTTTGCGCGTCGCGGCGGCCTGTCAGGTGGTAGACCTCAGCTCGATTGCGCAGCAGGTGGTAGCGGTGGGTATGTTGTACGGCCGTTAACGGTTCCACTTCTGCCAATCCGTCCAACAGCCCCAGCGCCCGGTTGAAATAACCAAGCGCCTCCTCATTGGCAAACTGCCCCGCCGCCTGCTCCCCTGCCCGGCTCAAATAAACAATCGCCTTATCGGGCGTGTCCCCTTCCTCAAAATGATAGGCGATCAGCGGCAGCAAAAAGTCGGTATGTTCGTCCAACTGCGCTTCCAGCGCGGCGGCTACCTGCCGATGGATGTGCCGTCGCGTCTGCTTGGGCACAGTGGCATAAGCCACTTCCTGGATGAGGATGTGGCGGAATACCCATTCCCAATCCTCAGCAATTTGTGATTCGCTCAATCGGTCGGCCAACTGACGGGTTTCCAGCAGCAGCAGCGTCGGCTCCACCGAATCAAACTGGGTGATTTGGGCCAACAACTGCTGCCAAAAGGTGCGGCCGATGATCGCCGCGTGCTGCGTAACGCGCTTGTTTTGCGGCGGCAGCCGGTCCAGGCGGGCGGCGATGATGTCTTGTACCGAGCCGGGCACGCGCACGTCGGAAACGGCGCGGCTGGCGCGCCAGCGGCCGGTGGCCCCCTCTTGCAGCGTGCCATCTTCAACAAATGAGCGGATCATCTCTTCCACGAAAAACGGGTTGCCCTGGGCGTGGTGGGTGATCAGCGCCGACAAATCCGCGGGCAGCGATTGGTCCAACAAACCAGCGATAAGCGCGGCCGATTGGCTTTCGTCCAGGGCGGTGAGTTGCAGGCGGCGATGGGGCGGTTGGGCCAATTCTTGCAATAACTGCCCCATCGCCGACAAGGGGTCTTCGGCCGGGCGGCTGAGGATGAGCAGCATGGCGGCCTGATCGTTGAACACCTGGCGGGCGATCAGGTTCAAGAAGCGTTCCAGGAAGGCCAGCGACAGAACGTCGGCCCAGTGCAGGTCATCGAGGATGAGCAGCAGAGGGGCTGCGGCGGCCGTCGCCAGGAGGATGCGTTCCAGAGAGAGGAACGTGCGGTCGCGGCGTTGTTCGGGGTCCAGTTCTTGCAGTGGGCTGCCGACAAGCGGCAGGCCGAGGACGCCGGCCAGCGAACCCAGCTGGTAGCGAAATTCGGTGTCGTCGAGGGTGGGCTGCAAGTTATGCAGATGGCTGGAGAGTTGGGTAACGGCCGTATCCACGCCCACGTCTCGCCCCACCGTAAACAACGAACGCATCACCTCCGCCAGCAAGGAGTAGGGTGTGGTGCGCGTATGGGGATAGCCCGTGCCGCTGAGGATGCGCGTTTGCGGCTGGGTTTCGGCCATCCAGGCGACAAATTCACGCCGGATACGGGACTTGCCAATGCCGGCTTCGCCGACGACGGCCGTAGCCCGCCAGACCCGGTCGGCCAGCACCGCCGCAAATGTCGTTTGCAGCGCGGCAAACTCTGCCTCGCGCCCCACCATCGGCGCATACAGCCCGGCCAGCCCGCGCACCCGCCCCCGTTCCGCCTTCTCGCCTACCACCAGATACACGGTAATCGGCTCTGTCTTGCCCTTTACCCTAATTTGCTGCGGCGGCTCAAAATCAAAAATAGCGCGAATCCGCCGCGCTGTCGCCGCGCTGATCAGAATCCGACTCGCCGGCGCGGCGTGTTCCAGCCGCGAGGCCAGGTTCACCGTATCGCCCATCACCGTATAGCTGCGCGCCTTCAGGCCGCCCACCAGCCCGGCCAATACCTCGCCGGTGTTCAGGCCGATGCGCATCCGCAGGCTAAAACCGCGCTCCTGTTCCAGAGCGGCGCTAAAATTGGTGATGACAGTTTGCATCGCCAGGGCGGCGCGCGCGGCCATCTCTTCGTGGTTTTCCAGCGCTTGCGGTGCGCCAAACAGCGCCATCACGGCGTCACCGCTGTATTTGTCTATCGTGCCGCCAAAACGGTGGATTTCGGCCGTCACCGCCTCGAACAACTGGTTCATGATCGCCGCCACGTCTTCTGGGTCCAGGTTTTCGCTGAGGGCGGTATAGCCAGACATATCGGCAAACAACACGGTCACGCGCTTGCGTTCGTCAGGAGCTTGATCTGGCTGGACAAGGGTTGCCAGCCGTTCGCGCAGCAGTCCCAGGGCGGTGTCTACCACCAGATCGCCCAGAGCCACACGCTGCGCCTCCAAAGCGACGATGGTCGTTTCGATGTTATTGATTTCGCGCTGAAAAGCGTCGGTAGATGTTCGCTGCTCAGACATGATAATTGACGATTGCTCCCGAGCTTGCCGAAGGACTTGTCCTGAGCTTGCTGAGGATTGAAATCGAGTATATCAGATTGTAGGCGTGGCGGGTTTTTGCCGGTAAACAGTGGCTCACTTCACCTGTTCTTGATATAACCAATCGGCGTGGTTTTAGCGCCAAGGTGCAAAGAAACAAAGGCGCGAAGGAAGGTAAGATGTTAGCCCCGACGGATTTTTTTGACCTGAAAGATGCGTTTGTGACGTCTTTTTTTGCTGATTGCGAGTATGTTTGGCAGGCGCTCCCCCTCATCGAAACCCATGTGGCCCGGTTGACAGGGGATGGGCAGACGATTTTGGGTGAGGTGATGCCAGGGGCGTATCTCAGTGACCGGCCCATTTACATTGCCGAAGGCGCGCGCATTGAGCCAGGCGCCTATGTGCATGGTCCGGCCTATATTGGGCCGGGGGCGGTGGTGCGGCACGGCGCGTTTGTGCGCGAGAATGTCATTTTGCTGGCCGGGGCGATTTTAGGCCACGCCAGCGAAGCGAAAAACAGCCTCTTTTTGCCCCATGCGGCCGCGCCCCATTTCAGCTATGTCGGCGATTCCATTTTGGGGCAGCACGTGAACCTGGGCGCCGGCACGAAACTGAGCAATTTGGGCATTCTCAGCGAGAAGGACGCGGCTACCGGTAAACGGCCGTCCATCAAATTGTTGATTGAAAACGTGGAATACGACACAGGGCTGAGCAAATTAGGGGCCATTCTGGGCGATGGGGCGCAGACGGGCTGCAATTCGGTGTTGAATCCTGGCTGTCTGGTGGGGCGCAATACGCTGGTTTATGCCAATGTCAGTTTGCGCAAAGGCTACCACCCGCCGGACAGCATCATCAAGCTGCGCCAGACCGTGCGCCGCATTGACAAAATTATGTCATAAATGGGACGATTGACGGAAAAATCCTGTTTTTAAGGGCCGCAGAACACAGATTCCCAGGATTTGCCGATAAGGGCAGTCGAGGAAAATCCGTAAATCTTGCCAATCCGTTGTCAATTGGGCTGAATGTGAGTTTTGTCAGTCAACCAGTATAAGGTGTCCTACGGCCGTTCCCACCCCACTTCGCTTCATCTCTCCCAATCTCAAACCGTTACCGGCTTCCTTTTGCGCCGCGCTGGCGCAGCTCCGTGGAGGAAATGTCCTCGCGGAATTGTTCCGGCGGCAGAGGTTGAAACATCTCGGCGTAACCGTCAGGGATGTCCATGTCGGCGGCGTGGTGAAATTGTTGGTCATCGTGCAGACGGCCGGCCACCAGGAAGCGGCAGCCTTGTTCGCGGATGGTTTCCAGGGCGGCGCACAGATTGGCCTGGCTGTGGCCGTAGAAGCGGGGTTGGAGGATGCGCACGGCCGTATCAAAACCCACCACAAACGTCGCCCCCGGATACAATTGCGCTTTTTCCACAAACGTCGGCGCCTGGCTGACATACACCGGGTAACGGCCGGCGAACTGGCCCAAACGGTATAAGACGGTTGGCACTGGCAGCGGTGGTTTGTCGGCGTTACGGGCCGATAGTTCAAAGGCCACCGGTTTGCCCAGAAGCTGCGCGGCGGCGCGAGACATGCCCAGATGCCCGTCGTGCAGTGGGTTGAAGGAGCCAGAGAGCAAAACCTGGGGATGGGCGTCGGTGGTGCGGATACGGCCGTTATCATGCACGCCAAAATAAGGAACCTCGCCGCGCTGGAGTCGTTTGGTTATCTGCTCATAATCATAAGCCGACCGCTTTAGGTCATCATTTTCCGTCAGCGGCAGCAGCAGGCGGCTTTCCAGACCACACGCTTCGGCCAGGCAGTTCAGGATCAGGCGGCTGACGACGTTTTCTTCCCCTTCGCGGTCGCGCGCCCCTTTGTCCAGGCGCAGTGTGTGCCACACCAGCCGGGCGGGCTGCCAGGCGGCGATGTGGGCGCGGTGTTCGCCTCGTTTGGGCCGGTCGGTGATGATGGTAGCCGTGCAGGCCAGGCCGAGCATCGGCCCTTCGCTTTCCAGCCAGCGGGCGCGGGTATAGGCGCGGCCGGCCATCAGGCGGGCGGTGTCGTCGGCGACATATTGGCGCGGGCGCTGGTCGAGGAAGTCATTGAAGCTGGCCTGGCCGTAGGGGACCAGGGCTTCCAACAGGGTGCGCGTCGCCCCGGCCACGCTTAACAGGTCGGATAGAGCCTGGGTTCCGGCGCCGGCCGTTACAAACACCAGGCGCATCGGCCCGTCGTGAATGGCTTGCACCAGTTGGCGCACATCGTCGTTCATGGCGAGAAATTGTAACATGGGTTATCAGTTTATGTCACCTTTGTTATAATCGGGCCAACCAAATCATGGACGATGGCGTGGTATGAAACGACAGGACGATCCGGAAAACAAGAAACTGGAAGCTGTTTACCGGGATGGAACCATTCATCCGCTGGAACCACTCGCCCTGCCGGAGGAGACGCCGTTGTGGGTGACGGTGGATTTGCGCGTGGATACGGCCATTCCCGCCAACACAGCACCGCCGCAGTTGCATACGGCCGTTACCTGGTTGGGCCAACTACTGCGCCAGCCGGCATGGATTCTCTTCGCGCTCTCCCTCCTTGTCTACGCTTTCACCCGCTTCTGGCGCATCGCCGACTACCCCATCTACTTTTTTTCTGATGAAGCCATCCAATCCCTCAGCGCCAGCGACCTGATCAACAATGGGTTTCGTGATGCCGATGGGCAGCTGCTGCCCGCTTATTTCAAGAATTTTCAGGTCTACAACCTCAGCCTGTCCGTTTATCTGCAACTGCTGCCAGTGACTTTGTTTGGCCTGTCGGTGACGGCGACGCGGGCTGTTTCCGCGCTAATCAGCCTGTTGGGCGTAACGGCCGTTGCCCTGACGCTCAAACAGATATTCCAGACGCGCTATTGGTGGACGGCCGTTTTGCTGTTGGCCGCCATGCCCGCCTGGTTCCTGCACAGCCGCACCGCCTTCGAGACCGTGCTGATGGTCTCGTTTTACGCCCTGTTTCTCTACTTTTACCTGCTCTATCGTTATCGTCATCCCGCCTATATCTACGCCGCCATGTTCTTTGCCGCCGCTTCGTTTTACGCCTACAGCAATGGGCAGGCAATCATCGCCCTGCTGGTCTTGCTGCTGGCGCTGTCTGATGGGCGCTATCATTGGCAGCAGGCGCGGGATATGATTGCCCGACGGCGGTGGGTGACGGCCGTTAGCCTCATCGCCTTCGCCCTCTTGTTGCTGGCCCCCTACCTCCGTTTTCGCCTCACCTATCCCACCGACCTGGCCTATCACCTGCGCTCGCTAAACTCTTACTGGTTCCAGCAAGACCTGACTCTGGGGCAAAAAATGGGCCTGTTTGCCCAACGTTATGTCTACGGATTAAGTCCTGGCTATTGGTTCTGGCCCAACACCCATGATCTGGAACGCCATCGCATGTTGGGCTACTTCGGCCACTTGCGCCCGGAAACGCTGCCCCTGCTCTTGATTGGCCTGGTCATTTGCCTGAGGCAGTGGCGCGCTTCAAGCCACCGGGCAGTGCTGCTGGCGCTGCTCGCCGTGCCGGTCGGGGCTGCCAATGTAGACATCGCCATTACCCGCGTGCTGGCGCTGGTGGCCCCAGCCGCCATCCTGATGGCCCTGGGGCTGGACTGGCTGTTGACCCGGTTCAAGGCAAAATGGCAGCCGGCGCTGGCGCTGGCCACATTCCTCACCTTGTCTTGGGTGAGCGTTGGCCTGTTGGCGGACGCCTTAAACCGGGGACCGTTGTGGTTTCCTAACTATGGCATGTTTGGGATGCAGTACGGCGCGACGCAGCTATTTGACATCATTCCCGAAATCCTGGCCGAGAACCCACAAACCATCGTCCTCTTAACCCCCACCTGGGCTAACGGGACCGATTTGTTCCCCCGTTTTTTTCTGCCGCCAGAACAGTTGTTCCGCGTGCAGACCCTCAACGTGGATGGTTTTATCCTGAACAAACAGGGTCTAACCGACGACATGTTGTTTATCATGACGCCAGAGGAGTATGGCCGGGCGCAGCAGAGCGGTAAATTTAAGGAGATCGCCATTGAGCGGGAGTTTTCTTACCCGGATGGCAGCCCTGGCTTTTATTTTGCCCGGCTGGCATATGTGGCTGACGTGGACGCGATTTTTGCCGCTGAACGCGCCGAACGGCAGAAGCCGGTCGAGGACATGGTGCTGATCAACGGGCAGATGGTGGCGGCGCGCCATTCGCGGCTGGATTCTGGCAGCTTGCCCAGCATGTTCGACAACGACACCTTCACTCTGGGGCGGGTGATGGAGGCCAATCCGGCGTTTGTGGAACTGACGTTTCCGCAGCCGTGGGCGCTGCGCGGGCTGGCCGGCGATTTTGGCACAATGGATTTTGCCCTGACGGTGACGCTGTATGCCGATGACACGGCCGTTCCGGTGGTCTATCGCCAGGAATATCGCGGTCTGGAAGCCGACCCGCACATTGAACTGCCGTTCCCCCAGGGACCGCCGCAGGTGGTGCGGATGCACATCGAGGTGCAGGATTTAAATGGCGGCGAGACGACCAAAATCCACATCCGCGAGTTAACGCCGCTGCTGGCGACGGAAGGTGGTTGAGTTGACGCTGGCGATGGTGACGCTGCTAACGGC
Source organism: Candidatus Leptovillus gracilis (assembly GCA_016716065.1). Lineage (NCBI taxonomy): Bacteria > Bacillati > Chloroflexota > Ardenticatenia > Promineifilales (SeqCode) > Promineifilaceae (SeqCode) > Candidatus Leptovillus > Candidatus Leptovillus gracilis. The sequence goes on along the minus strand of JADJXA010000007.1, from coordinate 65,525 downwards.
CGTCAGTCTGGCCATCCTCACTGCACTGCTGTTGGGGGCGCTGCGCCGACAGCGGTTGATGGCGGCTGCGGCCCCAGCCGCCGATACCCGCTGGCTGCGCCTGTTGGGGGCGCTGGCCTGGGTAGGCTACGGCCATTATTTGCTGGCGCGGCGCGAGGCGGTGTTTGGGCCATTCTTGTGGGCCGAACCACTGAACAGCCGTCTGCGTTTGGACCTGGTGAACCTGGATAACGTGGTGGTCGGCGTACCGCTGCTGCTGGCTGGGGCGCTGCTGTTTGCCAGCGCGGCGCGTTATGCGCCCTGGTTCGTAAAAGACCCGCCCCTGGCCGATTGGCCGCCCGGTGGCGGTTGGCCGCCTGGCGGCGGTTGGCAGGCGTGGGAATGGGCGACGGCCGTTTTGTTGCTGCTGGGTACGGCCGTTTTGTTGTTGGCGCGGCAAACCGGCTGGCTGCCAGTCGGCTTGTGGTTGGTGGCGCTGCTGCTGCTGACCCGCCAATTCTGGCTGCACGATCGGCAGGCCGGCTTAGACCTGTCGCTGCGTCTGGCGCGGGCGGATAAAGTGTGGCTGCTCTGGCTGCTGCTGGTTGGCCTCATCGTAGGCGCGGCCTATTTGCAGGACATTCCGGCGCGGATGATCGGCGACGAGGGTTCCTTTTGGGAGGCAGCGCGGGCCATTGCCATAGGGCAGCATCGGCCGTCGTTTTTCGATTTAGGCGTCTATACGTTCCCCATGGCCGGGACGTATTGGCAGGCGGCCGTGCTGCGCTTGTTTGGCCTGAGCGTGTGGAGTTGGCGTTTTGCCTCGGTGCTGGCCGGGGTGTTGGCAGTTGTGCCGCTGTATGTGTTGGGGCGGGAGTGGTTTGGCCGGGCAACGGCCGTTGTCGCCAGCCTTGTCATGTTGTTCAGTCCCTATTTCCTGGCCTTTGCCCGTCTGGGTTACAACAATTCCCAGGCGCTGCTGCCGGTGACTTTGGCGCTGTGCTTCGCCTCGTTGGGCATTCGGCGCGCCAGCCTGTTTTATTTTTACCTGGCGGGCGTGGCCGCCGGACTGGGCTTTTACACTTACACGGCGGCACGGTTGGGACTTATTGTATTGGTCGGTTTGGTCTTGTTTTTATGGGCGCGGCGGGACATCTCCTGGCGGCGCGGCCTGATTATCCTGGCGACGGTGGGGCTGGCTTTTGCGGTGATGGTGCTGCCCTATTGGCTGTTCGGGACGACCAACCCCAACAAGGCGGAACCGTATAAGCTGTGGGAAAGCCTGTTCTTTAATGTGTTTTACGGCCGTACCTTTTTCACCGATGAGGAACTGTTTCGTTTTGCCGGGCCGCTGCAAATTGGCTATCAGGAGTTGTTTTTCCAACCGCTCATTTACGCCAGACTGCTGCTGCGGGGCATGGTGCGCTCGCTGCTGGCGTTTAACTCCCCCTTTTTGGGTGGCGAAGAGCATTTTGTCGAAACGGGGTTAGCCGGTGGTCTGCTGTCTGGCGCGTTTTTGGTGTTGGGCAGCGCGTTGGCGCTGCGTGGTTGGCGGCGGCGGCGATTTGCGCTGCCGCTGCTGTGGTTTGCTGCCGGGCTGTTCTTTTTGAGCGCAGCCAACACCCTGCCGCCACGTCATACCCATCTGGTGTCGATCATTCCGGTGGTGGCTTTGTTGGTGGCGGTGGGGCTGGTGGCGTGGACGGCCGTATTTGCCGAATCGCTGGCCCGTTATTTTGTGGTGGTCAACGAGGCCTGGTGGCGGCGCGGGGCGCTGACGCTGTGCCTGGTTGTCATCATCGTGGCCGGTTGGGGGCACTACGTTGCTGAATTGGCGCGTAAGTATCCGGCCAATTGGGAGCAGGCGGTGGCCTGGACGGCCGTGCGCCTGCAAGATACACCTGATCTGAGCCTGGTTTATGTGGAAACCACGCCGCAGCATCACGACATCGCCTATATGGTATGGTCCAACATGGTGACGCTGAGGTATGAGAATATCCCCAGTACGGCCGTATGGTCCGAACCGCCTTTCTTGTTGCGCGCAGGGCGCGTGTTGGCCTTTATCCCGGCGCAAGAAGGTCAGGCGCAGGCGTTGGCCGCGCAAACCGCCAGGTTTGTGCCAGAAGCCCTGCCGGTGGTGGCAGTAACCGGAGAGCATGGCGACGTGTGGGGCTATGTGGTGGGTAATGTGCCCCTGCCTGTCCCGCCGGAAGTGACGCTCTGTGGGGCGCTGCGCTCTGTGTGGGCTTCCCCGGCGGGCGGTGTGGCGCTGTTTTTGGCATTGCTGCTGCTGTGGCAGCTTGTCCGGCTGGCCCAAGAAGTGGGGCCGGTGCGCTGGCGTTTTTCCCGTCACGCGCGCCCGTCCGACAAAAAAGCCGACGCGGCGGCGGGCATCGCCCGTTACCACATCGGCTTTGATTTAGAGATTGAAGTGCGACGGTGGCGGGAGTGAGGCAATGTTCAGTGTTCAGTCGGCAGCATCTTCTAGCGAATAGACTCTGGCTGACAGAAATAGAGAGAATTCCCCTCAACCGACCAACATCTCCGTGCCTCCGTAGTGAATTCTTTATAGAGTAGACGGCCGTTTTAATTCCGTCCTAAACATTGGGCTGGGTTTGATGGTCCAGCCGTTGGCGTCGCTGTCGGTGGCTGCGTGTTCCAGGAAGCCCTGGACACGGCTGTCTAGCAAATCAATCTGGTGCAGCAGGGTGGCTTCCAGCGTTTTTGGCACAACCGGCGACCCCATTCCAAATTGCCGTGATGGGCGGCAACCAGATGGACAAGTTGGCGCAAATCGTCAGGTGGGATGCTGCCCAACGCGGCCGCCGCCTTTTCGATCATGATGATGGCGCGGACGATGTGACCAACGAGACGGCCGTCTTCCGTAAAAGCAAACGAATTATTGGCGTCATACTCCAGCGGTTTACCCATGTCGTGCAGCAGCACACCCGCCAGCAGCAGGTCCCGGTTGACGTGCGGGTAATGGGCAGCCAGGTAGTCGGCAATGGTCGCCATGCTGAGGGTGTGTTCCAGCAGCCCGCCGATAGCCGCGTGGTGCATGTTGCGGGCGGCCGGGGCGGCAGCAAACTGTGGCAAAAAGGTCTCATCCAGCAGTAAATGGCTTACCAGACTTTGCCATGGTTCGGCCAGGCGTTGAATGGTCTGGCGCAGTTCGCCGACCATCTCTTCTGCCGGGCGGCTGCTGGTGGGCAACAAGTCGGCCATCTCTTCGGTGAAGCTGGGGTTGAGATCGGTGGCGCTGATTTGCAGCGATTCTTTGTAGAGGTTAACACGGCCGCTGACCAGCACCGGCTGGCCGGGACGCAGCCAGTCCAGAATGGAAGCGGGCACATCCCAAAACACGCCGGATAGGGTTCCGGTTTTGTCGCGCAGGGTGAAGAGGACGAAGGGACGGCCGTCTTTGGTGGTGCGTTCGGCCATTTCTTGCAACAAAAATGGTTCGTTGAGTAGATCGGTTTTGGGACGTAAATCCGCAATAAAAATTGACTTCACGATGCCCCCTTAGGTGTGTAGATATGAAGGGATTGTAAGGTGATTTTGGGATTCTGCCCAGGTGATTTAGAATCTGCTGGTGAGAATTTATGGCAAAGTGTCAAAGAGACAAAGGCGCTAAGACGGATGAAAAAGCTAATCGTCGGCATTTCGGGGGCCAGTGGGGTGATTTACGGCATTCGCCTGTTATCGATCTTGCGCGATCTGGCCGATGTGGAGACCCATCTGGTTATCAGCCGGGCAGGGGCCATTACCATGGGCCTGGAGACAGATTACACGCCGGAGCAGGTGATAAACTTGGCCGACGTGGTGTACCGCGAGCAAGATATCGCCGCGCGAATCTCATCTGGCTCGTTTAAGACCGATGGCATGGTTGTGATTCCCTGTTCGATGAAGACGCTGGCGGGGATCGCCCATTCCTTCAGCGACAATTTACTGCTGCGCGCGGCCGACGTGGTATTGAAGGATCGGCGGCGCTTGATTTTGGTTCCCCGGGAAACGCCGCTGCACCTGGGACATTTGCGGCTGTTGACCCAGGTGACAGAAATGGGAGCGATTGTGGCCCCGCCCATGCCCGCTTTTTACCACAAACCACAAACGATTGACGACATTATCAACCAGACGGTGAACCGGGTGCTGGACCTGTTGGATATTGAGCTGCCGCAGGATTTGTTCACGCGCTGGGAGGGCGGGCAGGCGAGCCGTGGCTGAGGCGGCGCGCCAGGCGGCGCTGGCTTACCTGGCGACCCACCAGGTGATGACGTTGGCGACGGTGGGGGAGAATGGGGTGTGGGCAACGGCCGTATTTTATGCCAGCGACGCCTTCGACCTCTATTTCCTCTCGGCCGGGCACACGCGCCACGCGCAAAATTTCCGCTATCAATCCCACATCGCGGCCGCCATTCAAGAAGATTATAAAGATTGGCCGGCTATCCAGGGCATTCAATTAGAAGGGGATGTGGTGCAGCTTCAGGGGCTGGAACAAGAAACGGCCGCAGCCCTTTATCTGGCTAAATATCCATTCCTGGCGCAAGACGCGCCGCCGATACAGACGGCTTTAACAAAAGTCAATTGGTATCGGCTGCGGCCGATGCGCCTGTACTTTATTGACAACAGCCAGGGTCTCGGCCACCGCGATGACGTACCGCTGTAGGACGTCGGCTACTCGCCCATCCATTTTTTCATCACTATATCCAGATACGCGGCATACTTCGGCGAATCGTACAGCGCGATGGCGGCTTCCTGGATGTCAAACGGTTCTGGTAGTTCCAGAATGATGCGCAGGTAGGCGGCATCGCAGCGGACCACCGCTTCTTGAAAGCGTTTGGGGCCTTCCACCAGCAGCAAGATTGGGGCGGTTGCCAAAGATTTACCTTTGAGGGTGCGGATGATTTGTCCCTGGCGCGCCACCAGCATCACGGCATTGATCATATTTTTGGAGATGTCTTTGCCTTGCTGCTGGTAGCCGTTGGCTAAGATGTCTATGGCCTGCCGCCAGCGCAGTTCACTTTGCTGATCCAGAAGCTGCACCAGGTCTTTGAGGATGATCAGTCGTTCGCTGGCGGGGATGATGCGCGAGCGTTGTTTTTTTAGGCCGCTGCGATAGAGTTCATGAAGAACGGCCGTTTCCTCTTCTTGTTTGTGGCGGCGGATGTAAGTAGTTGTGTCTTCGCGCTCAATCACAATCAAATGGGGGTAACGAGCCAGGAACTTGCTAAAGCTGCCATTGCCAAAATGCGTGCGGTCGAACGCTCCATTGCTCAATTCCACCATGCGCTGCTTTAGCACACTGGCGCGGGTGCGTTGTTGGTCGCTTTGCAGCAGTTGGTCCATCGCCTGCACAAGCAGGGCCTCCACCTGAGCTTCTGTCAAATTGGGCGAGGGCAGCAGATCTTCATAAAACAGATAATTATCGCATAGGGCCACGAAGCTGCGGCTGGCCGTATGTTTTACGCCAACGCCGATGACCCGTTTGCCCCGCTTGCGCAGCGACTGAACCAGCGGCGTAAAATCGCGGTCGCCGGTCATCAGGACGTAGGTGCTGTACAGGTGGCCGTCTATCAGCGTGTCCATCGTGTCCACGACAATCTGCATGTCGGCCAGGTTTTTGCTGAAATTGTTGATACGCACGGTGGATTGGGTATTGAAACCGGCGGTGGTCAGTTGTTCCAGGAGCTTTTGATTTTGTCGCCAGTCGCCATAAGAACGCCGTAGGACGATACGGCCGTTGGTCATCTCGCGGACCTTTTCCAATACCAGGTTTACGTCGAAGCTAATGTTGGCCTGCTTGGCGCCAATCACCAAGTTGTCCAGGTCTAAAAAGATGGCGACATCGTTGCTCATGATCTATTCCTAACGTGATTCAATTGGTCATTCCCCAGTTACATTGTTTCCCGGGAAACAGCATCGTCGGCGGCTGAATGTTTCCCGGGAAACAACCAGTCCTTGCTATTTACCCAAAGCATGTTACCATAACGTAAGTATAATATGTCAACCTGTTTTAAGCCAAGGAGGTAGGCAGTGGCTGAGAACAATAACGCCCAAACTGAAAATGAGGCCAACGAAGCGGCCGGCGCGACACGTAAAACGGGCTGGTTTTGGGACAGTAAACCCTGGCAGGCATTTAAAACATTTGCCATTATCTTCTCGTTTGCCCTGAATGTTGTTGTCCTCATTCTTTTGTTAGCGATCCTTCCCCTGGTTCTGCCACTGGTGGATTCGGTGGTCAAGCCATTGGTTGGTGGGCTGAATGATAGCTTTGTTGATATGAGTGAGGCAACTATTTCCCGGACCATCGAAGTCAACGACCAAATTGACATCGCTTTTACCCTGCCTCTGGACGCGGAAACGGTGGTGCGGGTAACGAACGACGTACCCCTAAACGCCATCCCGGCGCAATTTGTGCTGCCCGGTGGTGGTGGGCAAATCAACGGCTGGGTGACGCTGAATTTGCCAACAGGTCTGGAACTGCCGGTGGCGTTGAAGCTGGATGTGCCCGTGCAGCAGACCATCCCCGTGAACCTGGTTGTTGGCGTAGACATCCCCCTCAGTGAGACTGAATTAGGCAAGCCGTTTAATACGCTGGTGGGTCTGTTTTCACCGCTCAACCGCCTGATCGAGAATTTGCCAGATAGCAACGAAGAACTGCGGAACCGTGTGCTGCCGTCACCCCAACCAACCCCAACTCCCGCCGCCGGTTATCCCGGCCCATAAGCCATCGGTTATGCCTGTAACGCCGCCAGTTTGTGATTACGAAGGGTCTGACTACCGGGAGCGCTTTTGGCAAGGGCAAGGGCGCGATTATGAAGACCAGGTGGAGCGTATTGCCCTGCGCCGCCTGCTGCCGCCTACCGGCAGCACTCTGATCGAGATAGGCGCCGGCTTTGGCCGCCTGGCCGACGAGTATCGCGGCTACGAAACCGTCGTTCTGTTTGATTATTCGCGCTCGCTGCTGCGTCAGGCGCAGGCCCACCTGGGCGGTGATCCTCGCTTCCGTTACGTGGCCGGCAACTGGTACAACATGCCTTTTGTAAATGGCCTGTTTGCGGCCATGGTGCAAATTCGTACCCTGCACCACGCCGCCGATGCCCCGGCGCTGTTTGCCCAACTGGCGCGCATTGCCCAACCGGGCGGCGATTACGTGCTGGAATTTGCCAGTAAACGCAATTTAAAAGCCATCGCCCGGTATGCCGCCAGACGGCAGAATTGGTCGCCGTTTGCGCCGGAACCGGTGGAATTTGTGGCACTGAATTTTGATTTTCATCCGGCCTGGATTCGGCAACGGTTACAAGAAGCCGGGTTCCAACCAGGGCGGACATTGACCGTTTCCCATTTTCGCCTGGAATTTTTGAAGAAGGTTGTGCCTACATCCTGGTTGGTGTCGTTGGATGCCGGGGCGCAGCGAACGGGGAATTGGTGGCAGCTTTCGCCTAGTGTGTTTGTGCATAATCGCCATCCGTCGTGGGGCGAAACGGCCGTTCCCGGCACATTTTTCGCCTGTCCCGCCTGCCAGACGCCATTGGGACAGGTAGTGGACGGCCTTCTCCCCTGTGCCAATCCCGCCTGCCAACTCGTCTGGCGCGTTGAAGATGGATTATACGACTTCAAAGAGCCTGTCTAGCTGTGGCAACCCTGGCTGAATCAACCACGCAGCGCATCGCCATCATTGACCTGGGGTCCAATACGGCCCGCATGGTCGTGATGAGCGCCATCCCCGGCTTTGCTTACCACCTGGACGATGAAATCCGCGAGGTGGTGCGGCTGCGCGAAGGCATGACGGCGCAAGGGTTGAGCGATACGGCCGTTGCCCGCGCCCTTTTCACCCTCCGCCTCTTCAAACGCTTTTGTGACAGTTCCAGAGTAGACTTGATCATCCCCACGGCCACCAGCGCCGTGCGCGAAGCCGAGAATGGCCCCCGTTTTGTCGAGCAGGTGGAACGCGAAATTGGCCTGTCGCTGCGCATTTTAGACGGCCAGCAGGAGGCTTATTACGGCGTGTTGGGCGTGTTGAACGAAGTCCCGCTCAACAAAGGCTACGTCGTGGACATCGGCGGCGGCAGCGCCCAGGTCAGCGAAGTCCGCGAACGGCGCTTTAAACAGGGGCAATCTTTCCCGTTGGGCGCCCTCGCCCTGACCGAGCGCTTTGTCAGTGACCCGGAAGCGCCGATGAAACCGGCCGAATTAACGGCCGTGCGCGCCGAAATTCAAACCCACCTGGACACCTTGCCCTGGCTCAGTCCCCTCTCCGGTGAGCAAATGTTGGTCGGACTGGGCGGCACGCTGCGCAACTTGGCCAGCATGGCCGCCGCCCGGCAGCAGTACCCGCTCAACACCTTGCACGGCTTTCGCCTGCAACGCGCCGATCTGGACAAATCCATCGAACTCCTGGCGACGCTGCCACTGCGTAAGCGCCAAAAATTGGCCGGATTAAGCAGCGACCGCGCTGACATTATTTTGCCCGGCGCGCTGGTCATTCAGGCCATCATGGCCCAGGTGGGCGCGGAAACCGTTACCATCTCGGTGAATGGGCTGCGCGAAGGGCTGTTCTGTGAGCATTTCTGGCAGCATCTGGCTTATCCCGTGGTGGACAACGTGCGCCGTTATGGGGTGTTAAACATGGCCCGTACCTATCGTTACGACAAGCGCCATGCCAGCCACGTGCGTTTTCTGGCCGGCCGCCTGTTTAACCAATTAGCGCCCCTCTGTGGTTACGGCCCGGCGGAACGCGAACTGTTGGAGGCGGCGGCGCTGCTGCACGACATCGGCACGGTCATCAGTTACTACGACCATCACCAACATTCGCAGACGCTGATCATCAACAGCGGGCTGCCCGGCTTTACGCCGCGTGAAATGTCGCTGATTGCCCTGCTGACCCGTTACCATCGCAAGGGCACGCCGACCATCGCCGGCTACGAGAGCATTTTAGACGACCAGGATGAAACGCTGCTGCTGCGGCTGAGCGCCATTTTGCGGCTGGCCGAATTTTTGGAGCGCGGCCGTAACGCTACTGTGGACGACATCACCGTGCTCATGGACGACGCTGCGCTGCGCCTGATGCTTATCGCCGATGAGTACCCGGCGGTGGAGATGTGGGAAGCGGAGCGTAATGCGCTGGAGTTGATGGCGGTGGCCTTTGGTCGGCCGGTGGTGTTGGAATGCACGGCCGTCCCCGATGCCTGGTTCCGGCTGTAAGCCGATGATGGACGTCACCCTCCCTATCCCCACCTTGCCTTTCCTCAAGTGGGCCGGTGGCAAACAGCGGCTTATTGCCCAATACCGGCCCTATTTCCCGCCGCCAGGCAGCATCCGCCATTATTACGAACCGTTTATTGGCAGCGCCGCCGTTTATTTTCATTGGCAGCCCCGTCCGGCCATCCTGGCCGACCGGAATGAGCAGTTAATTGAAGTGTATAAGATGGTGCAGCGGGACGTGACGGCCGTTATCGCCGCCCTCCAGCCCCACCACAACGACCCGGGCTATTATTATGCTGTCCGCGCCCAAGACCCCGGCCAACTCACGCCGGCCGAGCGCGCCGCCCGCCTGATTTTCCTCAACAAAACCTGTTACAATGGCCTTTACCGCGAAAACAGCCGGGGCGAGTTTAACGTGCCCTTTGGCCGCTACAAGCGCCCCAAGATTTGCGACGTGGATCGCTTGCGCGCCGCTGCGGCGGCTTTGCAGCCGGTGACGCTGGTGGCGGCTGATTTTGCCTGGGTACTGGATACGGCCGTGTCCGGCGATTTCATCTATTTCGACCCGCCCTACGCGCCGCTGACCGCCACCAGCAGCTTCACCAGCTACCACAAGCACGGGTTCGACGCCGCTGATCAGAGCCGCCTGGCGCAGACGATTGAGGAACTGACGGGGCGCGGCTGCAAAGTGATGTTAAGTAATTCCAGCGCGCCGCTGATTTATGATTTGTACGGCCGTTCCCCCTACCGCCTCATCGAAATTCAGGCCCGGCGGGCAATTAACAGCAAGGGCAACGGCCGTGGCCCTGTCAAAGAACTGCTCATCCTCAACTATGCCTGACAAGGTGAGAAAATGTCAGATATCGCCTTTGCGCGTATAGACAAAAGACTTCATTCGAGTTGTCAAATCTTTAAGATTTGACAACTCTATTTTCAAGGGAGACTTGTTCAATCTCCATGCTCAACTTCCCCCGCTTGACACCAAACCCATTGCCACTAAAATTTGGCCCATGATGAAGCGAACATGGTGGATTGGATGTGGTCTATTGCTGCTCTTGACATTGGGGCGGCAGCAAACGGCCCAGGCCCGGCCGGCGCAGCAAGCCATAGATTGGCGCTTTGGCGTGATTGAGAGCTACACCTCTCCCCGCGCCGCCAACAATTTGGGCGTTAGCTGGACGCGCGTGCGCTTCCAATGGGCCGAAACCCAGCCGGACGGCCCCGATAGCTGGAAGCCCCGCGTCAGTGATGAGCAGATTGACGGCGAAGTTGCTGCCGGGCGTGAAGTGGTGGGCCTGCTCATCGGCATTCCCGATTGGGCGCGTGACGACAATTTGCTGCCGCGCGGCCTCTACCTGCCCCACAACGACCCTGGCAATACCTGGGCGGTTTTTGTGCGGGAGATGGTGGAACGATACGACGGCCGTATCAACCATTGGATCATCTGGAACGAGCCGGACATAGACGATGTGGCTGCCCCCGGCCACACCTGGGACGGCGACATCGAAGACTTCATCCAACTGCTGCGCGTCGCCTACCTGGTCGCCAAAGAGAGCAGCCCTCTGGCGGTGATTCATTTGCCCGCCTTCACCTACTTTTGGAACCCCGATTACATCGGCGATTTTTTCGACGTCCTCATCGCTCAACCAGACGCGGCGGCCAACGGCTACTTCTTCGACGTCGCCACCGCCCACCTCTACTTCCAGCCCGCCACCATCTACGACGGCATCCGCATTTTGTATGATGAGATGGCCGCCCGCGGCCTGCCCTGGCGGCCGGTCTGGCTGGTGGAGACCAACGCCCCACCGATGGACGACGAATCCTGGACAGTGGAAAACTGGACCCTTTCGGTGACGATGACCGAGCAGGCGGCCTTTATCCCGCAGGCAGCGGCGGCGGCGCTGGCGGCGGGGGCGGAGCGCATCGCTGTGTATAAGCTGTTCGATTTGCGCAGCGACCGCGAGGCCAACCCGGAGCCTTTTGGCCTGCTGCGGATGCAGGGCACACGCCGTCCGGCGTTTGAGACCTACATCCACACCATCCGTTATATGGCCGGAACCATTCGCGCGGAGCGGGAGCGTTGGAATGAGATAGGGCAGATTCGCCTGGACCAAAGAGGCCAGACGACGACAGTGTTGTTTGCTCGGCTGCCGGGTAAGACGTTTACGGCCGTTATCCCCGCCACCGCCCCCTCCGCCCTCTGGGTAGACATGTGGGGCCGCTCACGGGAGATTAAGGCCGAGGATGGTGAATTCCGGGTGGAACTGCCCGGCGCGCTTTGCACACAGTCCATCGGCGACTACTGCATGATCGGCGGCACGGCCTATTACCTGGTGCAGGCCACGCAGGGCACCGCCTTACCGCCGACGCCGCTGCCGCCCGGCTTCCCCACACCCACGCCCGACCCGGATGTGACGCCAACAGCCACCGGTTCGCCTACGGCCACGCCCACCACACCACCCACGGCGACGACCACGCCGACCACACTACCCACGGTGACCACACCGCCCACGGTGACCATCACCGCTACCCCAACGACGACACCAACAGCCACGAATACGCCCACCGCATCGCCCAGTTCCACCGTCACCGCTGTGCCAGCAGCGATAAATACGCCAACGGATACGCCGCCAACGGGTATTCCGCCAACGGCCGTGCCCTTACCACCGTCGTCACAGATGAACGATTCGCTCTCCTACTGGTTTTTGGGCGCAGCGCTGCTGGTAGGTCTGGTAGTGGTTGGCCTGTGGTTGGCTAAAAAGGTATAATTTCGCTGCCGTATAAACCGCATTCATCTAACAAAACCCATGACAGCATTTGCCAGCCTCATGCAAAGAATCGTGTAGAGCGTCTTAGGCCTGGCAAGGGATCCGCAATTTGAAAGAAGGTACCAAATACTATCCGCTTTATAACTATTTGCAGCAAAGCGGGCAAGATGAAGTAATACTAACGTTCACGGTCATTGAAACGCTGCTTGGTGACCGTCTGCCGCCCACAGCCCGCACCCAAAGAGCCTGGTGGAGCAATCGCAGCCAGGGCGCAGTGCAGGCCACTGCCTGGCTTGGCGCAAAATATCACGTCGAGGTTCTCGACCTGGCCGCCGAACAAGTCACTTTCGGCAAACGGGGCCGTGTCTACAATGTGCAGCGCGAAGGAAACATCGTTTTGTGGGACGCCAACCTCATCAAAGCGCTGCGCCACCACATGGGGCTGAACCAGAACGAGTTCGCCCGCGAGTTGGGCGTGCGCCAGCCCACCATCAGCGAATGGGAAACAGGCGCCTATGAACCACGCCGCTCCTCATCCAAGCTGCTCACCCTCGTCGCCGAACAGGCCGGTTTCCCATATGAATAACCGCGCTTTTTTTTGCCAAATTGTTGACAAAAAATCATATAACGAATAATATAGATTACTATATCGTATAAAATGTTTACAGATCGTACTGGTAAATGGCATATCTTGTCAAGAAGCAGACGGCACGGGCGCAGCACAAAAAAGGGAGTATGGCATGAGCGCACACGATTTGGATACCTTGCTGAAAAAATGGGAGCGAGATGAATTATCAACCGAGCAGGCTGTCGGCCAGATGATGCTGCTGCTGCAAAGTTTATCGCGGCGGGTAGGGCATTTAGAAGTGGCACAAGAAAACAAGCGTCGTCTGGACAAACCAGCAAGAGATAATTCTTAAGCCGAATCAGGCAGCAGGTTTAGCGTGCTGTCTGCCGTCTCTCAGGCAGATGCTTTTTAACCCGCCGGTGTTATACTCCCATCAACTTAATATGCGCTGCACCGGCAGCGTGGGAGGTATGCACCATGTCTTATGAATCGAATTATCAGCCGAATATCCCGGCTCCCATTTCAGACGTAAAACTGGCGGAGACGTTTAACGCCGTCATGGCCCGTGTTTATTTGTGGATGACATTGGGGTTGGTGGTAACAACGGCCGTTTCCTTCTACGTCGTCACCAATGAAGCTATCCTAAACTTTGTCTTTGGCTCTGTTTGGGTGCTGCTGCTTTTGTTTGTGGCCCAAATTGGCCTGGTTATTGCCCTGGTCCGAGCGCTGCCGAAGCTGTCTACTGGGGCGGCGTTGGGGCTGTTTTTTGCTTATGCCGCCCTGAATGGCGTCACCCTGTCGGCGATTTTGCTGGCCTATGATTTAGGCGTGGTGACGATGGCGTTTGGGGTAACGGCCGTTATCTTCATCCTGCTCACCATCGTTGGGCTGACGACCAAACAAGACCTCACCAAATGGGGGCCTATTCTATTTTTTGCCTTGATCGGTTTGATTTTGGGCACACTGGTCAACATGTTCCTGCGCAGCAGCATCCTGGACTATATCATCACCTACGCTGGCATCCTTATCTTCATGGGGCTGATCGTTTACGATACCAAAACCATCAAACAAATGACCTACCAGGCGGCCAGCCAAAGCGGTGACATCCAGGCTGTGGTAGGCCGGATCAGCGTCCTGGGCGCACTGAAGCTGTATCTGGACTTCATCAACCTGTTCCTCTACATTTTACGGCTGTTCGGCCGGCGTCGTTAAATCAGGACAAAAAAAGAGACATTCGGAAACTCCGAATGTCTCTTTTTTTTGCTTGTTACCAGCCGTAAACCGAAGTCCGTATGCGGTTTTCCGTTGGCATTTGCCAGAGGTAGCGCCCCACGGAATACCGAATACGGGTACTAATGTGCGTGACCGTGCGCCAATTCCTCGTCTGTGGCCGCGCGAATGGCGGTAATCTCAATCTCAAAGGTCAGGTCTTCACCGGCCAATGGATGGTTGAAGTCCAGCAGCACCTCTTCGTCACGAATTTCGGCCACGTAGGTCTCAATTAACTGTCCCGTGCTCTGGTCGCGCATCCGCAGCCCCATCCCTTCCTCCAGCGTTAGATCTTCAGGGAAGATGTCCCGCGGGACGATCTGGTAAGCGTCGGGGTCTATTTCGCCGTAGCCGTCTACGGCCGCCACGTTGACTTTTTTGTTGTCGCCCACAGCCAGGCCATACAGCTCTTTTTCCAGACCAGGGATAATTTGCCCAAAACCTTGGAGAAACTGCAACGGATCGTTCCCGATAGATGAATCAACGACCTGCCCATCTTCCAGGGTCAGGGTGTAGTGCATACTGATAACCAGGTCGTCGGCAACCTGTGTAGTAGTTTGGCTCATTAAAATGCCGGCCCTAAATTTTGCTGACGTTGACGGCCGATAGACCTTTCTGGCCCATCTGCACCGAAAATTCGACGCGCTCGCCTTCGGCTAACGTGCGGAAGCCTTGTTGATCACCCAGAGCAGAGAAGTGGACAAACACATCGCCACCCTTATCGCGGGCAATAAAGCCATACCCTTTTTGGTCGCTAAACCATTTCACTGTACCTTGTTCTATTTCGTCCATCTTAAAAAATCTCCTTCAAAATTCATTCTTGCCACGAAAAAAACCGTCCAGACGGTGTAAGTCTGGACGGTTCTCTCGGTTTCCGAAGCAAAAACTTACTAAAATCTTGGGCAAACTTTATCCTAAGATGTAGAGCAAGTCAATTGCTATCTGAGGATTTTTACCCCTCCGCCCAGCACCAGCGCCGCCCCGTGCGCTTTGTTTTCGGCTCGTTCCAGCATGGTTGCCGATTTGATAGCCCAACGTCACTTGTCACGTCTGGCGCTCTAACCGCAAACGGCCGTTCAACGTCACCACCAACCGGCGGCTGTGTGCCCGGTCGCGGTGTTCACAGAGGTAAATGCCCTGCCACACACCCAAATGGAGACGGCCGTTTTTGATGGGCATGGTCACACTGGGGCCAAGCAGCGCCGCTTTGATATGCGCCGGCATATCATCTGGTCCTTCATCGGTGTGCTGGTAATGGGCGGCATTTTCGGGGACCATCTGGTTGAAATGGCGCTCAAAGTCGTGGCGTACTGTCGGATCGGCGTTTTCGTTCAGGGTCAGCGAGGCGGAGGTGTGTTGGATAAAGATGTGGGCCAAACCGACAGCGTAGTCGCTTAATTCAGGTACCTGCTGCACAATTTCGGCAGTTACCAGATGAAGGC
Organism: Candidatus Leptovillus gracilis; assembly: GCA_016716065.1. Lineage (NCBI taxonomy): Bacteria > Bacillati > Chloroflexota > Ardenticatenia > Promineifilales (SeqCode) > Promineifilaceae (SeqCode) > Candidatus Leptovillus > Candidatus Leptovillus gracilis. The sequence continues at coordinate 50,295 of JADJXA010000007.1, read as the reverse complement.
CACGCCGTTTGGCGGAGAGAGTGATTTCTTTTTGTAACCAAGTCATGGGCGGTATTGTAAGAATCGGGTATGACCCTGTCAATGACTGGACACAAAACCTGTTGTTGGCTACTGTACAACGCCAGCGGGCGGCGCCATTGTTGCCAGGCCCGATCAAACAACATATGAAATGCCCTAAGGAATGGCACTTAAATAACTTGTCCATTTGCTGTGGCCGGTAAGTTAATTAACTCTTGTTCCTAAACTGCCGATGTTTTCCATTCCACCGAGGACTTATGCGCCTGCAACTTTCCCTACAGCGGTGCGTAGTAGGGGGTGAATTGTCAGGAGATTGAACGTTGAACGAAGAACAAATTTGGCTTGACCATGCCAGGCAAGGCGACAAAGCGGCGTTCGGCAAGCTGGTCGAAGCTTATCAGACGCCTGTCTTTAATCTGGCGTACCGCATGTTGAACAATGCGGGTGAAGCAGAAGAAGCGGCCCAAGAGGCGTTTATTCGTGCGTATACGCGGTTGGATAGCTACAACCCGGAGCACAAATTTAGCACCTGGATGCTTTCGATCACTTCTAATTACTGCATTGATCTCATCCGCAAACGGCGGGCACTGCTGCTGTCTCTGGACGAACCGCTGCCACCCCACCCGGCCTTGATGTCCGATAATTCCAAAGGGCCGGAAGCGCAGATGGTGATGAATGAGCAGCAAGTGATGGTGCAGACGCTGCTGCAGGAACTGCCGGACGATTACCGCCAGACGGTTGTGCTGCGGTATTGGTACGACCTATCCTACGAGGAAATTGCTGAAATGATGGACACCACCGTCAGCGCGATTAAGTCCCGATTATTCCGGGCGCGCCGTTTGCTGGCGGAGGTGGGCCAGAGCAATGGGCTGGGTCCGATGGTTGAATCGGCGGCGTTGACGGCCGTCTCATGACAATAAGGAGAAAAGGGAGAAGGTTATGGAACACGAAGAGACTTATCTCTTAATGATGGAGGCGCTCGATGGTGAGCTTGTAGACAGCGACCAGGTCGAGCTAGAGGCTCACCTGCGCGCGTGTCCATCTTGCCAACAAGAATGGCAGGCGCTGCTGGCCGTGCATACGCTGTTGCAGCAAGCGCCGGCCCTCAGCCCGGCGGTGGATTTTGCCCAGCGTACCCTTGCCCGGCTGCCAAATCGGCGGACGCGCGTCTGGGCGTTGACGGCCGTTTATATCTTGCTGCTTTTGGGAGGTGTCCTGCCTATCGCTTTGGGCATCTGGCTGGCATTTGTGATGCGGCCAATCCTCAGCGAACCGACTATTCTGAGCAGTATTAGTCAATCCATCGGACAGGCATGGCAGGTAATGGGCACAATCGCCGCGGCGCTGCTGTCTGGATTAGGCCAGGTGATTGTGCAGCAGCCGGCCCTGCTGGGCTGGTTGTTGGTCCTGCTGGGCATCGTCTCTGTTTGGGGTGGTGTGTCCCGGCAGTTAATCTTCCAGCCGAACCCACAGCGAATTTCATAATTGGGAGTTATCCGATGAATAAACGAATGTTATTGGTATTAGTATTGGTTTTGTTGCTAACGGCCGTACCCGCCAGCGCCGCCTTTGCCGCCCCGCCGTTTGACGGCGATCAGACGGTAGAAACGGGTGAAAGCGTCAACAACGATGTGATCTTGTTTGAAGGCAGCCTGGAGATTGAGCCGGAAGGCACTGTCAATGGCAACGTGGCGCTGTTTAAAGGCGATGCCAACATCTCTGGCACGATCAACGGCGACCTGGTTTTGTTTAATGGCAACCTGGATGCGGCGGAAACGGCCGTCATCAATGGTGATTGTGTCGTCCTCAACGGCAGCATCAACGACAACAGCGCCGCTGGTCTGGGCTGCACCAACGTCGGCGGTCTGCCCGACTTTCTACCGCTGGCCGCTCTGGCCGGTTTAGCCAACCAGGTTTCGCCCCAGTTCGGCGAAGGTCCTCATCGAACGGTGCGCGGGCCATCGGCTGACACCGGTTCTGGTGTTGGCAGTTTTATCGGCGTCATCGCCCGCAGCCTGCTGTTTGGCATTCTGGCCTTTGCCGTCGTCTCCCTGGCGCCCAACCATCTGAGCCAGGTGGAATCGGCTCTAAGGCGCAAGCCAGTCGCCAGCGGCACTGTCGGTTTTCTGACGGCCGTAGCCGTGCCGACCCTGGCCCTCTTGCTTACCCTGATTTCGGCTGTGCTGCTGCTCATCTGCATAGGCATCGTCGGCTTTGCGGTGGTCTTTGCTTTGCTGGCCGGGTTGGGCGTAGCCGCGTTGTTTGGCTGGATTGCCGTCGGCGACCTGCTGGGTCAATGGCTGGCGCAGCGGGCGAATCGGCAAAAGATGAGTCCGGCAATGGTCGCCGCGATGGGCACGTTTGCACTAACGTTTGGCCTGGGTCTGTTCAGCCTGATTCCCTTCATGATTGGCGAAGGGCTGGTGAGCATGATCATCACTTTTGTCGGTCTGGGCGCCGTGGCTCTGACCAAATTTGGCACGCAGCCCTACCCGTTGGTACGCATGATGGGCGAAAATCAGGATAAGGTAACGGCCGTGCTAGACACCCTGCCCGATTCTGACTAAACCACAACCCCGGTTTACCAACAAAAAAAGAGGCGCGTCTGGTTAAGACGCGCCTCTTTTTCATTCGGTTGCAAGAGGGTCAGGCGAATTTAGCGGGTTTGCCGCCAACTTTACGGGCGATCTGGCCGTAGAGATGACCGGTAACGGTCGTTAAATACGGTCCCATCGCCAGACTAATCAGGAAGGTCAGCACCCACCCCACACACGGAATAATCGCTAACACAGAACTGATCGCGCCAATCGCCAGACTGGCGCCAAACGTCGCCAGGAACACAATCAAAATATCGCTGATGCTTTGCCGGGCAATGCCAATAACCTCGCCAAAACGGAAACAGGCGGCAAACTCGTCGGTGATGACGTATTGCACAATAATTGCCGGGCTAATAAAAAATAGTGCAATCGCAAACAAAAAGCCCAAACAGCCAATGATAAGTCCCGTTGTTCCCAGCAAGGCGGCCACCGCATCCGAACTGCCGCCGGAATCGGCCAGGGCGCCCAGGCCGCCAGTGGCGAAAGCCGCAATGCAGGCCAACAACCAAAATGGCAGCGTATAGACAAATTGGGCCAGGAAGATATACAGGCCATCCATAAAGAATTTGCCCCAATCGTCCCATTCCGGCAGCGGTTTTTCCACACCAGCCCGCACGTTACGGGTAATAGCCACGGAATAGCCAATCAAGAAAAACACGGGAATTACCAAAAATGAGAAAAGTGTCACGATAAGCGCGATCAACAACTTGTTGATCCACCGTTCATCTTCCAGCACATACGTAAATGCCTTGGCGATGTCCATAAAATACCTCCTGTTTCGACAGCTAAAAGAATATAAATGACAGAGACTCAAACAGTCTCCATTGTAAACCAGTTGTACACAAACAAGGGCTGGTAATTTTGTGAGAACTACCAGCCCTGTAAACGGTTAAAACGATCCAAACAGGTTGCTTATGCCCAACCCTGATTTTTAACAAAGCCGGTGATGACGGGAATCGTCACCATTTGTCCCTGGTAGGCTTGCCAGCCCCAGTAACAGCCTAGCAGCCACATCAGAAATGCCGGGATACCGCATAAAAATGATGTGAACATGCCGACCACAACGGTTAACAACCCCCAGGCCAAGGCCTGGCCGTTGTGGGCGCGTAAGAACGGCCGTCCCTTCTTATCCTCCATCACCATGATGATGATTGGGACTAGTGGGGATAACACATAAGCCAACAGCGCCCATAGTTTGTCGTCGCTGGTCACATCTGTACCAAACAGATTGGTCGGTTCTTCTTTTTCTGGCAGGGGTTCAAAATCTGACATTGGTTCTTTTTCGGGGAAGTCGTCGTAGTTTTCCATATCGTCGCTCATAAGTTTTTCCTCCATACAAAATTAGTGGAGCATCCAATAACTAAAAGCTATTGTATGGCTCCCCCCTGCTGCCGTCAATAGCCACCCAAGACCAAGAGACCTGGCGACTTTTCAAAACCCGTCAGCTCTTTTCAATTTGCCAACGGCCGTTTCCCCAGATAGAATGCCCCTATGTGTAGTAAAATCGTCTTCATGGGCACACCCGATTTCTCCGTGCCCGGCCTGAAGGTATTAATCCAAACCCAAACTGTCGTTGGCGTCGTCACCCAGCCAGACCGTCCGGCCGGGCGCGGCCAGCAGCTTCGCCCCTCCCCGGTGAAGGCGGTGGCCGAGGCTGCCGGTATTCCCGTTTACCAACCCAAATCGCTGCGCAGCGAAGAAGCCGCCGCACCGCTGCGCGATTGGCAGCCAGACCTCATCGTCGTGGCGGCGTTTGGGCAGATTTTGCGGCCCCATGTGCTGGACCTGCCGCCGCATGGCTGTGTTAACGTCCACGCCTCGCTGCTACCGCGTTGGCGCGGCGCGTCGCCCATCCAGCACGCCCTCATGGCCGGCGACGCTGAAACCGGCGTTTGCCTGATGCGCATGGACCCTGGGCTGGACACCGGCCCGGTTTTTACCTGCCGAGCCACGCCCATCGGCCCAGACGATACGGCCGTAACCCTGCACGACCGCCTGGCCCAATTAGGCGCCGACCTGCTGGCCGAACATCTGGCAGCCATCATCGCCGGCCGCCTGACGGCCACCCCCCAGGACAATGCTCTGGCTACCTATGCACCGATGATCCAAAAAGAGGACGGCCGTTTGCATTGGACCCAACCGGCGGCCGAACTGGACCGCCGCATTCGCGCCCTGACGCCCTGGCCGGGAGCCTACGCCATCTGGCAGGGACAGCCGCTGAAGATTTTGGCGGCGCGGCCATCTGCGCAGTCGGCGGCTGGCGCGCCAGGGCTGGTTTTCCAGGGCGAAATGGCCGGTACGGCCGTTGTCGCCACCGGCGCGGGCAGCCTGCAGCTGCACACTGTCCAGTTAGCCGGCAAACGCGCCCTGGACATGGCCGAATTTCTGCGCGGTCGGCCCGATTTCATCGGCGGCCAATTGGGAGAAGCCGTATGAAAATCCTGGTGTATGGCGCGGGGGCGGTGGGCGGTTACGTCGGCGCGCGCCTGGGCCAATCCGGCCATCAGGTGACGATGATCGTGCGCGATGTCACCGCCGAGAGCATTCAAGCCGAGGGACTGCGCATCAGCGAAGGAGAGCAGTCCTTTATTGCCCACCCCATCACGACCACTTCTGTCGCCCAAACCTTCACACTGCCAGACGCGCGATTTGACCTGATCATCATGGGCATGAAGGCGTATGATCTGAAAACGGCCCTGGACCATCTGGTGGCCTTTTGCCCCGACCCGCCGCCCATTCTAACGCTGCAAAATGGCATTGGCGTGGAACGGCCGTTTATTGAACAATTCGGCCCAGAGCGCATCATCGTCGGCGCGCTGACCACACCCGTCAGCAAGCCGATGTCTAACCAGATCATCGTCGAACGCAGCGACCGCGGGCTGGCGCTGGCTCCCGCTCAACGCGGCCAGGACATCGGCCAATGGGTCCATCTGTTTAACCAGGCTGGCCTGACCACCATCGCTTACAAAAATTATGAGGCGATGAAATGGTCTAAAGCGCTGTTGAACATCGTCGGCAACGCCACATCGGCCATCCTCAATCGGCCGCCGGGCGCTGTTTACAAATCGGCAGCGATGTTTGACCTGGAAGTACGGATGCTGCGCGAAACCCTGGCGGTGATGGACGCGCTGAAGTTAAAAGTGGTTGATTTACCCGGCTCTTCGGCCAAACGGCTGGCGTTTGGCGTGCAAAAGGCGCCTCGCTTTGCCTTAAAGCCCATTCTGACGGCCGTTGTCGCCAAAGGACGGGGCGACAAAATGCCCTCCTTCCAGATTGACCTGATGGCCGACAAAGGTCACAGCGAAGTCATTTACCACAATGGGGCCATCGCCAAAGCTGGTCTGGCCCATGCGGTCCCCACCCCGGTCAATACCGCCCTGACCGATGTGCTGGTGCGTCTGGCGCGCCACGACCTGGATTGGCGCGATTTTGATGGCAAACCGGCCCGTCTGCTGGCCGAAGTAGAACGATTCGAGAAGTAAGCTATGTTTGATCTGCGAACGCGCAAAAACGGCCGTCCCCTGCTGGTTGGTCACCGGGGAGCGCTGGAGGTCGCGCCAGAAAATACCATGCCATCTTTTGCTGCCGGTCTGGCCGGCGGCGCCGACATTCTGGAATTGGACGTACAGCTAACGGCCGACAAACAGGCCATCGTCTTCCACGACACCTGTCTGGCGGCCAAAGTCAACCTGCCGGGCATGATTGGCGATTACACCGCCGATTTTTTGCGCTCGTTGGATGTGGGCAGCCATTTTGACGCCCAATTCAGCGGCGTGCAGATGCCTTTTTTGCACGAAGTATTGGCCTGGGCCAAGGAGCGTATCCCCCTGATGATTGAACTAAAACATGGGCCACTGTTTGACCCGGCTCTGGATGACGCGGTGGTAGGGCTGGTGGAAGATTGGGGGATGGTTGAGGATGTGGTGTTGATGGGTGCTGATCAATTCGCGTTACAACGGGTAAAGCGGATCAATCCACGTATTGCCACCAGTTTTATCTACAGCGGCCGTTTACTCAACCCACTGTGCCTGGTGGAAGACCTGCGCGTAGACGCCCTCGGCCCACGCACCGATTTGCTAACCCACGAGGAAGTGGATGTGATTCACGCCGCCGGTTATGCGTGCAGCCCTGGTGGCTTTTGGTGGGATTATGCCCGCGTTGTCGCCTGGGGCGTAGACACCATCACCAGCAATAACCCGGCGGCTGTCCGCTGGGCTGAAATTTTAGCCGCCAAAACCTGACAGGTTTTCGGCAGCCTGCCAGGTCTATGAAGGTCATCCGCCCTTTTATTCGGGCAGTTCTTGCTCGAAGAAAGAAATCACCACTTTGGGATTGTCAATCACATACTGGTAACCGCCGAAGCGGTCGTCTGAATCCACAAAGAGCGGGCCGCGGGCGCTGCTCATGGCCTGGGCCATGTGGGCCACGTCTTCGACATCGCCCCAGGGGTCGTTGTTGCCCTGGACAAACAAGACCGGCGTTTTGCCGGCCCCGGCAGCGGCAAATGAGGGCCGGTACGCCGACCAATACAGCCCGCCGGCCGCCTGGTGCAGCAGCTCGGTTAGCGGCAGCACCACTTTGCTTAATGGACCGAGCAGTTCACGGCCGTATTTTTGGCTGAACACGCTCAGGGTAGTGGGCTGCACGGCCACGGCGGCCTGAATCTGGCTGGTCTGGGGCAGGGCGTAGAGCAGGCTGTTGGCCCCCATGGAAAAGCCAATCACGCCGATGCGTTGTGGGTCTGTGTCGGTACGGCCGTTCAGATAAGCAAGCGCGCCCAGCAAATCTTTGGCTTCTTCCTGTCCAAAGGCCACCGGCGGCGCGGCGGCGCTTTCGCCATGATTGCGCATGTCATACATCAGCACGTGAAAACCGGCTTCGTGCAGGTTGTAGGCCAGCCGCAGCAAATCTACCGGCTTTTCACCGGTCAGGTTGGCAAACAGGTTATCGGCCGTTTCTCCCAGCCGGTTCCACGGCCAGCCGTGAATCAGCACAATTGTCGCCCCGCGCCGGGTGGCATTGGCCGGGGCGGGGACGAACCAGCCGGCAATACGCACGCCATCTTGAGCCGGAAATTGAACATCGTCGTACCCTAACCCCAGGTCGCCCGGATTAGCCCACAGCGCCAGACGTGGCGGGTTGATGAGGCGTTTAGCAAAAAAGGCGGCAATGGCCGCCACCAGGCCGATAATCAGTCCAGCTATCCCAAAAAACCAACGAAGTGCGCGTCGTAAACTCATGGATAACCTCCTTGCTTCGTAAAACCTAATACCCGTAAGTGGTAATCCGTTATCGGTAATCCGTAGGCCGCTACCTCCGGAAAATGTCGTCGGATAACGGGATACGGACTTCAGCCTACGGATGACTAAACAGGTCCATTATACCTGAACAACCCGGTTTGTACCGATGTCAAAATTGGATAAACTGTAGGCGCGTTTACAGTGTTCAGTGTACAGTATTCAGTGTGGCTACCCCTGACTGAACACTGAACACTGGCTGCTGAACACTGGCTACTGAACACTGAACAAGGTAAACCAACCCATGATACCAACACCATTAGAGCAGCTTTTTCAACAGGCGAAAACGGCCGTAAAAACCAATCAATTCTGGCAGGCAGCCGAGTTGTACACCGAAGTGTTGGCGAACACTTCGCCCAAATCTACCGACCCAGACATCACGGAAATGCGTCTGGCGACGCTGCGCGAACGCGGCCGTTTGTTGGGTTTGTTGGGCGAACAAGTGGCGGCGCTGCACGCTTATGAGCAATATCACCTGGAGGCCGGCAGCGGCGCCCATGCCATCACCGCCCTGGTGGCTATCGGCGGTCAATATCGCCGCCTGGGGCAGTATGATCGCGCCCTGCGCGTGTACCAGGAAGCGGCGCAGCTGGCCGATTCGCTGGATTATGCCACCGGCCGAGCGCAGGCGTTGGCCGGGATTGGGGGCGTCTATGTGCTGGTCGGCCGTACCGAAGAGGCGATGGTCCATCTCAATCAGGCGACGGCTCTCTTTGAACAGTTGAGCGACGTGCCCGGCCAGGTGCAGTCGCTCAATCAAAAAGGGGTGGCTTACGGCAGCAGCGGGCAGCTGGACAAGGCCATCGCTGTTTTTAAGATTAGTCTGAAGCTGGCGGAACAGATGAATCGCCAGGATCGGTATGTTGTGACCCTCAATAATTTGGGCGAATGTTACCGCTTGTTGTATGACGTAGCCCAGGCTTTGCTCTATCACCAGCAAGCGCTGGAACTGGCGGAAAAGGCGCGGCTGCGCTTTGTGGAAGGGGATATTTGTCGCAATCTGGGCTTAAGTTATCGGGAACTGGGGCAGATGGACGAGGCGCTGTTTTATCTGCGCCGGGCGTTGGCTATCATGGAGGAAATGGAAAATCTGGATGGTCAGATGAATACCTTGTTTGGCCTGGCAGTGACGGAAGTACAACTGGGCCAGGTGGACAGCGCGTTGGTTCACGCGCATCACATCCGCGACCTGGCGATTAGCAGTGATTCGCAGGGGCATCTGGCCCGGTCGCTGTATGCGTTGGGGCTGGTGGCCCAGGCCCAGGCCGACCCCAACACGGCCGAGGAGCTGTGGCAGCAGGCGCTTTATCTAGCGCATGAAACGGACCGGCGAATGCTGTTGTGGCAGCTTCACGCTTCGCTGGCCGAAGTAGCACGCAATGAGAGTCTGGCGCAGGTTCATTATCGCATTGCCAGCGAGGTGATTTACCAGATTGCCGAGCCGATTGAGGATGAACGGCTGCGCCAGGTGTTTTTAACGGCCGTGCCCATCCAGGCTGTTCTGGCAAAAAGCGACGAATTGCGCAATGGTTAAGGAATTGATGGATACAAACGACAGGAAAAGGCTTTTATGGATGACCATAGTTTACGGCGATCCGGATTTTGGGCTGATGTGGGCATTCATCCACCGCTCATGGTGTGCACCGCTCATGGTGTGCACCGCTCATGGTGTGCAACTTGCTCGCAGCGGACTGCGTACTGACCATAGCTTAGCAAAGGGAGAGAAGATACGCGATGACCAATCAGGAAGAACCTATCCGCATTGTCATTGAAGAAGAAGACCTGCCGCTAATCCCTGATAAACCGGGGTTTACAGCGCCGGATGTCAGGGCTGGCGCGAAGCAAGTGGGCGAAAAAGCGACCGAATTGGTGCAAAAGGCGTGGGACAGCGAACCGCGCCGCAAGGTGACGGACGGCATGAAACACAGCGTTTCTAATGTCGCCGCCAGAAGCAGCAAAGCGGTTGCCAGTAAAGTCGCTGAGACGATGGAGCAGCAAACCCGCCAGCAGGCGACGGCGCTGCAAAATCGGGTGCAGGAAATTGATTGGAAAGAAGAAGCAAAAAAGGGTTCGGCGCAAGGGCTGCGTTGGTTGAGTGAGCGGCTGGCTGCGCTGGCGGAACGGGTGACGACGCCCAGTCACGCGAAACCAGTTAACACGCAGGAGCAAAACCAGGCTGACCAATAAAAGCTACCGGGGTCTGGTGAAACGTGCGCCGAACTGTCGTGTCGGGCAAAAACGCCAATGTCCGGTAAGCGATTCAATTCTTGGACTCTTTTGTAATTTTGCCGGACACATAAAAAACGGGGGCATGGTTCATCAAGCAAGACATCTTCTTTACAAATTTGCGCTGCGTTGTCATGCTGAGCGGAGTCTTCGGAGCGAAGCATCCCGCTCCCGCCAGAGGAGGGGGATGCTTCGGGCGACCTCAGCATGACGCGCTTTCTTGCCAAATTTGTAAAGCACAATATCGCCTGGAATGAACCATGCCAAAACGGGCTGGTTTTCCAGCCCGTTTTTAGATTCGAGGTACTCTGAGCGTTTGTTCAGGCGTAACTACCACGTTGGTTGGTCGGTTGGTTTACCAGCCCACTGACCAACTATTGCAGAGAGGCATGGTAGTTATGTTCAGGTTTTATATTCTGTCCAAAACAGTGATGCCGGGCAGGTCTTTGCCTTCCAGCAGTTCCAGGCTGGCCCCGCCACCGGTGCTGATGTGGGTCATTTTGTCTTCCAGGCCGGCTTTGCGCACGGCCGCGGCCGAGTCTCCACCGCCGATAACCACCTGAACGCCGTGGGATGTCAGCGCAGCCAACAGTTTGGACAGCGCGTTGGTTCCTTCGGCGAAACGGTCAAACTCAAATACACCCATCGGTCCGTTCCAAACCACCAACCGCGCGCCTTGTAACTCTTCATTGAAGCGTTCGATGGTGTCGGGGCCAACGTCCAGGGCCATCTGGTCCGGTGGGATGCCCCACACCGATACCAGTTCGGCCGGCGCGTCAGCCGAAAACTCGGGGGCGACGATGACGTCTGTGGGTAGGACGATGCGGTTGGCGGCAGTTTTTAACAAGCGCTGCGCTTCGGGCAGGGCGTCTTCCTCAACCAGGGATTTGCCAACCTGGTGGCCCTGAGCTTTTAGGAAAGTGTTGGCCATACCGCCGCCGATGAGGATTTTATCGGCCGTTTTGAGCAGGTTTTCGATGAGTTTGATTTTATCGGAAATTTTGGCCCCGCCCATGATGGCGACGTAAGGATGGGGCGGATCAGTAACGGCCGTACCCAACGCATCCAACTCTTTGCCCATCAGGAAACCAGCCACTGCCGGTCCGCCTTTGGCGCGAATCATGCGCGCCGCCCCTTCTGTGCTGGAATGGGCGCGGTGAACAGAGCCGAAAGCATCTTCTACAAATACATCGGCCAGGTCGGCCAGTTTTTGCGACAGTTCAGGGTTGTTTTTGGTTTCACCCGGCTCGAAGCGGGTGTTTTCCAGCATGATGATGTCGCCGGGCTGCATCGCGGCGACGGCGGCCGTCACGCTGGGGCCAACGACCTCGTCCATCTTCTGCACCGGGCGACCGATTAGCTCGCTCAGGCGGTCAGCGACGGGGTTCATGGCGTACTGTTTGTCGGCGGCGGAAGACGGCCGTCCCAGATGCGAACACAAAATGAGCGCCGCACCCTGGTCTAATAAATAATTTAACGTTGGCAAAGCGGCGCGAATGCGGGCATCGTCGGTCACAGTAATATGGTCGGCGGGGTTTTTGCTGCTCAGTGGCACGTTGAAGTCTACGCGCACCAGCACTTTTTTGCCATGCACATGGATGTCTTTAACTGTTTTTGTTTTCATAAATGTCTTTCCTTCCTGATTAAACCAAGCAAACTGAATCAAATCAATATAGCGTCAATCTAACCGTTGACCAGTGACAATTGTCATAAACCGGCGGAGAAATAGTCGCCGTGCGGTCCATTTGCGTGTCGCATCCATTATACGCCGTGTTGCCACGAAAGGGTAAGGAGCTTCGCTTGTCAGAAGCGGTTTTTTGCCGGCCGCCGACGTGTGGCGGCGATGAATTTGAGTTGTTATCTCCCCTGGCCTAAAGATAGGTAACGGCCGTTTACCGTAGGCGCTCCATACGTTGGTTGGAAATAAAGGGTCAGGTTTTTGGCCTCGGCCGGGGCTTGCAAGACAATCCATCCTTCCACCTCACCGCCAGCGTATAAATGAAAGAACAGTTTTGGTTCAGGGCTTACCACAGTGGGTGATTTGATTTCTTCACCGCTGCCATCAAGCAGGGTGATGGCCTGGGTCGTGATGGATTGTTGGTCCTCGGCCAACCCAATGTAGCGCACCCGAACTTTTGCCAGAATATACACCATGCCTTCTGGCGGCGGATTGTTAAACTGGTTGGTGTCCAGAATCATCTCCCAGGCGGCATCGCCCCAAACCACATCCATGACCATAACCTGCCAATCTTCACCGGTGGCGGTTTGTCCAAATGGCGTAGGATCGTCCCGCTTGACGCCCAAATCGGTTGGGTTGATGCGCAGCATGGTTTCCCGGTCTACGGTGATGGACGCGCCTTCGTTAACAGCCAGGTAGACGCTGGGGGGATCGTAGATGGTGTGATCATTGGCGACGAGCATCAGATTGCCTTCGTGCAGATGTATGAGGTATGCCTCCCACCCTTCGCTTACTTCTAAGCCGCTCAGGCTGGTGGCTAATGGCGGTTTGGGCGACACAACGCCGCTGTTAAAGCTGAAATGCACAATACGGCCGTCGCCAGTGACGTGCAGCCCCAAATATCGCTTTTGGGGGTCGCTGTCTGTGTTGATGACGCGAACTTTCACCAGCAGATATTCCCAGCCTTCGGGCGCGGGCGCGTTGTTGGCGTTTGCCAGGTGGATTTCTTGCCAGGCGGCGTCACCACGCAGGCTTTGCAGCAGGGTGATCTCAAATCGGCCGGTGACGGCCATTTTGCCCACCGGAATTGGGTTCTCCCGGCTGCTGCCCGGCAGGGCGGCGGCGATTGGCCTGTCCAGGTCCGGTTCGATCTGGCCGGTTTCTGTGGGGGTGGGAACGGCCGTTGTGGGCGGCATCACCGCCAGATCGCCTAACCGACAGGCTAAGGCCAAAAAGCTCAGGCACAATATGCCCCACAGCGGCCCCAATCGTTTGCAAATATGTCTTACGGGAGACGTGTGTTCTGTCATAAACGTTTGGGAGAAGGGATGACTAAAAGGTTTCCAGATACTTGAAAAAAGCCAGGGCCTGAACAATTTCTAAGGGATACAGACTACATTTGTGAAAAAGAAGGGGGAATTTTCGGTCAGGCCGTTGATCTGACGAAATTCCTCCAGTGAGATACCGGCCATCTGGCTGACGCTGAACGGCGTGTCCCCTTCTCTGATGACATAGGCGCGCCGGCCGGGGCAGTAGGCCGGGTTGGCCACGGCAACCTGAATCACCGCCCCCGGCATCAGATTGGCCGACGAAACGGCAAAACGGGCCATGAGTGGGATGGTGGTATTGTACCGATTGGCAATGCTAAACAGGGTCTCGCCGCTGCTGACCTGGTGATTGATCAGGATGATGGGGTCGGGCAGAGGCAGCGCTGTTGGCGGGATGGGGGTTTCGGTGGGCGGCGGCGGGGGGGGGATGTCTGTGGGAACGGGGAAGGTTTCGGCCGTCGGAACGACTGCTGGACCGCTCCCTTGCCCCGGATCCGTCACAATCATCACCTCATCTTCCGGGTTCATATTCACCTGCACGTCTACACCTTCCACCGCTATCGTGCTGCCACCGCCCATCCCTCGATTTTGGATGAACAGAAGCGTGAGAAATAACCCAACAGCCAGGATGATGGCCATGATAATGATGGTTGCAATGATGATGAGACTAGGCTTTTGCTGCTGCATAAGACAACGCCTAAGGTCGGCGCCAGACGAATCTGGTCGGCGGCAAACAATTCTACTGTTTCAATAGGTTTATGTTACACTTGTCATAAGATAATAGCAAACGGCCGTGTGTCGGCCACTTTTCTGCTGTTGATAGCAAGGAGCTGCATGATGATCTACTACCGCGAACAGCGAGAAAGCAACGAAGCCCATACCCTGGCGCCCTATGCCCTAAAAAGCATCGCTTCCCACGGGCGCGTTTTTCCCGAGGCAGAATCCAGCACCCGCACAGCCTTTGAGCGGGACCGGGACCGTATCATTCATACCACAGCCTTCCGCCGTTTGGAATACAAAACCCAGGTTTTTGTGTTTTATGAGGGCGACCATTACCGCACCCGGCTCACCCACACCCTGGAAGTGGCGCAGTTGGGCCGTTCCTTGGCGCGGGGTTTGGGAGCCAACCACGATCTGACGGAAGCAATTTGTCTGGCTCACGACTTAGGCCATGCGCCGTTTGGACATGCCGGCGAGCATATTCTTAATGCGTTGATGGCCGAGCATGGTGGGTTTAACCACAATACCCAAAGTTATCGGGTGGTGACCGAATTGGAAGAGCGTTATCCAGACTTTCCTGGCCTGAACCTGACCTATGAAACCCGCGAAGGGATGATCAAACATGAGACGGCTTACGACAAAAGTGACGCTACCGGCTATGCGCCGGAAAAACGTGCGTCGCTGGAAGCGCAAATCGCCAATCTAGCGGACGAGATTGCCTACAACGCCCATGATCTGGATGATGGGCTGCGCGCCGATTTGTTTACGCCGGCCGATCTGACCGAACTGTCTATCTGGCAGGAGTTGGTGGAGACGGTGGGCTGGGATGGGCAACGGCCGTTTACCCACAGCATCCGCCACGAACTCATCCGCGAACTCATCGGCCGTTCCGTCACCGATGTCCTGAAACAGACAGACCTGCACCTGAACACCTTCCACCTGGATACAGCGGAGAAAATCCAAACCCACACCGAAAATGTCGTTAGCTATTCACCTGAATTGGGCGTACAAATTCAACGCCTTAAGCAATTCCTTTACGAACGTATGTACCGCCATTACCGCCTCATGCGGATGCAGTTTAAGGCTGAGCGGTTCATCTCCGAATTGTTTGGCGTTTATCTTAAAGAACCCAACATGCTGCCCGACTCCCACCGCCATTATCTGAACCACGCCCCTCTGCCCCGCGTGATCACCGACTACATCGCCGGCATGACCGACCGCTACGCGCTGGATGAATGGCAAAAGATATTCAACCCCTACGCCCGAACATGAACAAAAAAGCCCCCTGACAATCAGGGGGCTTTTAATTCTTTGGTTACCGGCAGTGGTTAGAAGTCGAACGCATCGTCAACGTCTACCTGGCGGATTTCCTGAACGCGCCCTTCAATGTCTGGCGGTTCAAAGTCACCCTCTTTGCTCCAGACGTGGAACTTGATGGACAGCCGGTCAAAATAGCTGTTGGGCGGCAAGTTAGTGTCCTGACCATATTCCATCATGGTAATTTCGGCGTTCAGGATCAACGAGACTGTCTCTAACACAATGGTCTCATGCTCTCGGGCCAGAATTTGCTCCGTGCCTTTGGTCGCCAATTTGGCTTTGATCCCTTCGTCATAGAAGGCATGGTCGCTCATCAGAATCTTGGTACGGGTGCGGATGTCGTTTTTGTCGAACAACCATACCTCAAACGCCGCGACGTTGCGTGGCGTATCCGTCCCAATGGATTCCGATATGGCAATGCCGCAATCACCCAGAAAATCTTGAGATTGGTTCTCGATGGGGAAGGAATACTCAAAACGATCATCGCCCCAAACATAGGTTGTATCCACGCTGGCAATGGGGGTTGTGTCCATGCCAAGATCCGCAGACACCGGAGCGGCCGTGGGCATTTCGATGTAGGAAGACCGGCCCCCATCTTGCATGGCGTTACGCCGATTGAGAACAAACAGAATCGCGCCGATTAAGATGATGAGCAGCAGTCCTAAAAACAGAATGGATGCCAGACTGCTGCCGCCTTCTTCGGCCGGCTGCGCGGCCTCGCTGCCGGGGGGCGTGATGGCCGTTACACCGGCGCAGCCCACACCACCATTCACTACAGAAGCCACAGCTTGCAGCCGCTGCACTTCGGCCGGATCAGTTGAGCGAGTCGCTGCGGCACACGCTGCATCCGCGCCACCCCAACTACCCAGGGCCTCTTGTACCTTTTGCGCATTGTTGTCAAAAGAATACGCATCGGCCACAGCCCGGACAAAATTATCCTGATACTGCTGCGATAAAGCGTTTGGCGCTGCATCCTCCCAGGTTACCGGCGTCAGGCCCCAACCAAAAAGGAACAACCCAATTGCGAACCCAATCGCAAATACGATTAATAAAGAGATACCCGGTTGTTTACGCACAAAATCCATATGTCACCTACCTTCTAGCTCCTGGCGGGAACGATTCAACAGTGACATCCCCTCTGCAAAATAAATCTTATCACAACTAGACTAAGCGTCAAGTTATGTTTAATTCTTTCCTTAACGCTTGCCGCTGTGGTATACTGTCTGGCGATCTTCAATATGAAATTGACCCTCTAACACAGCCAGGAGATTACGAACGTGAAACACTTCTTGAGTATTGCAGATTTGACCCCTGATGAACTTCATGACCTCCTAGATTTGGGCCTTTCGCTGAAGGCGGAGTGGCGCGGTGGCGGCAACCGGCCGCTGCTAAAAGGCAAGAGTCTGGCGTTGGTATTTCAGAAACCGTCGCTGCGGACACGGGTCTCTTTTGAAATGGGTATGGTGCATTTAGGTGGGTATGCGTTTTATTTGTCGCCCAATGAAGTGAAGATGGGCGGGCGTGAAAGTGTGCCGGATGTGGCCCGGGTGTTGTCCAGCTATGTGGATGGTATTATGGCTCGCGTGTTTGAACATCAACATATTGTGGACCTGGCGGCTTATTCAAGCGTGCCGGTAATCAATGGCCTGTCCGATTATAACCATCCGGCGCAGGGATTTACGGATGTGTTTACCATTTTGGAGGACAAGGGCAAACTGGGGGGTTTGAAGCTGGCTTATGTTGGAGACAGCAATAATGTGACGCGCTCGTTGATGTTTGCGGCGATGAAGTTGGGGATGCACATGTCGGTGGCGTCTCCGCCCGGATATAATTTAACGGCGGAAGATGTGCGTCTGGCGGCGGAAATGAGCGTAGGTGGGGCGACGTTGGAGTTGGTGGAGGACCCAGTAACGGCCGTTACCGACGCCGACGTTATCTACACAGATGTCTGGACCAGCATGGGGCAAGAAGCCGAAGCCGCCGAACGCGCCCGGTTGTTCCCACCCTATCAGGTAAACCAGGCGCTCGTCGCCAAAGCCAAACCAGACTGCATTGTGATGCACTGCCTGCCGGCCCATCGTGGTGATGAGATTACCGACGAAGTAGCCGATGGCCCCCATTCCCGTCTGTTCCCCCAGGCCGAAAACCGAATGCACGCCCAAAAAGCGATTTTGGTTCGTTTGTTGGCGGAGTGAACATAGTTGGGAATGCGCGCAGATGGCTGCGCATTGTGGCTAATCACCACAAACAAACACTCGAATGAGGATTGCATGGCAACAAACCGTGCCCGTTATGAAGAAGCATTAAACAAAGGTCACAGCTATGGTTGGGACCAGCGTTGGGAAGAAGCCATCCTGTCTTTTACGCTGGCTGCTCAGGATGAGCCGACCGAAGCCGCCCCTTATGCCGGGCTGGGTATGGCTTACCTGGAGACGAACCAGCTCGAAAAAGCGTTAGACAATTACAAACTGGCGGCGCGTTACTCTCATGGGGAGGTGATGCACTTGCAGCGTGTGGCCGAGGTGCAGGAACGCCTGGGGATGGACAGCGAAGCCGGTAAAACGTATATGGCCATTGGCGAGATCGAGTTGAATCGCAAGCGCCTGACTGAGGCGATGAACAACTGGCATCGCGCTGTGCGTTTGGAACCGGATTTGCTTGGCGCTCACCAGCGGCTGGCTTCGGTTTACCAGCGTCAGGGGGCTGTGCGTAACGCGATTCAGGAGTATCTGGCTATTGCCCGTGTGTTGCAGAGTCAGGGCGAAAAGAACAAAGCGCTGCAAGCGTGCCAGCGGGCGCTGCAATTGGACCCGCGCAATCCAGACGTGCTTACAGCCATTGAATTGATCAAGCAGGGGGAAATGCTTTTTGCCGGCGAGCGCGTGGCAGCGCCCACCGGCGGCAAAGGCAGTGGGTTGCTGCGTATGGCCGTAGACCTGGGCAAAGAGTCGTCGGTTTGGGCGTCGGATGATCGGATGGTGGAAACGGCCGTGCCCGTGCAAGACGCCCGCCGCATGGCCATGGAACAATTAGCCGTTGAACTCTTTGAAGAAACCGAAGACGACGCTCAGACGGCCGGTAAAATTAAACGCGATTTTCTCATCAGTCAGGCCCTGGACAACCAACGTCGCGGCATGATCAATGAAGCAATTAGCGCCTACGAGCAGGCGCTGGCGGTTGGCCTCACCAGCACGGCCGCGCACTTCAACCTGGGACTGTTATACCAGGACAAGCTGCGTTTTGAAGACGCCATCCGCGAATTTGAATTTTCGGTCAAAGACCAGGAATATCGCCTGGCCAGCTATTTTGCCCTGGGGGAATCTTATCGGGCACGCGGCCAGATCAACAAATCTATCGAAAACTTTATCAACGTCCTCAAAATTGTAGACATGGGTACGGTGCGCCACGACCAGGCCGACCGGTTGATTGAATTGTATGAAAACCTGGCCGACAGCCTGGTGACACAGGGTGAGCCGGAAAAGGCAACCGCCTTCGCCAATTCTCTGGTGGAATTTCTGGGGCATAAAGGCTGGGAAGACAAGGTAAAGGAGGCGCGGCGGCGGCTGGACGCTTTTTCTGATACGGGCATGATGATTTTGGGCGACGTATTAACGTCTGGCACGGAGAAGGTGTTGGAATCGTTGTATCTTAGCCAGGAATATGCGCGGCGCGGTATGTACAACACCGCCATCGAGGAGACATACCGGGCCATCCAGCTTTCGCCGGATTATTTACCGGCGCACATTCAACTGGGCGAAGTGCTGGCAAAACAGGGCCGACACGAGATGGGGGCGTCTAAGTTCACCACCATTGCCGATACCTTTAAAGTGCGCGGTGATGTGAACGGCGCGATGATCGCTTATGAAAAGGTGTTGGAATTAGCGCCGTTGGATTTGTCGGTGCGGGCGCGGTTGATTGATTTGTTGAAGCAGCACGGCCGTATTGACCGGGCGCTGGAACATTACATGACCCTCGGCGAAGCATATTACCAGTTGGCCCAGGTGGAAAAAGCGCGTGACATCTACCAGGAAGCCCTGAAATTAGCGCCGCGCGGCGAGGCGTCTCGCAATTGGACACAGCGTGTGCTGCGCGCTATGGTAGACATTGACCTCCAGCGCTTTGAATGGCGGCGGGCGCTGCCACCGCTGCGTGACCTGCGCGAACTGCAACCCGATGACGAGTGGACGGCGCTCACGTTGGTAGACCTGTACTTTAAAGTGGGGCAGACCGGCAACGCCGTGGGCGCTGTGGATAAATATCTGATGCAGCTGGTTCGTACCGGCAGGGGCGTGAAGGTGATCGGCATTTTGGAAGATATGGTGCAGCAACGGCCGTCTGACCCCAACCTGGTAGACCGCCTGACTCGTCTCTATATCCAGCAGCAGCAAATACCAGGCGCCGTGACTGTATTGGACAAATTGGGCGAAGCGCAGTTAGAGGCTGGCGACAAAGCCGGTGCGGTGATCACCATTGAGAAAATCTTAAAGCTCAATCCACCCAATGCCGCCAGTTACAAACAACTGCTGTCCCAATTGAGGTAACACCCCTCGGCCACAGCTTGCCTGGCGGTAGTTGTACGGCCGTTTCATTGAAACACGGAGAAAACCCTTGTTTCCCTTCCCCAATCTCCGTGACCCTCTGTGTAACTGTGGACTATTTTCGAAAGAGGACTCATGGGAATTATTCAGACCGTTGTGCAAGACAACACGTTCCGCCCCGAAGATATTCCGGCGTTTGAACAAAAATTGTTTTTTGAAGGCGCTAAACGCCGGTTGTCGGTCGAGCGGTTTGTCATCTTACTGCTACTGGCGACGATCATTGCCACGTATGGCGTGTTGGGCGATTCTACAGCGACCGTCATTGGCGCGATGATCGTCGCGCCGTTGATGACGCCCATCATGGCAACGGCCGCCGGCATTGCCATGGGGCGCCTGGATAGAGCCATTCGCTCGCTGCTCACCGTTGCCGCCGGTGTCGCCGGGGTGATTGCCTTGTCCTGGCTGCTGGCGACCTTGTTCACCGGCGTCATCAGCTACACTGGCAATACCCAGATTGTGGCGCGCATTTCGCCGCGCCTGATCGATTTGATTGTGGCGTTGGCCTCCGGTGTTGCCGGTGCGTTTGCCATGAGCCGCGAAGACGTGGCCGACTCGCTGCCCGGCGTGGCGATTGCTATTTCGCTGGTTCCTCCCCTGTGTGTGGTAGGAATTGGCCTGGCCGGGGGGCAATGGGATGTGGCGCAGGGCGCTTTGCTGCTGTTTGTCACCAACTTTTTTGCCATTTTGTTGGCCGGCGGCGGCGTGTTTTCGCTGTTGGGCCTAAGCCGGGCGGCTATGGTGCAGGTGGAAGGATCGGCGCGCAAGCGGGCGTTTGGTCTTATCTTTGCCGGGGTGTTTATCATCATGATTCCGCTGGGGCTGACCAGCGCGCAGGTGACGCGCGACACCTGGTCCCAGGTGCAGGCTACGGAAACGGTGGAAGTGTGGGCGGCGGCAGAGCGCCTGGATGTGCGGGACGTGAATGTGCGCAACGACATTGTAACGATCCTGGCGGTGGGCGAAAACGAGCCAACCGCTTTCCCGCAGTTGGTAACAGAGCTGGAGGCGAATTTGGGACGGCCGTTAACCATCAACCTGCAATTCGTGCCATCCCGCGATTTTGTTCACGCCTCAAAGCCGTAGGCGACCATCGGGCGCCAGGGCTGCATTGTTGCTGGTTTACCGGTAAAATAGGAGCAACTGCGTCCACTGCCCATGTCACGGGCAATCTTATGTTGGCCGAAGGAAAATACCATGCCCCAAAAACCAGATGCCTACTATCGTCCCGACAATTTACCGGAAGCGCTGCGCCTGTTAAGCCAGCCCAATGTGTTTGTTCTGGCTGGCGGTACAAATTTGCTGACCGGTGATGTGGCCGGTGCGGTGGTGGATTTGCAAGGCCTGGGTTTGAATCAGATCCAACACACGGCCGTTACCCTCCACCTGGGGGCAACGGTAACGCTGGCAAACCTGGTCGACTGGCTGCGCGAACAGGCCGATCCGACTGGCATGGCCGGGTTACTGCTGCAAGCCATCCGGCAGGCCGGACCCAACACCTATCGCCACGCGGCGACGGTGGGCGGCGTCATCGCCAGCCGCCTGCCAGACAGCGAACTGCTGGCGGCGCTGCTGGTACTGGAAACCGGGTTGGAAATGCAGACGCCAGAACCAGCCAGCCTGACGCTGGCCGATTATTTGTTGGCCGAGGAACGGCCGTCTGGCCTCATCACCCACGTCGTCATTCCCTGGGGCAGCGGCCGTTTTGCCGCGGAGCGCGTCGCCCGCACCCCGGCCGATGCCCCCATCGTCTCTGTGACCGGCTGGCAGCCAGAAGGCGGTCGCCCGCGCCTGGCTGCCACGGGCATTGGCCCACGTCCGACACGGCTGGCCCAGGCCGAAGCGGCGCTGGCAGCAGGCGATGCGGCTGCCGCCGTGCAGGCCTCCCAATCCGCCGGCCACCACCCCGGCGACTTCCGTGGGGACGCGGCCTACCGGCAAGAGATGACGGCCGTTCTGGCCCGACGTGTGTTGGCTGAACTGGGTGAATAGTATCCAGTGTTCAGTGTAAGAGCCATACTGAGTACTGAACACTGATTACCGAACACTGAACACTCCTCCTCCCCCACTTGCGCCTTTCCCCATACCCGGTTACGATCCTTTTACCAAGTCGGCTGGGTGATCGCGGTTGGGCGTTCTCATGAACGTCTGGCTGAGGAAAGTCCGCACTCCATAGGGCACGGCGCCGGCTAACAGCCGGGCAGGGCGACCTGACGGCAAGTGCAACAGAGAGGCATATTGCCAGCCAAACGGTCTGCCGTTTGGCCGGTGAGGGTGAAACGGTGGTGTAAGAGACCACCGGCGGCGGCAGCGATGTCGCCGGCCAGGCAAACCCCGCCGGGAGCAAGACCAAGCAGGACGAAGGGTTTTGTGGCCTGTCCACAAGGCCCACGGAGCGGCCCGCGCCGTCTGACGTCCGGGTAGGTTGCAAGAGGGCATTGGTAACAATGCTCCCAGATAGATGATCACCAGCGTTTACGTCCTCGTAAACGCCTACAGAATGCGGCTTATAGGCTGACTTGGGAAACGATGAACAGGGAACGGTGAACTGTGAATACAAATTCAGTTCATCGTTCATCGTTCATCGTTTATCGTTCATCGTTTATCGTTCATCATTCAAAAAGTTTATGACGGTTCAAGTTTTATTTGTCTGTTTAGGGAATATCTGCCGTTCGCCAATGGCGGAGGCTGTTTTTCAGAAGATGGTGGACGATGCCGGGCTGACCGACCAGATACTGGTGGATTCGGCGGGGACCGGGTCGTGGCATGTGGGCGAAACGGCGCACCGGGGGACGTTGAAGGTATTACGGCAGCATGGCATTGCGTATAACGGCCGTGCCCGCCAATTCCACCCCACTGACCTTACACCCGATACTTACCTGATCGCTCTGGACGCCAGCAACGTACAAGATTTGCAGCGCATCATTGCCGAACGGCCAGCAAAACTCTTTCGCTTACTGGACTTTGCCACCAACACCACCGAAACTGACGTGCCCGATCCCTACTATTCCGGCAATTTTGAGTATGTATACCAATTGGTGGAAGATGGCTGCCGGGTTTGCTGGCCGCCATTCGGGAACGAGAAGGCGTTTAACACCAGGCGGTGATATAAGAGCCTATTCGTCCAGGTAGATCGAAAACCGGCGTTTCTTTGGTCAGCACGGCGTTGGCGCCGGCAGCCAGGCTGTTGGAGCGGGTTTCTTCGCGGTCGTCGGCGGTGTACATGACAATACACGGGGGCGATTCGACATAGACAGAGCGAATGCGGCGACAGACTTCGATGCCGTCCATGCCGGGCATCATCACATCTAGCAGCACCAGGTCTGGCGCTTCTTCATCCAACATTTGCAGAGCCTGACGGCCGTTCACCGCCCCACGCACCACATACCCCGCTTGCTGCAAAATGATCTGGCACAAATCTACCAGAGACCGCTCATCATCCACAACTAAAATCTTGCTGCTTGTACCCATGCCTTCATTCTAGATGATGCAATGATTCGGGTAAATAGGCAGAGGGGACCATACAAACGGCCGAAACATCCCCAAAGAGAAGCCCGCTTTTGCGGGCTTCTTAGTTTACTGGTGGACCATCGCCTCAAAGGTTCGTTTGGGAATGACGTTTTGCGCCTGTGGGCCTTTGCCCCGGTCAATCAAAACGTACTCCACCCGGTCCCCTTCGTAAAGGTTACGGTATCCATCACCCTCAATGGCCGAATAATGGACGAAGATTTCATCGCCACCCTCGTCGGGATTGATGAATCCGTACCCTTTTAAGCGGCTAAACCATTTGACAACACCTGTGCTTTTATTCATTTTGTACCTCCAAACTGTATCATGGGTAACCGCGTAGGCGACTGGCGTCTGACAAGCACAAAGCGCCATCCAAAAATGATGAGAATGGCGCCTGAGGCTGTACGACAAACACCTGCTGACCTTGCACTACAGTTCACCCTTAGCTAACTACCGTGTTTGTCAATAGTTAAACTTTTTTTGGGGCAAACGTCCATCAATGATGCGTGAAAGAATGGCAGAGAGACATTACTGTTTGCTTAAAGGCAGCTTCAGGCTGGCTTGCAGCAGGAGTTTGCTAAAGCCAGTATCGCGGAAGCCGGCCTGTTCGGCCAGGTGGATCGAGGGGGTGTTTTGTTCATTGACCAGGTAAAGAGGGGTACGGCCGTTCCGCAGCACATATTCCACCATTGCCGCCGCCACACTTTGTCCCAATCCCTGCCGCCGATGCGCCTGGTCGGTGGTCACCGAAATCTCGGCGTAGCGCGGCGATTGCCAGTTTAGCCCGGCGGCGGCCACCACCTCGCCGGTGGATTGCGAACGCACGATGAAACGAGGCAGTCCATTGGGACCGTCCGTTTGCATGACCAGCACGTTGATGATTGGCTCGAAGCGCTGCGGCGACAAGGCGTATAGGCGAAAGGCTTCCTCGGTTTGTACATCGAACAGAGCGTGCAGCAATGGGCCATACGACGCCGGGCCGAAGAGGATAACGGCCGTATCCGGTTCTATCGCCTGGTGAATGGCCGCCGCACTGGCCGCCAAATCGGCGATGGGCAGGCGCAGCGTCACCAGCAGCCGGAACAAATCCATGCCCGTGCGCGAAAAGGTCAGGAAGCCCGTGGGTCGTGTCGCCTCGTTGGGATACAACGTCAGTCCCGTTTTCTCATCAGGGTGATGAAAGGCGTAATAATCGGCCACCGCGTCTTCCGGGCGATCGCTCAGCAGCGGCCGAATGGCGCGGCGTTTGTCAGAAAGGTTCATATTTTGTGTTCCGTCAATCGTCCATCCCCAATCCCCACAAGCGTCGCCAACGCTGCTTCAATTCCGGCGCGCACGGCCGTTGCCACCACAGTTTCAAACGCGGCAAAGGTGTCCATAGCTTCCGGTTTTTCCAACACGGAGCCATTGACGGCCAGAATCGCGGCCGTCGCCACACGCCGCAAACTGCCCACCAGGAACAGCGCTGCGCATTCCATCTCCACCGCCAGCACGTTGGCCGCCGATAGTGCGGCATAATCCGGCGCGTAAGCCGTTGGCGTACCGGCAAAAAACGCATCGCGCGTTAGCACCAGTCCACTGTGATGGGGGTGGCCGCCGGCCTGCACACCCTGGCGCAGCGCTTGCGTCAGGTTCAGGTCGGCGATGGCCGGGTAGCCCGGCGGGGCTGCCTCACGGCCGTATCCCGTATGCTGCACTGCGGCCACTGCCACCACCAGGTCGCCAGGACGAACATGAGGCTGCAAGCTGCCACACGTGCCCACACGCAGCAGTTGGCGCGCCCCGGCGGCAATCAACTCTTCAAAAGCGATGGCCGCGCCGGGCGCGCCAATGCCATGCGAACAAACAGCCACCGGCGTACCCCGATACATCCCTCGGTAGGTGTGGTATTCGCGCTGCCGGGCCAGGCACACCGCGTCTTCAAAATAACCGGCGATCTGGGCCGCGCGCTCAGGATCGCCACAGGTGAGAACGGCCGTTGGCATACTATCCGGCAGCAAGCCAGTATGGGGCAACTTCCACGCCATCATATTGACAATTGACTATTGGCTATTGACTATTGGCTAGTTGAAAATCCATGCCTTTCGGCTTGTTGTTCAAAATAGACTCGATCTTCGCCAGCACATCCGCGTCCAATTGGGCGGCGGCGTCCATCGCCTTCATGTTTTCCGTTACCTGGGCGGCGCGGGAGGCCCCGGTGATGACGGTGCTGACGTTGGGGTTCTTCACACACCAGGCGATGGCGAGTTGGGCCATGCTGATGCCGAGGTCGTCGGCGACGGCCGTTAATTCCCGCGTTGTCGCCAGCCGTTTTTGCCCATCTTCGCTCTCCAACATACGCCGCAGCCACTCGTAACCGGGCAGTTTCATGCGTGAATCGTCTGGGATAGCCTCGTTGTACTTGCCCGTCAGAATGCCGGAGGCCAGCGGCGACCAGATGGTGGTGCCCAGGCCAATAGCTTCGTAGAGGCGGGCGTACTCCACCTCAACGGTGTGGCGATGAAACATGTTATACTGCGGCTGCTCCATCGTCGGCGGAATGAGGTTGTACTGGCGCGCCACACTGTAGGCTTCCATCAACTGCTGCGCCGACCATTCCGACGTGCCCCAGTAAAAGACCTTGCCTTGCTGAATGAGTTCGGTCATGGCCCGCACCACTTCTTCCATCGGTACGGTGGGGTCGGGGCGATGGCAGAAGTAGAGGTCCAGGTACTCCACTTGCAGCCGCGCCATCGCCTGATGACACGCCTCGTAGATGTGCTTACGGTTTAGCCCACGCTGGTTGGGTTGGGCATTGGGCACGCTGCCAAACATCACCTTGCTGGAGACGATGTAGCTGTCACGACGCCAACCCGCTTTTTGCAGCGCGGCGCCCATCACTGTTTCCGCCTGCCCCTGGGCATATACTTCCGCGTTGTCGAAGAAGTTGACGCCGGCGTCATAAGCGGCCGCCATGATTTCCAGGGCGGCATCAATATCCACCTGATTGCCAAAAGTAACCCACGCGCCAAACGAGAGGGCGCTGACCTGTAAGCCTGATTTGCCTAAGCGGCGGTATTCCATGTTAAACTCCTTAAGAAAAATTTGTGTCGGTTCGGCTTCTATTCCTCTTCATCCGATTCATCGGTCTGCAAGCCCAATTCGGTAATTTGCAGGCGGATGAGTCCCTTAAAATCAGCCGGGTCGGCCGGTTCGCCTTTGCGCAGAATGGTCAGCTTACCGGCGACGGTAAGCTGCTTCGCCATCAGGCGAATGCGCTTGAGCAGAGTTTGCCAGAAGTCGGGCAAAATGGCGCGGGCCACGTCCTCTGGGCGCACGGAGTCGTCCAGGCCGGCGGCGCGGCACATTTGTAATAGGGTTTCGCGTACTTCATCGTCGCTGACGCGGCGCGGTTTCTTTGGTTGTTCTTTCGCCATCAAGGGTATCCAATAGGTTGTCAGATTTGCGCCGATATTAACACAGCCTGCCCCTGCTGGCTATTGCCAGCCAACGTTGGCCCATCAATTCCATATTTGGTTCGCACCGTCGTGGTGGGGAAGGGTTGAGAAACGGCCGTGTTTCCGCTACGCTATGCACCACGACACAATTTCTAAAAGGATACGATTATGCAATTAACCACCCTGGCAACCTGTAATTTGAACCAATGGGCTTTAGACTTCGACGGCAACTTGCAGCGCATCGGCGAATCTATCCGGCAGGCCAAAGCCGCCGGCGCCAGATATCGGTTGGGGCCAGAGCTGGAAATTCCCGGCTACGGCTGCGAAGACGCCTTCCTCGAGGGCGACACCCTGCGCCACTCCTGGGAATGCCTGGGCGAACTGCTGTCCGGCGACCTGACCAACGACATCTTATGCGACATCGGACTGCCGGTGATGCACCAGAATGTGCGTTACAACTGTCGGGTGTTGGCCTTGAACGGCCGTATCCTCCTCATCCGCCCTAAACTTATCCTGGCTGACGATGGCAACTACCGCGAGCCGCGCTGGTTCGCACCCTGGCCGCACCGCCGCACTCTCGAAGAGTACGCCCTGCCGCGCGCCATCCGCGCCATCACCGGCCAAGACAGCGTGCCCTTTGGCGATGCGGCCATCGCCACCCGCGACACCGTGCTGGCGTCTGAAAGCTGCGAGGAACTGTTCGCCGTAGACAGCCCCAACGTCTACCTGGGATTGGACGGGGTGGAAATTCTCGCCAATGGCTCCGGCAGCCACCACGAACTGCGTAAACTCCACCGCCGCATAGACCTGATCCAGAACGCGACGAGCAAAGGCGGTGGCGTCTACCTTTACGCCAACCAACAAGGCTGCGACGGCGGGCGGCTGTATTTTGATGGCTGCGCCCTGATTGCCGTAAACGGCCGTATTGTCGCCCAAGGTTCCCAATTTTCGCCGCGTGACGTGGAAGTGATTACAGCTACGGTGGATTTGGAGGAAGTGCGTTCTTACCGGGGCGCCATTGGCAGCCGCCAGGTGCAGGCCAGCGCAGCGGCCCCCGTACCGCGCATCGTCGTGGATTTTGATCTGACCGATGGGGCGGTGGTCGTCAGCCGACGGCCGTCAGCCGCCATCGCGGTGCGCTACCACACGCCAGAGGAAGAGATTGGCTTTGGGCCGGCTTGCTGGTTGTGGGACTATTTGCGCCGTTCGGGCATGAATGGCTTTTTTATCCCCCTATCCGGCGGCGCGGACAGTGCAGCGGTGGCGGCGCAGGTGGGCATCATGTGCCAGATGGTCGCCGCTGAGGCCGAGGCCGGCAACGCCCAAGTTATCGCCGATGCCCGCCGCATTGCCGGGACCGACGACACTTATCTGCCCACCGACCCGGCCGCATTGGCCGGGCGCATCCTCTACACCGGCTACATGGGCACGCAGAACAGTTCCAAAGCCACGCGCCAGCGAGCCAAACAACTGGCGGCGCAAATTGGCGCGTCACATTTGGATATTAAAATTGATCCGGTGATTACGGCCGTGCAAAAGCTGTTCATCAGCGTCACCGGCCAGACGCCGCGCTTTAAAGCCCATGGCGGTTCGGACAGGGAAAACCTGGCGCTGCAAAATATCCAGGCGCGGCTGCGCATGGTGTTGTCTTATTTGTTGGCGCAGCTGCTGTTGTGGGTGAACGGCCGTGCCGGTTCCCTCCTCGTTTTAGGCACAGGCAACGTGGACGAGGCTTTGCGCGGCTACCTGACCAAATACGATTGCAGCAGCGCCGACATCAACCCCATCGGCGGCATCAGCAAGGTTGATTTGCGCCGCTTTTTGCGCTGGGCCGCCGCAACGCGCGGCTACACCGCCCTCTACGCTGTGGCCGCTGCCCCGCCGACAGCCGAACTGGAACCCATCACCGCCGCCTACGCCCAACTAGACGAAGCCGACATGGGCATGACCTATGAAGAATTGAGCCACTTTGGTCGCCTGCGCAAGGTGCAGCGCTGCGGCCCGCTGGCTATGTATGAAAAATTAGTCGTCGAGTGGGACCATCTGCCACCGGAAGAAGTGGCCGCCAAGGTGAAACATTTCTTCCGCGCTTACGCCATCAACCGGCACAAAACCACCGTGCTGACGCCCGCCTACCACGCCGAATCTTACTCACCGGACGACAACCGCTTCGACCTGCGCCAGTTCCTTTACAATACCCGTTGGACCTGGCAGTTTCGTCGCATAGATGAACAGGTCAACCAATCGCAAGTGGTAACTATTCACCACGGAGGCACGGAGGGCACGGAGATTTAGCCTGTAAATCCTTCGTGTTCCTTCGGTTTCACTCAGGACAAGTCTCCGTGTCTTCGTGGTGCAATCCCAGAGGGGCTGTATAGTTACCACTATTTTTTAGATTGGACCAATCTGGGCCATGTAGTTTCTAGATGATCAAGTAGCGCTTACTCTTGGGCCAATAGCCAACGATTTTGCCCGGTCAGCAGCACAAACACGCCGCCGGCGCCGGTGTAATTGAACAGCGCGCCGGCCTGGAAGTCCTGGATGACCATGTCGTTGATGGCGTACTCGGCTTCTTGTGGCTCGCCTAATTTCTGGCTGACGCCCGGCCTGGTGTGCCACACCTGCCCAAAAGCCCCTTTGAGCATGGCTGTTTCCTGGTAGGCAGCGGCCGTACTTACCCCATAGACGGCCAATGTGTTGTCAGCGTACAACACGTAAACCTCGTTGCTGTCACCACGCCAGATCATCCGGCCGTTAGCGTAGCGCTGGGTGGCGGCGGCTGGACGCTGTGTTTCGTTCCTGGCGCAGCCCAAAGTGGTCTGGTGTTGGCTGTAAACCGACGGCCAGGCAATGACAGCTGGTCCGCAGACGGCCGTTGGCGTGGCCGGGCTGCTTGTGGTCTCTTCTGGGCCGTTGTAACTGGTAAGTACGGCCGTAATCCCCGCCAGGTTCAGCTCAAAATCCGTCGCCTCGTACTTGGGCAGCAGCACGGCGATGGCCGGAATGCCGCTGCCATCCAGCCAGTTGGTCAGGTCGCCAGTGAGCTGCAAATCGGGTTGCACAATGCCATCGTTGTTGCTGTCTGGGAAGCGGTAGCCGGAGGCACGGCCGTACACCTTTGCCAGTGACACAGAGACCAGGCTGCGCTCCAGGCAGGCGCCCGGCGAGGCCACCCCATAGTTCAGCCCGTGCGCCGCCAGCAGCAAAACGGCCGTTGGCTGCTGCTGGTTGATGAAGTCTCGCAACGCCTGCGATTCCGGCTCGGAAAACGGGGCCGCGCCGCCAGCGCCAGGGGCGACGCTGCCCAAAACCAGCGGGTCGGCCAGCCAGCGGCAGTCGGCGTTGCGGTTCAGGTCCACGCCGTTGGCGTTCAGCCGCCCGGCCAGGCGGCTGGTGGCGGCGGCAGCGTCCGGGTTCAGACTGGGGATGATGGTAAGGGTGACATCGGCGGGAACGGCCGTGGGGTTGGCGCTAAAATAAGCGATCAGTTGGTCGGCTAACTGCACGGTGTTGGGCGCGTACCCGGCGTGAATGCCGCCCACCAGGATAAACTGCCGCCGCCCATTGCCCAGACGCACAGCCTCCAACGCCGCGCCGCGCACCGACCGCCCAATCGTAAACACACCCTGCCGGGGAATAACCAGATCAGGTGTAGTTGCGGCGGTTGGCGTGGCTAATAAAGATGGCGTGGCGCTGGTCGTCGGGTCGGCGACAGGGGAATCGGGCGCCGGCGAGGGGGTCCGCGTCGGCAGCGGCGGCGCGCTTAACCAGGCGGCGTAGCGCTCGTAGCGCGCCCCGCCGGGGTCTACCAGCACGTCGCGCTCGACAATGCGCCCTTCTCCGGCGGCCATATCCAGCCGCTGGTTGACGGAAATCACCAGGGCGCAGCCGTTTTGCAGACAGTCTACAGCAAAATGGGAGCGGTCGGCGTCAAATTCCACGCCGACAAGGCCGGTTTGCGCTTCGGCGTAAAAGCCGGGCGGGAGGCGATGCGCAAGAATTGGCCGGCCGGTTGGGCCACCAAATGGCCGGACAGCAGGGTAACGGCCGTATCCTCTGCCCCGCCAACCCCCTCCACCCGCTCAATTTGCAGCGTGGTATTGGCGTCCAGGTACAAGCGGGAACGGTCCGGCAAAATCAGCTCCAGCGAACCGGCATTGGTTTGCAGCGTCTGCGGCTCGGTTCCGGCAAAAGAGATGAGTCCGTCAGATGGGATGCGGGCCAGGTCGCTGCTGCTCTTTTGCCAGATAGCGCTGTCGTCCCATTCCAGCAAGACCAATGTGCCCGCCGGCAGGGTTGCCGTCTCAGGTAAGTTGGCGGGTGTGTCTTGGGCGACCAAAGCGGGCAGCGTGCCGGTAGGGGGAGGGGTGGTCACGGCCGCGCCGGTTAAAGAACCGGCCACCGAATCGGCCAGGACGCGGAACAGGCCCAGGGCCAGCGCAATAAAGGCCAGGCTCATAATCAGAAGGCGCACCCAAACTGGCAGGCGTTTTATCTGCCGCTTGAGGCGTTCGGCGGTGGAAAGGCCGGCAGCATCCGGCGGCTTCAGTGGGTAAGCGCTCACCGTCGGTGGTGTAAACGTCGGCGATGGTGGAACAACCGCATTCGGCGGCGCGCCACCAACCAGCGGTTCTATTGCCTGTACCAGTTCGCCAGCGGTAGCGAAACGCTGCTCGCGCTTTTTGGCCATTGCCTTTTCGACAAGCGGCTGATACTCGTCGGGTAGGTGGGGGTTAAACTGATGCAGGGGCGGGACAGGTTCATATACGTGGGCGTGCAGCAGCGCCATGCTGTCTGCGGCCTGAAACGGCCGCTGCCCGGTGAGCATCTCAAATAACACTACGCCCAGGGAATAGATGTCGGCACGGCCGTCTAATTCTGTGCCGCCCAATGCCTGTTCAGGACTCATGTAAGCCGGGGTGCCGATCGTACTCAGACCTTGCGTCAGGTTGACGGAGGCGTTAAGCCGCTTTACGATGCCGAAGTCGGACAAAAAGGCTGTCTGGCGCTGATCGAACAGGATGTTGCCCGGTTTCAGGTCGCGGTGGACGACGCCGCGGCGATGCGCCTCATCTAGCGCTCTGGCTAAACGCTGTAAAATTTCCAGGATGGTGGGCAAGGGCAGCGCGCCCTGGCGCAGCCAATTATCCAATGTGCCACCGACCATATAGCGCATTACCAGATAGGGCGCGCCGCCCACTTCGCCATAATCGTAAATGGGTACGATGCAGGGGTGGTCCAGCGAGGCGATGGTCTGGGCTTCCTGGTCAAAGCGGGCGCGCAGTTCTTCACTTTGCAGCGCCTGCGTGTTCATGATTTTGATGGCGACCTCGCGGTGGATGTGCGGATCCTGCGCCAGGTAAACCACTGCCATGCCGCCCTGGCCTATTTTTCTGATGATCTGGTAGCGTCCAACTTCGGTTAACATGCTATCGTTTCACGTCATTGGTCTGAATCAGGCCGATGGAAGGCTGCCAGACCGTCGGGAGAGTTTCCTAGGTGCAGCGTTTCGGTGGGCAGCAGCGTCTGGTAAGGGGCTTCTGGCTCAAACCAAAAGGTGCAGACCTGCCTCTCTGGCGGGCCTAACGAAACGACGTCTTGTGTGCCGTGTAATTGAACGGGTAAGTTCGGGGGGATCTGACGGCCGTTGACAAACGTACCATTTTTGCTGTCGGTGTCATACACATACACCTTGTTGCCATCTGTTTCCAGGCGCGTATGGCGACTGCTCACAATAGTCTGCTGCGGTTGAACGCGGTGGCCCTTGCCCGCAGGTATGGTTTGACGGCCGATAGTAAACTCCTGATAACTGTGAATTGGGTAGCGAACCGCCTCCT
Source organism: Candidatus Leptovillus gracilis (assembly GCA_016716065.1). Taxonomy (NCBI): domain Bacteria; kingdom Bacillati; phylum Chloroflexota; class Ardenticatenia; order Promineifilales (SeqCode); family Promineifilaceae (SeqCode); genus Candidatus Leptovillus; species Candidatus Leptovillus gracilis. Next base: position 17,735 of record JADJXA010000007.1, on the reverse strand, counting down.
TTCCCACCTCTTGCACATGCAAATAGCCCAGTAGGTCATGTAAACCCAGGCGGTTGTCCATCCAGGGGCGCGCATGGAACAGGGTGCGTGTCATAACCAGACGCTCTTCGGCCGTTAAAATCAGACGCTGGGATTCAATGATATAAGACAGTTTGCCCAATTGGCTAACACTGTCTATGTGGCACCAAAGCTGCGCCTTTTTCAGCGGGGAAAGTTGTGAATCGGGATGCAGCCCTGGATAAATAAGAATACAGGCGCTAAGATGAGACCAGGCGTCGCTTTGTTCAAAGGCATAACGCAGGTGGTTTAACCTGCTCGGTTTCAGCACATTAGCTGCTCCCTGACGCAGGTAATTTTTCCAGACATTACGCGCATATCTTACCTGCTGAAACGGGTTGATACTCTTCCCTGCCAGCATGGGTTCGTCGCCTTCGCTGCTGTGCGAATACCAGGTTGTTTCCAGGTCTGTGGCGATAATGGGGTTGAAGCAGTTTTTAAATTCCAGGAGGGTTACAAAACGTGGGCCAAGCACAACGGCGTCTAGCTGTGTCAGGCCGGCAAAGGCGGGGTCTTGTTTTGGATCAATGTTGGCGATAAACAGGTAAAGCTCTGGCGAATTGTGGAATTCATCATACAAAGCGCGCGCCGCCGCTAACGTGGCCTGCCGCTCCTTCACATCATTGGATAATTCGGTGTGGATGTAAAGCTCAACTGTCACGATTTCCCTCCCGTAAAAATAAGAAGCATTATAACGTATTCTACCGGTGTATCGGAAGGTGTTGGGCTAATTTGTGGATGGGAGAGTCATCTGAAGCCTGGCTTAGGCAGTCTGGCTAGTAGACGTATTCGGTATTCCGTATTCCGTGGGGTGCTGCCTCTGGTAAATGCCAACGGAAAACGGGATACGGACTTCGGCTAACGGTTACTAGCTGCGGGAGGAGTCAAAACAGGGCGCAGATAAACGCTGATCTGGGTATTTTCGCAATAACATGGTGTAAATCGGACCGGCCTCTGAAGTTCTCCTACCCCGTTCACCTTTCTACCCACAGCGCAAAATCCAGCGCCCACAGCCGGATTACCGTGTCTCTTTCGCCCAACGTCGCCAGCCCATTGCCATTGGGCTGAAAGGTCATGCCCGCGAAGGCAAAGGATGAATGGGGTTCGTCTAAAATGGCGACTGTCTGCCAGTCGGCGCAGCGCCACAGGCGCACTGTGCCATCGGCCGATTTGCTGGCCAGAAATTGATCGCCGGCTGAAAAGGATACGGCCGTTATCGGCCCACCATGCTCTGTCAACGTCTGGCGCAGTGCCCCACTTTGCGCCTGCCAGAGGCGCACGACGCCATCATGGCTGCCGGAAGCCAGCGTTTGCCCATTCGTTGTCAGCGCCAGTGACAGCACCTCGCCCTGATGGCCGGAAAAAGCCTGCAGTTGGCGATGTTCGACCGCGTCCCAGACCATGATCAGACCATCGCCGGCGCCGGAGTAAACCAGACGGCCGTCTGGACTGACGACGATGCAGCTAATTCGCCCCGTGTGGCCGCGCAAAGAAGCTGTTTCGCTTTGTGTCAGCAGGTCCCAGAATTTAAGCGTCTGGTCATAGGCGCCAGAGACAAGGGTACGGCCGTCTGGTGAAGCGGCTACTGCGTAGACATAATCCTGATGGCCGCGCAGGGTATACGGTCGCACCGGGCCGACCACATCCCAAATCTTCAGCGCATTCTTGGAAGCGGAGATGATCTGCCGGTTGTCTGGGGTGACGGCGACAGTGAAGACAGAGCCACTGTAGCCAACAATGTCGCGCATTTCCTGGCCGGTGTCGGCGTCCCACAGGCGGACGCTTTGATCATAGGAGGCCGAAGCCAGGAAACGGCCGTTTGGCGACCAGGCAATGCGGGTGATGGCGCGGTTGTTGGCTTTGAGAATGTGGCGCAGCGAGAAACCGAGTGGTGCGTGTTCCTTTTTCATGTCATACAGACCTCCGCCGCCGGAATAACAACCACAGCAAAACGGCCGTCGCTCCACCCATCACCGACGCCAGCAAATTAACCATGTCGTTGTTCAGCCAGGCATAGCCACGAATGGGCCGTGTGGTCTGGCCGCAGCGGTGCAGCTTGCGTTCCGTGTCTTTTTGGCACTGATCGCAGTAATAAATTTGCTGCACAGTGGCCCCCAACAAACTATCGAACAGCGAGCCAATCAGACCGCTCAACGCGCCCATCAACGCCAGCAGCCAAAACGATTTACGCCGCCCTGCCAGCCCTGCCGCCAGCCCGATGAGCAGACCACCGAGCATAGAAACCGCCGTGCCCAACAACGACACCCCGCCCGACGTGCCTACTTCCACCACATTACCCGTCGTAATCAAGCGCGGCGGGGTTTTGCTCAACGTACCCAATTCCGTCGCCCACGTATCGGCCGTTACTGTCGCCATGACGCCGGTAAACAGATAATACCAGGCGGGCGATGGGATCAGCGCATTGCCCAAAGCGATGAGCGCCCCCAGGCCACCATTCGCCAGCGCCTGCGCAAAATCACGTTGATGTCCCTTCTCAAATTTTTCGGCCGCTTCACGCTTTTCGCCCTCTTTAAAGTGAGACAACAGGCTGGAACTGACAAAAAAAATGCCCAGCAGCAGCGCCCAGGCCCAGCCGCCCAGCCCCAACGTCAGCGTGCCCACCAGCAGGCCCCCGACCACACCCGATCCGGTTAATGACTTGCGCCGATAGGCCAGCGAAGTGATGCCGCTGCTAATGATGAATGCGCTGACGAGTTGTTGGATCATCTCTTCCTTTTACCTCAACACAGGCCTGCCATCTGTCATCAAAATCTGTGCACCGCCTTACACAACGGCTCACAAATGACGGCGACGAATTGCGCCCACCCCGCAGAAGTTTACCAAAGCAGGGATAGATTGGGAAGCGCTGATGACAGTTAGCGCAGCTATTGTTCTGTGGTAACCGTTCACGTCAGAACAAATGGGACACAGATTTTCACAGATGAACACAGATTCAAGTCATCCAAAATCTGTGTTCATCTGTGTACTATTCCAAAAGGGACTGAACGCTTACACCTATGTCTCCGCGTACCACGCCGTCAGGCGCATGGCAGAAATGAACCGGGCCAACAACCGCGTCGCCGCTTACCTGGCGATTGTCTCATGACACAAATCACCCGACTGCCCGGCCCGGCATATGACACATGACACCCCTCCTTCACGCCGGATCAAGGATAATTTTCACTTGACATTGTTCTGATAATTGCCGACACTTGGGAGTGTTCTCAACCACTATTTTGTCACTGGTTGAGTCGTCTTGTTCGTTGACAGCGCAAGATAAGATCCACAAAATTTTCCCACCAGGAGCAAGTACATTCCCATGACAGAAAATTTAAATCCGTTTGCAATTGCGCAAGCGCAGCTAGATGGCGCTGCGGCCGTTTTACAATTAGACCCCGACATGCACGCATTTTTGCGCCAGCCGATGCGTGAATTTCACTTCACCATCCCGGTGAAGATGAACGATGGGCATACGGAAATCTTCCAGGGTTTCCGGGTGCAGTACAACGACGCTCGTGGCCCGGCCAAGGGTGGCATTCGCTTTCATCCTAGAGAAACCATTGATACTGTGCGGGCGTTGGCGGCGTGGATGACCTGGAAAACGGCCGTGTCCGACATCCCCCTCGGTGGCGGCAAAGGCGGCGTTATCTGCAACCCGCGTGAAATGCAGCCTGATGAACTGGAACGCCTCAGCCGCGGCTACATGCGCGCCATCTCCCGCTACGTTGGCCTGACCAAAGATTCACCCGCCCCGGATGTTTACACCAACCCACAAATCATGGCCTGGATGCTCGACGAATACGAAGTCCTCACCGGCCACCACGAACCAGGGGCCATCACCGGCAAGCCCTTGCAACTCGGCGGCTCGGCGGCGCGTGGACCAGCCACGGCCATGGGCGGCATGTTCACCATCCGCGAAGCGGCCAAACTGCGCGGCCTGACGCTGGCAGGCGCGACTTGCGCCATTCAAGGCTATGGCAACGTTGGCGGCTTCGCCCACCGGCTGGCCCATGATCTCTTTGGCCTGAAAGTGATCGCCGTCAGCGACGAGTTTGGCGGCGTCTACAACGCCCACGGCCTCAACCCAGACGACGTGACAAAACATTTACAACAAACCGGCAAGGTTATCGGACTCCCCGGCGCCGACGCGATTGACAATAAAGATTTGTTGGAGCTAGACGTAGACATCCTGATTCCGGCGGCCATTGAAAATCAATTAACCGGCCAAAACGCCGACAACATCAAAGCCAAAATCGTGGCTGAATTAGCCAACGGCCCCACCACGCCCGAAGCCGACAAAATCCTAAACGACAAAGGCATCTACATCATTCCCGATTTCTTGTGTAATGCCGGCGGCGTCATCGTCTCTTATTTTGAGATGGTGCAAAACGCCTACCAATTCTACTGGGACGAAACGATGGTCAACGACCGGTTGGACAAGAAAATCACTACCGCCTTCCTGGCAGTCCACGACATGGCCCAGGCTAAAAAGGTGGAGAACCGCGTGGCGGCTTATCTGGTAGCCGTCAATCGGGTAGCCGAGGCAGTGCGGCTGCGCGGTTGGGTATGATAACTTTTTGAAATAAAGTTTCGAGCATACGTTCAATATGTGCCAGGGGCGCAGGTCTGAATGGCTTGCGCCTCTTCTTTCTCTGGAATTGGCTGTGACAAAAGTTGTCAAAAAAGAACACATGTGCTATTATTGTGGAATAAGATACATACAAATTGGCGGCCTGAGGTAGTTGCGACGAAGCCAAAATCTATGATATTATTTTGTTGCGTTTTGGCGCTACGGCACTTGCTAGTTTTGTTTTTCGTTCAAGAAAAGGAGAGAATTCAATGTATCAAAAGATCATTATCATTGGCAACTTAGGACGCGACCCGGAGATGCGGTACATGCCCGATGGCACGGCCGTTACCAGTTTCAGCGTCGCCACCAGCTCGCGTTGGACCGACAAAGCCAGCGGCCAACCCCGCGAAGAAACAACCTGGTTCCGCGTTAGCGTCTGGCGGCAGCAAGCCGAAACGGCCAATCAATATCTGACCAAAGGCAGCAAAGTATTGGTCGAGGGTCGCCTGAAGCCAGACCCCACAACCGGCGCACCGCGGCTGTGGACGCGACAGGATGGCACCGTTAGCTCATCCTATGAAATCACGGCCGACACCGTGCGCTTCCTGACGCCCAAGGGTGAAGGTGGCTACGCCAGTGGTGGTGATTTCGCCGAAGAAGGCGCGCCAGCCCATGAAGAAGACGACATTCCTTTCTAAGACGAGCAATACCCGCCAGGTTTGCAACAACCTGTCCGGTCTGTAGAGTAAAAACGGCGAGCGGGTTTTGCCCCCCTCGCCGTTTTGCATGTCAGGCGGGTTTGACGGCCGTCACCCGACCACTTAACACATGCGGTTTGCCGGTCATACGCGGCGAAGCAGCCAGTTCCACGTTTGGGTTGGCTTTGTCACGCACGGAAACGGCCGTAAACCCGGCCGCATACATAGCCGCCACGTAATCGGCCACATCCTCCGCGCCGGTGATGCAGCCGGTCCAGGCAGCCATATTGGCCCGTTCCTCCGGTGTAAACTGCCCCAACGTTACCACATCAGACACGGCCATTTTGCCACCTGGCTTCAGCACGCGGAAGGCTTCACGGAAGACGGCCGGTTTGTCTGGACTAAGGTTGATCACACAGTTAGAAATGATCACATCTACCGTGTCTGCGGTCACCGGCAGCGCTTCGATGTGCCCTTTGCGAAACTCCACATTTTCCAGGCCCACCACCGCCTTGTTGCGATTGGCCTTCGCCAGCATCGCATCCGTCATGTCCACGCCAATGACGTGACCCTCTGGCCCCACCTGGCGAGCAGCCATGAAGCAGTCAATGCCACCGCCGGAACCCAGGTCCAGCACCGTTTGCCCCGGCTGTAATTCAGCCAGGGCGATGGGGTCGCCGCAGCCCAGCGACAAGCCGGTCACGTCGTCTGGCAGCCAACTGGTATCGCTCTGGTACAGGTTGGCGAATAGTCCCTCGGCATCGGCGCTGGGATTGTCGCCGCAGCAGTCACCGCCATCGCCACAGCAGGAGGAAGCCAGTTCCAGTTTGAACTCGTCGGCGATACGGCCGTAGCGCGCCTGCACTTCTTCATGTATCTTTTCGGGGGTTAACTCTTCCATTTTGCACCTCATATTGATGTTTATCTATATATCTAGCTAAAAAAAGAGCCAGACGTTAAGGATTGACAGGTATTTCTTGCAGCCGGATGAAAGGGCTTTCTGCTACCTTTTCCGGCGCAAAGCGGAACAGCAGCGTGCCACAACATTCGGCGATGGCGTCCTGATTCAGGGTGTAAAACACTTGCTTCCCATCACGCCGTGTATGCACCAACTCCGCCTCACGCAAAACGCCCAGGTGATGGGAGACGGTTGGCTGCGTGACGCCGCCAATTTGCTCCACCACGTCATTGACGCACAGCCAGCGGCAGCAGAGCAAGTGCATAATCTGCTGCCGGGTATCGTCGGCAATGGCTTTGGCAAACGTCACAGGGTCCATCATTTCTCGATATATCGAAGATTGTCTATATGATAGCGCAGGATTATTTTTTGTCAAGCGCAGAGACGTTGCATTGCAACGTCTCTGCGCTGGCAGCAATTCTCAATTTACCCTGGTGTGCTAGTAGGGGCGGGACGGCGCGGACGGGGAACAGCCGCAGCGAAGACATTTTCCCGCGCCGTCTCGCCCAATGGGACCCAAAGAGGGGCGAGATAGGCGGGAGGCCAGGCATTGGTGATTGGCAAAAATGTTGCACCGCCCATCCCGCCCCTACGGCTGGATTGCAAATTGATAATTGCTGCTGCGTGGGGAACCTTTTTGACTTAAAAGTAGCCCACCGATAGAATCCACGAACAATTTTCTAGTCATAAATGGGACAAAACTGTATGCGAATTGTAGTAGACGCTATGGGCAGCGATAACCACCCTGGCCCAGATGTGGCCGGCGCGGTGCTGGCTGCCCGCGAATTTGGGGATACTATTATCCTGGTGGGCGACCGGGCGCGGATTGAGGCGGAGCTGGTGCAATTAGATGCAGCCGGTTTACCATTGGAGATTCAACACGCCGGGCAAGCGGTGAGCATGACCGACAAACCGTCGGATGTGGTGAAGAGCAAACCGGATTCTTCGATGCACGTAGGGCTGAGCCTGGTGCGCAGCGGCGCAGCGGATGCGTTTGTCTCGGCGGGCAACACCGGCGCGGTGTTGGGCATTGCCATGCTGCGCCAGGTGGGTCTGGGGCGCATTCCAGGCGTGAAGCGGCCGGCGCTGGGGGTGATTTTCCCGACGAAGGAACGGCCGTTTCTCATGGACAACGGCGCCAATGCCGACTGTCGGCCAGAGTACATGCCCCAATTTGGCCTGATGGGCAGCCTGTACGTGTCGCAGGTCTTGGGCATCGCCAACCCGCGCGTGGCCCTCATCTCCAACGGCGAAGAAGAAGGCAAAGGTAATGCGCTGATTAAAGAGGCCATTCCCCTACTGGCGGCCAGCGGGCTGAATTACATTGGCAACATCGAGCCAAAAGAGTTTATGCGCGGCGCGGCCGATGTAGCCCTGACCGATGGGTTTACCGGCAACATTATGATGAAAACGGCCGAAGCTATCGCCAGCTACATGTCTGACCTGATCCGGGAAGAACTGATGGCAAACCCGCTAACGGCCGTTGGTGGCCTGCTGGCAAAATCGGCGTTTGGGCGGGTGCGGCGGCGGCTAGACCCGCACGAAGTGGGCGGCGCGCCGCTGTTGGGCGTGAACGGGGCGGTGATTGTTGGACACGGCCGTTCCAACGCCTACGCCATCAAGCAGGCGGTAGGGCAGGCGCGGCAGTTGGTGGCCCACAACGTTGTGGCGTCCATCGCGGAAGGTTTAGCCGCAGTAAAACCGGCGGCTGCCCAACTGAAGGAAGAACTATGACAAATTTTCTGGATGCCCGTGGACGGCCCCGAATTGTGATCACCGGCCTGGGCATGATCGGACCATTGGGCCACACGGCCGACGAGAGCTGGGACAATCTGATACACGGCCGTTCCGGCGTCGGCCCCATTACCCAATTCGACGCCAGCCACCTGCCGGTGCGGATTGCCGGCGAAGTGAAGGACTTCAATCCCGGCGATTACATGAACTTCAAAGAATCGCGGCGCATGTCGCGCGCGTCGCAGTTGGCCGTAGCTGCGGCGACAATGGCCCTGACTGACGCCGGGCTGGCGCATGGCCTGCCGGACAACGAACGCACGGGCACGCTCATTGGCACCGGCGTCGGCGGGTTTGAGGTGGGCGAACGGGAGACGACGGTGCTGCGCACCAAAGGTTTCAGCCGGGTCAGCCCCTTTGCCATGACTTCTTTTTTGCCCAATATGCCCAGTTACCACGTCAGCCTGCTGGCTCAGGCTATGGGTCCCATCAGCACCGTGGTGGCTGCCTGCGCCACCGGCACACAGGCCATCGGCGAAGCGGCGGAGTTTATCCGGCGCGGTTCGGCCGATGTGGTGATTACCGGCGGCGTGGAGGGGTTGATCCACGAATCGGCCATCGCCGGATTTGCGGCGATGCGGGCGATGGCTACCAGTTACAACGACGCGCCAGAGAAGGCCAGCAAACCGTTCGACAAAAACCGTGAGGGTTTTATCCTCAGCGAAGGGGCGGGTGTGGTGGTTTTGGAACGCCTGGACCAGGCGTTGGCGCGTGGTGCGAAGATTTACGCCGAACTGTTGGGCCATGCTTCTTCTTCGGATGCGTTTCATGTGGCGGCGCAGGACCCAGACGCGGCTGGCGCGGTGCGGGCCATGCGTTGGGCCATTGAAGATGGCGGTCTGCGAACCGGCGACATTCAATATATTAATGCTCACGGCACAGGCACGCCGATGAATGACCTGACGGAAACGCTGGCGATTAAACGGTTGTTCGGCGAACCGGCCTACGAAATCCCTGTCAGCAGCAACAAATCTATGATGGGGCACGCCATGGGCGGTACGGGAGCCATAGAAGCGATTTTCTCGGTGTATACGCTGACGCATGGCCTCATCCCGCCGACATGGAATTACGAGACGCCAGATCCCGAATGTGACCTGGATTATGTGCCCAACGTGCCGCGCCGGGCCGACGTGCAGAGTGTGTTGTCTAATTCGTTTGGGTTGGGCGGGCAAAATGCCTGCCTGGTCCTGGGGAAATACGCCAATCACATCTGAAAGAAAAGGGATCTTTGGGATTTCACCACGAGAGGCACAGAGGCTTGTCCTGAACGTAGTTGAAGGAACACGGAATGTTTACAGGTTCAATCTCTGTGCCCTCCGTGTCTCCGTGGTAAATAGTTACCTGAAATCAACCATTTTTAACAAACCAACGAACTGAGTGCTATGATTATCTTACGCGATGAAAAACGGATTGCCCGGCTGAGTCTGATAGCCAAAATTACCAGTTATGGCGGCATGGGTATTTTGCTGCTTGGTCTGGCGTTGGCGTTTGTGTCGGCGGATTTCCAGCGGGTGTTTATCTTTCAGTTGATGGCCCTGTTTGTGGGTTGGATTGCGTCGCAGGTGGGTATTTATCTGACACAGCGGTACGTGCGCAGCCCACGGCCGGACCAGGTATTGGATGAAGCGGCGCGGAAGGTGAGCAAAAACGGCCGTATCTACCACTTTCTCCTGCCGGCCCCGCACACCCTGCTAACGCCTCAGGGCATCATCGTCTTTAACCCCAAGCCCCATACCGGCAAAATTAGTGTACAGGGGGACAAATGGCAGCAGAAGGGCGGTTTTTTGCGCCGGTTGTTGGGGCAAGAACCCATTGGCAACCCAACGCAGGAAGTGGAAAGAATGGTCGAGGGCCTGGCTAACTTCATCCGCAAAAATGCCCCAGAGGTGGAAGAAGTGCCCATCGGCGCGTTGATCGTCTTTACCACCAAAGGCGCATCAGAGCTGGACCTGAAAGAGTCGCGCATCCCGGCCATGCACTACACCAAGGTCAAAGGCTTTTTGCGTCAACAGAAACATGAGGTATTGTCGCCAGAGGTGTATGGGGCCATTCGTCGGGCGTTTGATGGTCAGGCGGTGCATCTGGCCGAGGTTGTGTATGAGGGAGATTCAAGCTAACGTTTATTGGCTGGCTGGCAAATCGGTGAACCTGTATCTGTGTGTGGATGGGGATGGGTTGACGCTGATTGACGCTGGAATGCCGAAGAATGAAGGGATGGTGCTGACGGCCGTTGCCCGGTTAGGCTATCAGCCGACCGACCTGAAGCGCATCGTCATTACCCACGCCGATCTGGACCACGCCGGCAGCGCCGCGGCTGTTCAGGCAGCCACCGGCGCCCTGGTGTATGCCAGTGACGACACGGCCGTTTTCCTGCAGAACGGCCGTTCCCCCAAACACCTCCCCTGGCTGGCCCATATCATCGCCGATACCTTCTTCAGGTACAAACCTGTGCCTGAGGCGGCGCTGCGCCATTTCCGGGCTGGCGACACAGTGCCGGTGATGGGCGGCCTGGAAGTATTGGCGACGCCGGGCCACACGACAGACCACTACTCCCTGTACAGCCCGACGACCGGCTTGTTATTTGCCGGTGATGCGCTGAACACACGTAACGGCCGTCTCCAATCCTCTCCCCCGGCCATCACCGCCGACAAACAAGCCGCCCAGCAGTCCGCCCTTCGTTTATTGGAAAAAACGCCGTCTCTCTTCGCCTGCGGTCACGGGGCGCCGCTGGCCGACCCCGACGGCAACCATCGGATGCAGTTGTATACAGAACTGACACAAAATTGAGGTGTTCCCATGGCCTTGCAACAAAGAGCCGTCTTAGAACGAGAATTAAACGATTTGCGCGAAGATATTTTGCGTCTGGGCAGCCTGGTGGAAACAGCCATAGACCAGGCCATGACCGCCCTGGCGCAGCGAGACGTGCGGCTGGCTCAAGAAGTAATCGTCGGCGACCATGAAATCAACGCCCTGCGATTCAAAGTTGAAGTAGAAAGCCTGCGTATTCTGGCTACCCAGCAGCCATTAGCCATTGACCTGCGCGTGGTGATTGCCGGTATTCACATGGCGGTGGAACTAGAACGCATTGGCGACCACGCCGCCGGTATTGCCAAGCTGGTCTCGCGCCTGGAAGGCGAAGAGTCTATAGATACATTGTACAAGCTGCCCAAAATGGCTAAACGCGCCAGCCAAATGGTGGAGCAGAGTGTGCGTGCTTATATTGAGCGTAATGTAGACCTGGCTTACAGCGTGATTAAACGGGATGATAAACTGGACGATCATTATCGCAAACTCTATGTGGGGGCTTTAGAGCAAATGCAGCAAGACCCCGGATACATTCGGCGGGCCACTTTCCTGCTGTGGATTGGTCATAATCTGGAGCGGATGGGAGATCGGGCGATTAACATGGCCGAGCGGGTTATCTTTATGGTTACCAGTGAGTTTGTGGAAAATCTGGACGATATTGACGACATTGACGATTTTGGGGCGTTACTGCCCGAGTAGACAACCCAGTAAAAGGATGGCCGGTGGGGAATGAACGGCCGTCCTTTTCCCCCCAAAAATAAATTGCCGTTTGACAAGAGATAATTATCCACTAGAATTTCTTCGGTATCAAAGTACTATTGATGAGGAGGTGATAACTGGAATAGAAGAGAAAAACCTGTTATACGCACCACCAAGTTCCCCCCCACTATCAAGTCACGTAAGTTAAGCTGTATAAAATTCATCACTGAGTTCTGTAGATGATAAAAACATCCTTAGGAGGAGAAAACATGAAACGATCAACTCTCTTGGTATTGTTATCCCTGTTGTTGGCCCTGTTCCTGGTTGCCTGCGGCGGCGGTGGTACCACCACTGAGCCGGCCGCCCAGCCCACAACCGGCGCAACCGCCCCCGAAGCTCCCGCCGCCGCCACCTGTACCGATGCCATCGGCTGTGTGGAAATCGCCGCCGGTGATCCTATTCTGCTGGCGTCCTCTCTGGTCATTTCCGGCCCCAACACGGAACTTGGCCTGGACTCGCAGTATGGCGTAGAAATCGCCATTGCTTTGCGCGGCGAAATTATGGGCCATTCCATCACCTTGCAGCCAGAAGATGACGGCTGCAGCGCCGAAGGTGGACAAACCTCAGCCCAGAAAATCGTCTCCAACCCGCAGATCGTCGCCATGATTGGCACGAGCTGCTCTGGCGCTGGCGTTCCGGCAGCCAAAATCATATCGGATGCTGGTTACGCCATGGTCTCCCCGTCCAACACCTCCCCGTCACTGACCGATCCGGCGCAGCATCAACCCGGCTATCTGCGCACCGCCCACAACGACGAGGTTCAGGGCGCGGCGATGGCCGAATTTGCCTACAATGAATTGGGCATCCGCAAAGCAGCGGCCATCCACGATGGCGACCCCTACACCGAAGGTCTGGCATCTGTCTTCTCCGACGCCTTCAAAGCTCTGGGCGGCGAAATGGTCGCTTTTGAAGCGGAAGCCGCAGACGCGACCAACGTGGAGCCACTGCTGACTTCCGTCGCTACGGCTGGCCCAGAATTCATCTATCTGCCCGTTTTCATCCCGTTGGGTTCGTTGATTGTGAACACAGCCAGCGACATTGACAGCCTGAGCGGCGTCATCCTGGCCGGCGCGGATGGCATTCAATCGCCCAGCTTCCTGGCGAATACGTCTGGCACGTCTGAAGAGATGTATGCCTCTGGCCCAGACCTGAGCTTCAGCAATGCCTTCTACACCGACACCTTCCTGCCATTGTATCGGGAAAAGGCCGGCGGCGACCCCACTGCGCCATTCCATGCCCACGCCTTTGACGCCACCAACATGGTGCTGGACGCCATCGAAAAGGTCGCCCAACAAGGGGCCGACGGTTCGTTGTTGATCGGCCGTCAGGCGCTGCGCGATGCTTTGTTTGCCACTTCCGGCCTGGAAGGTATTACCGGAACCATCACCTGCAACGCCAATGGTGACTGCGCCGACCCGAAAATCTCCGTCAGTCAGGTCCAAAGCGGCGAATTTGCTCGCATATGGCCCTAATCTTCAAGCATTCGGCTATGTCTGACATGCCGAGTTAATAAGAACAGGCTCCGGCCATGCCCGGAGCCTGTTCTTATCTTCATTTGGTTTAACCGTTCTCGACACGCAGGAGTATGGTCTCGCCCGTTGTGGCCGTGACCTTATGGAGCAGGAGCGCATGTCCCCACGATTCAAAGAGATTGATTTCATCGGCGTCTTTTTGTGGTTGTTTCGGGCTGTCATCATTGTATTGGTTATTTATGGTACGGTGGCCAAGCTGTTTTTGGGGGTGGGAAATACGTACTCCGCGTCCACATGGTTAGATTTTTTCATTTCAGGTCTGTCGCAAGGCAGTCTTTACGCGCTGATCGCCCTGGGTTACACCATGGTTTACGGCGTTTTGTTTATGATTAATTTTGCCCATGGTGAGTTTTTTATGTCGGGGGCGGTGACGTCTACTGTGTTGGTAGCGACGTATTTAAGCGCATCGGGGTTTTTAGATTCTAATCCATTGCTGGGGCTGCTGCTGATTACGGCCGTTTCCATTCTCACCGCCATTGGCATCTCTTTGTTAACCGAACGCATTGCTTACCGCCCGCTGCGGCGCGCGCCCCGACTGGTTCCACTGATTACAGCCATTGGCGCGTCCTTTTTCTGGCAATATTTTTTTCGCGGTCTGTTTGGCTCGGCGCTGATTCCCTTTCCCGTCCCGGCTGTGCTGCAAGGGCGCATCTCTATCTTTGGCCTGGAGTTTTTGCGCACTCGCGTTGTCGTCATGGCTACGACCGTTTTGGCCCTGATATTCCTCTCCCTTTTTATCCAGCGCACCAAAACAGGCAAAGCCATCCGCGCTGTCGCCGAAGATAAAGATGTCGCTGCGTTGATGGGCATCAACGTAGACCGCACCATTTCCATCACTTTTGCCATTGGCGCCTCGATGGCTGGCATCGCTGGGGTGTTGTGGGGCCTGGTGTTCCGCCAGGTTCATTTTTACATGGGCTTTGTGCCGGGCATCAAGGCGTTTACGGCCGCTGTGTTTGGCGGCATTGGCAGCATTCCCGGCGCAGCGCTGGGCGGCTTGCTGCTGGGCGTGATCGAGGCGGTGGGGCCGCCGCTGTTCCTGGAAGGATTGGGACTGACCGGCGCGCACCAATTGAAAGACGTTATCGCCTTTACCATGTTGGTGTTGGTGTTGATCTTCCGTCCGCAAGGTCTCATCGGCGAGAAGTTGGCCGAGAAAAAGGCTTAAAGGAGCGACCCATGACCCAAACAGCGAACTTTGGCAAAGCGGTCCGTATTGGCCTGATCGCCGGGGTGGTGGCTTTAAGCGTCAGCGCCATTGGCATGGTTCAATCGTTTGACGTGCGCGACATTATCACCGGTGTTTTAACATTGGGACAGTTGTTATTATTTGGCGCGGCGCTGCTCGCCGGGTATTTTTCCTGGCAAAAGGGTGAAGGGGTCGCGCCGTTGGGGGTTGTGCTGCGTGGTCTGACGGCCGGCTTGTTAACGGCCGTTCCCGTCATCGCCCTCATTTTCCTGACCATCGCCTGGCCAGGCATTCGCACTTCCTTCGTCAACGTCTCACCGGCGCTCATCGAAATTCTGACGTTTGGGCAGGAACCAGTCACCGGCAGTCTGATCCTGTTGGCCGTCATGGGGGTGTTGGGTGTCCTGGGCGCGGCTTTCGACATGCTGCCGCAGCGCATTCAGAAGCCGCTGCTGTATGGCCTGTTATGGACGCTGTGCATTGGCTTGTTGTCGGAGATTTTGCTGCTGATTTTACGGCCGTATGCCCCTCGCGGCCTGCTTAGCTTCTTGTTTGGCGCTAAAGGGATTACCCCGGTGACGGCCGTTCTCATCTTCATCCTGGCCACCGTTGGCAGCGCCTGGTGGGCCGCCCAGGGCCAGGGCGCCATGCAGCAGCGCCGCGCCACCATGTCGCCATCTACCGCCACCCAACTACGCCGCCTCAACATCGGCCTGCTCATCATTTTCATCCTCATGCTGCCCATCATCATGGGAACCTACCTCACCGAAGTCGCCAACATTGTGGGCACATTCATTCTCATGGGGCTGGGGCTAAACATCGTCGTTGGTTTTGCCGGTCTGCTCGATCTGGGCTACGTCGCTTTTTTCGCCATCGGTGCTTATGTGATGGGGCTGCTCACCACCGAGGGACACCTGGGTATCGGCGGGTTGTCATTTTGGACGGCGCTGCCCTTCAGCGTATTGGCCGCCACCACCGCCGGGATCATCCTGGGCATCCCTGTCCTGCGAATGCGCGGTGACTATCTGGCCATCGTTACCCTGGGCTTTGGTGAAATCATCCGCGTCCTTGTCGTCTCCGACCTGCTCAAACCATATATCGGCGGCGCGCAAGGTATCCTGCAAATCGGCCGGCCACAAATCGGCAGCTTCGTTTTTGTCCAGCCGCAGCATTTTTATTACCTGATATTGGCCGGCTGTCTTTTGGCCGCTTTTGTTTCCTGGCGTTTCCGCGATGCGCGGTTAGGGCGGCAGTGGATGGCCCTGCGCGAAGATGAAGACGTTGCCGAAGCGATGGGCATCCGCCTTGTCAGCACCAAACTGATGGCTTTTGCCACCGGCGCCGCTTTTTCCGGTCTGGCCGGGGCTATTTTTGCCGCTCGCCTTAGCTCCATCTTTCCCCACAGCTTCAACCTGCTCATCTCCATCAACGTGTTAAGTCTGATCATCGTTGGTGGGCTGGGCAGCTTGCCTGGCGTGGTGGTCGGCGCGTTGGTGCTGGTGGGCCTGCCGGAACTGCTGCGCGAATTTGCCGAGTATCGGATGCTGCTGTATGGCGCGCTGCTTATCGTCACCATGCTGCTGCGCCCCGAAGGGCTGTGGCCTTCACCCATTCGCCGCCGCGAACTGCACGAAGCGGAAGAGATGGCGCACAGGCACGACGATGAGCTGGAAGAAGCCAGCTCGCTGGCCTAAGTGATCATCTAGAAATTACATGGCCCAGATTGGACCAATCTCCAAGATTGGTCCAATCTAAAAAACAGGAAGTTACTCCTAGACGATTACTAAGCAAAGAGGATACATCCATGACCAACATCCTGGAAACACAAAGAGTTGTGAAACGATTTGGTGGTTTGGTGGCTGTCAGCGACCTGACTTTTAGCATTCCTCTGCGCTCTATTGTCAGTATTATTGGCCCCAATGGCGCGGGGAAAACCACCTTCTTCAACTGTATCACCGGCTTTTACAACATTGACGAGGGGGATATTGTGTTTAACGGCCGTTCCATCAAAGGCCGCTCCCCTGACCAAATCGCCCAACTGGGCATCTCCCGCACCTATCAAAACATCCGCCTGTTTAACTCCATGTCCACCATTGAAAACATCTTGTGCGGCATGGAACCCCAACTGCATTCCAATTGGATCGGCGCGCTTTTCCACCTGCCCACAACGGTCAAGGAAGAACGGGAAGCCCTTCAAGAAGCCAACCGCCTGCTCGATTTTGTGGGGCTGCGCGGCAAAGGCGACGACCTGGCCCGCAACCTACCCTATGGCGATCAGCGCCGCCTGGAAATTGCCAGGGCCTTAGCCAGTAAACCCAAACTGCTGCTGCTGGACGAACCAACGGCCGGCATGAATCCCCGTGAAACAGCCGAAACCACCGAATTTATCAAACACATGCGCGACGAATTAGACATCACCATCCTGCTCATCGAACACGATATGCGCGTGGTCATGGGCATTTCCGAATACATCACCGTGTTGGATTACGGCAAAAAAATCGCCGAGGGTCTACCGGCCGACATCCAAAGCAATCCGCAGGTTATTGAAGCCTATCTGGGGCGCGGCGCGGCCGCCAGCGCGACTATTGAAGTGCCTGTGTAACCCGTGTAAACGGAAGACACTGAACACTGGTCACTGAGCACCGAATACCGAAAACTACGACGAAAGAGGCAAGGAATCATCCAGATGGCCCTACTCGAAATCAACAATCTACACGCCTACTACGGCAACATTCACGCCCTGAAAGGTATTTCACTGAAGGTTGAAAAAGGTGAAATTGTTTCCCTCATCGGCGGCAATGGCGCCGGCAAAACCACCACGCTGCGCTCCATCAGCGGCCTGATTCCGCCAAAGCCGGGCGCTATCACTCTGGGCGGCGAAGATTTAAGCCAATTCAAAGCCCATCACCTGGTCAGCAAGGGCGTGGCCATGGTCCCCGAAGGGCGCGGTGTCTTTGCCAAATTGACAGTGTTAGAAAACCTGGAAATGGGCGCTTTTCACCGCACAGACAAAGAAGGCATTCTCGCCGATATACAAGCTGTCTATGACTTGTTCCCTCGTCTGGCAGAACGTAAAAAGCAGCTCGCCGGGACCATGAGCGGTGGCGAGCAGCAAATGTTGGCTATGGGCCGGGCGATGATGTCACGGCCCAACTTGCTGCTGCTGGACGAACCCTCGATGGGTCTGGCTCCGGTTCTGGTGGAAGCCATTTTTGACACCATTCTAGCCATCAACCAGACTGGCACGACTGTCTTGCTGGTGGAACAAAACGCGCATATGGCCTTGCAAGTCGCCCATCGTGGCTATGTACTCCAGACCGGGACCATCGTTCTCAGCGATTCGGCCAAAGAATTGCAGAGGAATCCGATGGTCCAG